>JAGWBN010000149.1:5043-14785 GCA_021295875.1 Pseudomonadales bacterium
AGCAACGGGCGCGGGGTAGGGCGGCGGCTTCCCGGTTCGACGCCAATGTGGCACAGAGCATCCGCCTTGAATCCGAGGTCACGTTCTCCGGCTACACGGATGCCGAGAGCCGCACCACGGTCGTTGGTCTGTTCAAGGACGGCGCGGAAGTCGACGCCTTGGAGACCGGCGTCGAGGGTGTCGTCGTCCTGGAGGAAACGCCGTTCTACGCCGAGGCGGGGGGTCAAATCGGGGACCAGGGACTGATCCGCGCCGTTGACGGGGCAAGCTGTTTCACCGTGGACGACACCACTCGGGGCGGCGAGCAGCATCTGCACCATGGCAAGGTCTTGGAGGGAACGCTGCATCGGGGCGAGGTCGTGGTCGCGGCGATCGATCAGGAGCGACGACGGGACATCGTCCTGAACCACTCCGCGACCCACCTTCTGCACGCGGCACTGCGCGACGTGCTGGGCACGCATGTCGAACAGAAGGGCTCGCTGGTCGCGGCGGACCGGCTGCGCTTCGACTTCAGCCACCCGAAGCCCGTCGCCGCCGACGAGATTCGGCGCATCGCGGAGATCGTCAACCGGCGTATCCGCGACAACACCGAGACCTTGGTTGAGGTTATGGACTTCGACCAGGCCATCGCCAAGGGCGCCATGGCGCTGTTCGGCGAGAAGTACGCCGACCGGGTGCGTGTCCTGACCATGGGCAACGGCTTCTCGGTGGAACTGTGCGGCGGCACCCATGTGGGTCGCACCGGGGACATCGGCGCCTTTCACATCGTCTCGGAGGAGGGGATCGCCGCCGGCGTGCGCCGGGTGGAGGCGTTGACGGGAAGGCATGCCCTCGATTGGTTCCTCGACGGCGAACAAGAGATCGACACCGTGGCCAGCATCGTTCGCGGGCGGCGCGGTGAACTGGGTGACAAGACCACGCAGTTGGCCGACCGGATGCGGACATTGCAGCGCGAGGTGCATGCGCTCAATTCGAAACTCGCGGCGGACCGGGGCGCCGACCTGGCCTCCGGCGCCGTCGACGTGAACGGTATCCGCGTGCTGACGGCGATCGTCGATGGCGATCCCAAGTCCATGAAGACGACCATGGACAGCCTCCGAGACCGATTGGGCGACTCCATCGTGGTGCTCGGCCACGTGGGCGACAAGGTGAGCCTCGTGGTGGGCGTCAGCCGATCTGTCGCCGAGCGGGTCAACGCCGGCGAAGCCGTTCGCTTCGTCGGCGCCCAAGTGGGTGCCAGGGGCGGCGGCCGCGCCGAGATGGCCCAGGCGGGCGGCGGCGACCGACCGGACAAACTGAACGAAGCGCTGGACTCGGTCGTGGACTGGGTGCGAGAGCGGACGGCCGGCTAGCAAGCCGCCTGATCCCACGATGGCCCTCCTGGTTCAGAAGTTCGGTGGCACCTCCGTGCGCGACATCGGCCGCATCAACGCGGTCGCGGATCGCGTCGCCGCCAGTGTCGCCGACGGCAACCGTGTCGTCGTCGTGGTGTCGGCGATGGCGGGAGAGACCGACCGTTTGGAAGGCTTGGGTTTCGAGGTCGCGCCGCGACCCCCGTCGCGGGAGATGGACGTGCTGTTGTCGTCGGGCGAGCAGGTGTCGGTCGCCCTGGTCGCGATGGCGCTCATGGAACGCGGCTGTACGGCACGTTCCGGACTCGGCTTCCAGGCACGTATCCGCACCGACGGCAACCACATGCGGGCGCGCATCGAAGAAATCGATGCGGAGCGTCTCCACGCCGACCTCGATTCCGGGATGACGCCGGTCATCGCTGGCTTTCAGGGCATCAATTCCAGGGGCGACATCACGACCTTCGGGCGCGGCGGGTCGGATACCACGGCGGTCGCCATCGCCGCTGCGATCAACGCCGACGAGTGCCAGATCTACACGGACGTGGACGGCGTGTTCACCGCCGATCCGCGCATCGTCGAGGATGCCCGGCGCCTCGACGTACTCACTTTCGAGGAGATGCTGGAACTCGCGAGCCTCGGCGCCAAGGTGCTGCACTCGCGCTCGGTGGAATTCGTCGGCAAGTACGGCGTCCCCTTGAGAGTCCTGTCGAGCTTCAACGACGGCCCCGGCACACTGATCACCACGGAGGAACGTTCCATGGAGCAACTCATCGTCTCGGGTCTGACCTACCAGCGCGACGAGGCCAAGCTGACCGTATTGGGCGTACCCGACGTTCCCGGCGTCGCGTCGAAGATCCTCGGTCCGATCGGTGAGGCCGACATCGAGGTGGACATGATCGTGCAGAACACCGGTGCCGATGGTTCCACCGACCTGACGTTCACCGTGCGTCGCGCGGACTACGAACGAGCCCTCGAGATCCTGGACGGCGTTCGAGGCAGCCTAGGCGCCCGGGGTGTCGAAGGCGACGACCACATCGCCAAGGTCTCCGCGGTGGGGGTCGGCATGAAGTCCCACGCCGGCGTCGCCAAACGCATGTTCGACGCGCTCGCCCGGGAGAACATCAACATCCAGATGATCTCGACCTCGGAGATCAAGATCTCGGTCGTGGTCGCGGAGCGCTACCTGGAACTGGCGGTGCGGGCCATGCACGACGCCTTCGAACTGGGTACGGACGCGTCGACCGAAGAAACCTGGTAGGCGCGACCGCGCGTCGACACTGCGCACAGCGGCGACCGCGTGCTTGGGCGCGTTGCGGCCGCCGATTGGCCCCGCGCAAGGGGGGCTGCGCATGGGCTTTTCCGGACGGTCAAACTAGGCCACAATTGGGCCGTCATCGGGCTGTAGGCGAATCGCCACCAAGAGCGGACGCGCACAGACCATGCCAAGGCACGGATGGCAACGGATGTTGCCGCTGTGCGGATGCGGCAGTCTGCATCCGGCACAGGCCGTACAAGAAGGACACTGGAAGGGAGGAAGGACCATGTTGATCCTAACCAGGCGTGTGGGCGAGACCCTGATGATCGGTGACGACATCACGGTCACTGTCCTGGGTGTCAAAGGCAACCAGGTTCGAGTGGGGGTCAATGCGCCCCGCAACGTGGCGGTGCATCGCGAGGAGATCTACGAGCGCATCCGGGAGGAGGAACAGCCGGACCAGATTCGCTCCCAGACCGGCAGCTGACGGTTTGGAATGAGGCTCTCCCACCGGAGAACCTGGCTAAACAGACCTTCGCACCGGGCGTCGGCAATCCCACGCTGACGTCTGCCGAGGTGGCTATCCTATGGCTCGGCGACGAGGAGGGTGCCTTTGTCCTGCCCGTGACGAGCCGAGTCGCTGATTAACTTGACGCGAACGCTACCCCCCGCTACCGTGCGCCGCCCATGAACCACGCCTGCCACATCCAAATCGTGATTTGGGTCGCCATGCTGCCGCATGGCGCTGCTGGTGAGGTTCGTCCTGTCGGTGGGTCACCGACAACCTAGATACCCATTGACCGGAGCTCCCGGAGAAGGTGTCCAGTCGACGGCTCCTCCGGGCGGAAGCCCCCGCGAGGAGCCCACCATGACAGACAACGCCTCACCGTTGGCCGAAGAGGCAAGCGCCTACTACGAAGACTTGCTGCGTCCGGTCTTTGCCGGTCGAAGGTTCCTGATCGCTGGGCCCATCGCCGTTGGCCTCGCGGGGCTTGCGCGGCGACTGAGGGAACTCGGCGCCGAGCGTCCGTTCCTGATCGCCGCCAACGAGGGGACGGGCACCCTGCCGGGGCCGGAGGAGGCGGAACTGCGGGTGCTGGGACTCCAAAGCACGGACGTGCTGGAACAAAACCGCAATCTGCATAGTGCGCTCGAGGACTTGCCTGTCGACTTGCGCAGGGCCATCGACGCGTCGGTACGGCACGGTTCATCTTCGCGAACCCTTTGGCGGAGCCCCTCGATGTGGCGGGCCGGATGGCGTATGCCGCGCGGCCTCCCGCTTGGGCGGCACTGGAAGACAAGGTGCGGATCGATGCCTTCTGGGATTCGGCAGGTGTTGCGCGTGCGCCGTCGCGGATCGTCGCCGCAGACTACGACGCACTCATGGGCGCGGTACGGGAGTTGGACCGGGGTCTCGGCACGGTCTGGGCAGCCGATGCGCGGGACGGCGTCCACGGCGGCGGTTTGGGCCTGCGCTGGGTGCGACACGGCGACGACGGCCGTGAGTCCTTCGCATCGTTGCGGCGGATGGCCGACCGGATACGCGTCATGCCGTTCCTGGAAGGCATTTCGGCAAGCATCCACGGTATCGTGTTTGCCGAGTCGGTGGCCGTCTTCCGGCCTGTCGAGATGGTCGTGCTCCGGCCGATCACTGGCGACCGCCTGCACTACGCGGGTTGCGCGACCGCGTTCGATCCGCTTCCCGCGGACCGTGAAGCGATGCGCGGACTTGCCTACCGGGTAGGGGCGGCGCTCCGTGAGACGGTGAACTATCGCGGACCCTTCGGTATCGACGGGATCCTCGCGGAGGAGGGCTACCTACCCACCGAATTGAACGCCAGGGGGGGCGCGGCTCTCGGGCCACTGGCCCAGGGCGTCGGCCT
Organism: Pseudomonadales bacterium; assembly: GCA_021295875.1. GTDB lineage: Bacteria > Pseudomonadota > Gammaproteobacteria > Pseudomonadales > Azotimanducaceae > VXYL01. The sequence continues at coordinate 9,534 of JAGWBN010000149.1, forward strand.
ACCGCTCGCGCCGTTGTGCCTGGCAGTCGTCGAAGGCGAACGACTCGACTACCGAGCAGACCACCTGGAACGGTCAATCGTGGAGTCCGCCGATGCCCATCGCACCTGCGCGGGCTGGTCGGTCACCCTGCGGAGATTCGACGACGACTGCGTGCTGGACGTACTACGGGACGGCGACGAGTACCGCACGTGCCAACCGGGAGAAGATCCTCACGGCACGTTGCAGGCGGGCCCGGGTCCGCTCGGCGGGTTCGTTCGGTTCGCACTCCATCCGGAACGGATCGTGTGCGGAAGCTCGGCCGCTGCCGAGGTCGTGCGCGCGTTCCAGCTTTCGGACCGTGTACTCGGAACAGGATTCGGCGAGTTCGAAGTCGCGAGCGATGTACGGCTGTAGCCGTGGCCCGGCATGGATACGAGCTTGAGGTTCACAGGGGTGACCTATAGGGTGGATGTGTTGTCTGGTGGGCTCTTGGCTATGGTGACAGTTCGAACCCGCACGTCGGAGCCAATTATGGCTATGAGACGCGAGCGGAGGACCAAGACCGTCAGCAGCATTCTGTTCGCAGTTGCCATGGCTTTGACCTGTAGCGGCACGTCGGCCGCCGAGGAAGTAGTCCAGGTCGGCGGCGATGTCTTCTAGTTGGCCTTTTCCGAGTCGACGGATGTCGGGTCGATCAAGGAGTTCGTCCCGGCGGGCGAGACCATCGAGAATTGGTCGACGATGGTCGCCGCAAGGTACTTCGACAACGTCGACTCGCCCGAGGAGTACATCCGCAACATGGCGGAGGAGTACCGACGGACGATGCCGCACATGCGATTTGCCGTGTCGCAATTGGAGCAGGGTGGCGCGTGGGACATCGACTTCATCATCTATCCGCGCGGCGAGGAGACCGGAGGATTCGTCGAGTGGAACTACTTTCGTGCTGAACAGCGAGGCGTCGGGGAGGGCCTCGTGGTGAACCAGTACGTGGTACGAAGGCCCTTTTCGCGCTCCATCGAGGAAGCGTTCGACGGTTGGGATTTGCCGTCGTTGAGGAAGCAGATGCTGCCGATCCTCAAGGCAGCCGACTTCAACATCGTCAGCGGAGAAGTGTCCGACGGCGAAGACGCCGGGTAGCTCCCGGCGAGTCGGCAAACGTCAGGCTCGTGACGGTCGCCCGACCGGCTCGCACGACCCGATCTTGCGGTACGCTGGCGTGACAAGCGCGCGTCAGGGAGCGCCATGAGTACCGATCGCGAGTTCGGGTTCCACACCCGCTCTGTTCACGCCGGCGCACGACCGGAGCCGACCACCGGGGCGCGGGCCCTGCCGATCTACCAGACCACGAGCTACGTGTTCGAGGATCCGGAATCCGCGGCGGCGTATTTCAACCTGCAGGAGTACGGCAACACCTATTCGCGAATCATGAATCCGACGACGGCGGCGTTGGAGGAGCGCATCGCCAACTTGGAGGGCGGCGTCGGGGCTGTCTGTTTCGCGAGCGGCATGGCGGCACAGACCGCAGCCTTCTTCACCATGCTGAATCCCGGTGATCACGTGGTTTCATCGTCGGCGCTCTATGGCGGCACGATCACCCAGCTGAAACACCTGTTCCGCAAGCTGTCGGTGGAGCTGACCTTCGTTGACCCCGACGACATCGAGGGCTGGCGCGCCGCCGTGCAGCCCGATACGAAACTGCTATTCGCGGAAACCATCGGCAATCCCGGCGGCAACGTGCTGGACATCGAAGCCGTCGCCGCGATCGCGCACGATCATGGTGCGCCGCTCATGGTCGACAATACGTTCGCGACGCCGTTTCTTTGTCGTCCCATGGCCTGGGGCGCGGACATCGTCGGGGCATGGCACGAGTATCGGCGGCGCCGTTGTCGACTCGGGCGAATTCGACTGGTCCAACGGACGATTTCCGGTCATTGCCGAACCCTCCGAGGCCTACCACGGACTGGCATTCCACGAGACCTTCGGTGTCTACGGCTACCTGATGAAACTGCGTGCGGAAACGCTGCGGGATCTGGGCGCGGCCATGAGTCCGTTCAACGCCTTTCTGTTCGCCCAAGGCATCGAGACGCTGCCGCTGCGGATGCGCCAGCATGTCCAGAACGCAGGCGCCATCGCGAATCATCTCGCGCAACACGAGAAGGTGCTTGCGGTCAGCTACCCGGGGTTGCCGGACAGCAGGTACGCGCCGCTGGTGGACAAATACCTGCCCGGTGGTCCGGGCGCGGTATTCTGTTTCGACCTCGCCGGTGGTCGAGAGGACGGTCAGGAATTCATCCGGGCCCTGACGCTCTTTTCCCATCTGGCGAACGTCGGCGATGCGAAGAGCCTGGTGATTCACCCCGCGACAACCACCCATCGGCAACTGAGCGACGTCGAACTAGCAGCCGCGGGCATTGGTCCCGGCACGGTTCGTCTATCCGTTGGCATCGAGGATGTGGACGATCTCATCTGGGATCTCGACCGGGGCCTCGCCGCAGTAGGCTGAACGATGGAACTGGCCACCTATCAGAACCCACAGGTCATTAGAGCCGCGCTCGGCGAAAAGCGTATCGCCGTTGTCGGTCTTTCGGCGAACGAACTGCGGGCGAGCCACTTCGTCGGCTTCTACTTGAAGCGGCACGGCTACGACATCGTTCCGGTCAATCCCCGGGAGACTTCCATCCTGGGTTGCGAGTGTTATCCGAGCCTGACCGACATTCCCGGGCCCGTCGGGGTCGTGGACGTGTTCCGCGCGCCGGAAGCGGTGCCGGAGATCGCGCAACAGGCTGTCGCCATCGGGGCCCGCTATCTCTGGCTGCAGTTCGGTGTCATCAGCGAAGAAGGCATCGCGATCGCCGAGCAAGGAGGTCTGTCTGTCATCGTCGATCGGTGCCTGAAGGTGGAACACGCCCGCTATCTTGGCCGGATGCACTGGTTGGGGTTCAATACCAACGTCATTTCCGCGGAGCGTACCGGCGCTCACGACCGAACAGGCTAGGGCGTCTCGCGAGTACGCGAGCGCGTCTCCCTTCGGGAGCCGTCCAAGAGCGACTCGTAGCGCCCTTCGGTGCGATGCAACCTGACCGTTAACATTGGCCCTGCTCAAGGAACCTAGGTGCAGCACGATGAGACCAACACCGACCGAATATATCCGCCGGACCCGGGAGAGCTACGAGAAGCTCGGGTTCGAGCCGTATCGGTGGTTCGACGCCCAGACGGAGCCCGCGTTCGTCGCCCCGTCCAAACCGCTGGCCGAATCGAGGCTCGGCATGATCTCGACGGCGGGTACCTACGTGCAGGGCCAGGTTGCCTACTACTACAAGGACGACACGGGTGTCCGGGCGATCCCCAATGACACGCCGATGGACAAGATTCGGTTCTCGCACATCATGGAGAACTACCTGGTCGAAGCCCGCCAGGACCCGGCGACGGTCTTCCCCTCGGACGTGCTCGCGAGCTTGAGCGCCGACGGCGTGATCGGCGAGCTTGCCGACAACTACTACTCGTGCATGGGCGGGATCTATTCCCAGCAGCGGGTGATCGCGGAACTCATCCCGAGGCTCACCCAAGCCATCGACACGGAGGACATCGACCTCCTGTTGCTCGTGCCGCTGTGACCCGTCTGTCACCAGACCGTGTGTCTGGTCGCGCGGCACTTCGAGGCGATGGGTATGCCGACACTGATCCTGGGCAGTGCGTAGGCCGCCCCGAGCCAAATTCGTCAACTATCCCCTTGGATTCGAGTCCGGCCGATTCAGAGACCGGCAGAACCAGTTCGATGTGGTAGCGGAAGCGTTGAAGGGATTCGACGAGATGACATCTCCCGGCGTGGACCCCCTGGCCTACGAATGGCGCCTAGGGTGGGACATGGTCCATGAGAGAGAGAAGGGCAAGCTGGACCATCGCAGTCCCCGAACCACGACACCGCAATACCAGACGGAGGAGGATCGTCTGATGGCCGAAGGGCGGCAGGCGTAGGGGACACCCACAGGTGGGACCGCGAGCGCCGCCGACGTGCCCTGTGTCCGGCACCGGAATGGACCGCGGTCGGATGGCGGAGAGGGAGTCCGCCAGAACACCGAATTCTACTGTTTCCCCACACCTCATGAAGTTCTCTTAACAGTCTGATAAATATGCGTTTTCAGTTCCTTGACGTTTCTCTTCGGTGCGCGAACACTTCCCATAATTCAGACAACAGGAGTGATAGCGAACCCCTCGATGAAACGCTCCAAGCGACTCTCCGCCACCTTTGTCAACACCGTCAACGTTCCCGGCCGATACGGCGATGGACGCGGCGGACACGGCCTGAGCCTTCTTGTGAAGGGAGCCTCCACCGGCGGCTTCTTCAAGTCATGGGCGCAGAGGACACGCCTCGACGGCAAGGCCGCCAACGTGGGCCTTGGCGCCTACCCGGTCGTTACGCTCGCCCGCGCGCGCCAGAAGGCGCTCGCCAATGCGCGGATCGTCTCCGAGGGCCGCGACCCCCGCGACCGCGCCAACCGCGTACCGACTTTCGAGCAGGCCGTCGAGACGGTCATCGGGATCCACGCCGAGAACTGGAAGGACGGCGGCAAGTCCGCTGGGCAGTGGCGCGCCAGCCTGCGCGACTACGCCGTGCCGAAAATCGGCGCTGTAGCGCGTCAATCAGGATGAGACGCGTTCTCATCTTGATTGTCGCGCAACACCGCCTGCCGTTCGGGCGAAGTCCGCAGGGCGCGGTGGGACGAGGTGGGCGACGCCGCGGCCACCTGGACGGTGCCGCCAACGCGCATGAAGGCGAAGCTCGAGCATCGCGTTCCCCTCTCTGACCGCGCGGTGGCCGTCCTCGACGAGGCGTGGGAGATCTCGGACGGGAGCGGGTTCGTGTTTGCGTCACCGACCGGTCGCGTGCTCAGCGACAGCACGTTGTCCAAGCTCCTTCGGGTACTCCGCATCGGAGCCGTCCCGCACGGCTTCCGCTCCAGCTTCCGGGACTGGGCTGCGGAGAGCACGGCAGTGCCGCGAGAGGTCTGCGAACTGCGTAGAGGCCGCGTACCGACGCAGCGATCTCTTTGACCGCCGCCGAGACCTCATGAATCAATGGGCCGCCTAATCGCTTCAGACGGCACGTGATCCGCCCCGCGATGCACGAAAGTGTTCGCAGCCAGCGCCAGTTGCCAAAGGTCCACATTGTGGACCAGATTTCCGGAACCGCTGCCGCCAGCTTCGTTGTAGTAGCGCGACCTCTCGAACGTGTGCCGGTGGACGCGTACGGTCTCGTCGGCGTCCGACAGCG
>JAGWBN010000005.1:0-2711 GCA_021295875.1 Pseudomonadales bacterium
CGCACAACCTCAAGAACGTCGATCTCGACATCCCCCGGGACAAGCTGGTGGTTATCACGGGGCTGTCTGGGTCGGGCAAGTCTTCATTGGCCTTCGACACCCTCTACGCCGAGGGCCAGCGTCGCTACGTCGAGTCGCTCTCCGCCTACGCCCGGCAGTTCCTGTCGATGATGGAGAAGCCCGACGTCGACCACATCGAAGGGCTGTCGCCGGCGATTTCCATCGAGCAGAAGTCGACGTCACACAACCCGCGTTCCACGGTCGGCACGATCACCGAGATCTACGACTACCTGAGGCTCTTGTTCGCCCGCGTGGGCGAGCCCCGTTGCCCGGAACACGGCGAGCCGCTCGATGCGCAGACGGTGAGCCAGATGGTGGACCAGGTGACGGCGATGCCCGAGGGCTCGCGAATCATGGTGCTGGCACCGGTGGTCCGGGACCGCAAGGGCGAGCATCAGCATGTCTTCTCGGAACTCGCGGCAAATGGCTTCATACGGGCGCGAATCGACGGCATCGTCGCTGATCTCGACCATCCACCCGATCTCGACAAGAACAAGAAGCACACCATCGAGGCCGTCGTGGACCGGCTGCGCATCCGACCGGACATTCAGCAGCGGCTGGCGGAGTCGTTCGAGACGGCACTGCACCTCGGCGACGACGTGGCCGTGGTCAGCTTCCTCGATGCGGCCAACGAGCCCGGCGGCCGCGGCGCGGCGGCCGACGCCGAGTCGCTCCCCGACCTGACCTTCAGCGCGCGGTTCGCCTGTCCGCAGTGCGGCTACAGCATCAGCGAACTGGAACCGCGGATGTTCTCCTTCAACAATCCCGCGGGCGCCTGCCAGGCGTGCGACGGCTTGGGCGTCAAGCAGTACTTCGATCCCGACCTCGTGGTCGCGGACCCGGAGCTGACCCTCGCCGAGGGCGCCATCCGCGGCTGGGATCGCCGCAACGTCTACTACTTCCACATGCTGAGGTCGCTGTCCCGGCACTACGGCTTCGACATCGACAGCCCCTACAAGCGGCTAAAGAAGGCGCACAAGGACGCCATTCTCCACGGATCCTCGGGGGAACGGATCGACTTCAGCTACCGCAACGACCGCGGCGACCGTATCACCCGCCGACACCGTTTCGAGGGTGTCCTGCCGAACATGGAGCGCCGCTATCGGGAAACCGAGTCGAGCATGGTGCGTGAGAGCCTGACGCGCTACCTGACGGTGCGCGCATGTCCCACCTGCGAGGGCTCCCGGCTGCGCGAAGAGGCGCGGCACGTGTTCATCGACGGCACCAACCTGCCGACCCTCACCAAGGGCTCAGTGGATGTCATCCTGGAACACTTCGAAGCGCTGCAGCTGAGCGGCCAGCGTGGCGAGATCGCGGACAAGATCGTCAAGGAGATCCTTGCCCGGCTGCGGTTCCTGGTGGATGTCGGCCTGAACTACCTGACCCTCGACCGCAGTGCCGAGACGCTCTCGGGGGGTGAAGCCCAGCGTATCCGCTTGGCGAGCCAGATCGGCGCGGGGCTGGTCGGCGTGATGTACATCCTCGACGAACCTTCCATCGGCCTGCACCAGCGCGACAACGCCCGGCTGCTGCGCACGCTCACCCACCTGCGCGACCTCGGCAACACCGTGATGGTGGTCGAGCACGACGAGGAGGCCATCCGCACGGCGGACCATGTCGTCGACATCGGTCCGGGCGCGGGGGTACACGGCGGCGAGATCGTCGTCGCCGGACCGCTCGCCGACGTGCTCGCCTGCGATCGGTCCATCACCGGCGAATACCTCGCGGGCAAGCGCACCATCCCCATACCCGCCGTGCGCTCGCGCCGCGACGACAAGCGGCTGCTGCGGTTGGTCGACGCGAGCGGCAACAACCTGAAGCGCGTTACCGTGGAGATCCCGGTAGGGCTCTTCACCTGCGTCACGGGGGTGTCCGGATCCGGCAAGTCGACGCTGGTCAACCAGACCCTCTACCCGGTGACCGCGCGGACGCTGAACGGCGCGATGAGCCTCACCGCGCAGCCCCACGGCGACATCGAGGGACTGGACCACCTCGACAAGGTGGTGGACATCGACCAGAGCCCCATTGGCCGCACGCCGCGATCGAACCCGGCGACCTACACGGGGGTGTTCACACCGATCCGCGAGCTGTTCGCGCAGACCCAGGAGTCGCGCGCGCGGGGCTACCGGCCGGGCCGGTTCAGCTTCAACGTCCGCGGCGGACGCTGCGAGGCGTGCCAGGGCGACGGCGTCATCAAGGTGGAGATGCACTTCCTGCCCGACATCTACGTGCCGTGCGACGTCTGCAAGGGCAAGCGCTACAACCGCGAGACCCTCGAGGTGCGCTACAAGGGGAAGAACATCCACGAGGTCCTCGACATGACCATCGAGGAGGCACGGGAGTTCTTCGACGCGGTGCCCATGCTCAAGCGCAAGCTCGACACCTTGGTGGACGTGGGACTGTCCTACGTGCGCCTGGGTCAGAGCGCAACGACTCTGTCGGGCGGCGAGGCGCAGCGCGTCAAGCTGTCCCGCGAACTCTCCAAGCGGAGCACCGGCAAGACCCTCTACATCCTCGACGAGCCCACCACGGGCCTCCACTTCCACGACATCCAGCAACTGCTCGACGTCCTGCACCGGTTGCGCGACCAGGGCAACACGGTGGTCGTGATCGAGCACAACCTGGATGTCGTCAAGACCGCCGACTGGGTG
>JAGWBN010000005.1:2775-50665 GCA_021295875.1 Pseudomonadales bacterium
CACACGGGGAAGTTCCTCGCCAAGGTGCTCGACGGCGGTTCCCGTGACAGATAGGCTGATGTGATAAACCGGTTGAGGGCGGAATGCTGAAGCGAATCATCGGCTTTGCACTGATCGCGATGGGCGTGGTCGTCGCCGTCCACACCGTGATCGAACCCCTGTACCACGTCTCGACCGAGAACCAGCCGTACAGCCCGATCTGGGAGATCCTGAATCCGCTGATGGTCCTCTCCCTGGTGCTGGGCCTGATCTTCGCCTACATGCGCAAGGCCCAGGTCGACGCGGAGGGCGGCGATGCGGCGCTCACGCGGGAGTTCGTCATCGCCAACGCACTGTTCTACGGTCTGCTGGTCGTCGGCATCCTGATGCTGTGGAACTGGTTCAACCTGCTGAGTCCCGCGTTCACGGCCATCGGTCCCGAGACCGTGTCCCTCGTGTGGATCGTGATCGACGCCAGCCTGCCGTTTCTGCTCGGCGGCATCGGCATCTTTCTCGCCCGCGGCGGCGGCTAGATTCCTTGAGCGGCGCTGATGTTTACACGCAGGTTGCATTTCGAAAAAACGCTTGGAATCGCTCTTGGACGGCTCGACGCGCTAGCCTAGCGTTCAGACTGCCCGGATCAGCGACGTCTCCGACCCAGACGCGCTCAACGGGCCTGTGTAGCCGACCTGCAGTACGCCCAGCGCCTTACCCGCATCGCCACCATCGCAAGCCCGGGTCGCGGCGACCACGGTTCCCACCTGACGTCCATCTGCCAAGATCTCCGCGCCGACGGATGGCTGGACGCCTTGCCAGCCGAGAACGTTCAACCGGCGCTTCACCCGGCCCCGGTGCTGCGCCCGGGCGACGACCTCCTGGCCGAGGTAGCAGCCCTTGGTGAAGCTGACGGCGCCGAGTTCGTCCAGACCGAGCATCTGCGGCAGGAAGGCGCCGGAAGTCTCCGCCTGCAGCCAGACCTCCCGACGCTCGATCGTGGCGCGATCCCACGCCGACCGTTCGAGCTCGGCACGGGAGCGGAGTTCCTCCGCCAGCGATGGATCTTCGAGGACCAGCAGGTGGCGACCCGGATCGAGTTGCTTGACGTGGGATGCCGCGTCCCCGGTGCCGAGCCCGCCGAGAATGCTCGCCGACCCGTCCGCGACCCAGGTTCGCGAGAAGGCGAGATAGGGCCGCAGGAACTCCAGCAACGCCGGGCGGAGCGAGCGGTGCAGGAGCAGCGTCGCCGTTGGACCTTCCAGCCAGGCGTAGCCGGTGCACACCACGCGGCCCTTGATGTTGCAGATGGCGGTGAACCGGGGCTCAACGTCGAGCGCGGCGGCATCGGTAGTCAGGTAGCCCTGCAGGAAGTCGACCACGTCGGGCCCGTTGAAGTTGAGCGATGCGAGATCGTCCAGCCACGCGACACGAGCGGTGTTCGAGCTGCCCGCGATCTCGCCTTCCTCGATCATCTGCCTTCGGCCTCACTGGTCCACGTCACCATTTGAGCGGAATTCCTCGTCGGCGGCAATGTTCCTCAGGGGTGTCGCAGGACGGGTTCCGCGCTGCCCGCCGGCGAGCCGGAATGTGGTGCGAGATGACAATGAAACGTCGCTGGCGGCTTGTTACATGAGTCTTACGGAATTACACAAAAGGAGTAGAATCCGCCTCCACATTATTCCCGTGTCGTAAGACGAGGTTCCCATCATGCGAATTCACCGGAATTCGAGGTGCGTGCGCGCATCCTCAAGAACGCGAGGGCTTGGCCATTGGGCCGCCTTGCTCCTGCTAATACCGACATCCTACCCCGCCGTGGCCCAGGAGGAGGCTGCCGGCACGATCGAAGAGGTCGTGGTCACCGGCTCGCGCATCCCCCGGGCCGACATCGAAGGCGCGGCGCCCGTTGCGATCTACACCGAGGCGGACATTGACCGCACCGGCGCGACTTCGATCGGCCAGCTGCTGCGCGAGATACCGTCGGTGGCGGGCGGCGCCCAGACCACGCAGATCAACAACGGTGGTGGCGGCACCATGCAGATCTCACTGCGCGGCATGGGTTCCGTGCGGACCCTGGTGCTGCTCAACGGTCGGCGCGTGGTGTCGAGTGTCAGCAGCGGTGCAGGCACCGCCGTGGACCTCAACACCTTCCCGACCTCGATCATCAGCCGAATCGAGGTGCTGAAGGACGGTGCCTCGGCGGTCTACGGCTCCGATGCCGTGGCCGGCGTGGTCAACATCATCACCAAGAGCAACTTCGAGGGCTTCGAACTCAGTACGTACCTCGGCGACACGACGCGTGGCGGCGGGTCGCGGCAACAATACGATCTGGTCGCGGGTGGCCAGGGCGACGGCAACAACTGGCTGTTCGTCGCGTCGACCACCGACGAGGAGGAGATCGAAGTCGTCGACCGGGAGTGGTCCCAGATTCCGCTCTTCCAGGCTGCCGGTGACGTCATCTTCCTGGGCAGCTCGGCACCGCCCTGGGGGCGCTACCGCAGCTTCACCGAGACCGCGGGCAACCGCGACTGCGACGGCGACGGCATCATCGGACTTCCCGCGGATGCCGACGAAGGCGCCCGCGAATCCAACTGCGACCTGACGCTGGGTCCCGAGTACGGGGACTTCCGGGGATTCAACTATTTCGGCGGCGACTCCTACAACTACGCGCCGGCCAACTACCAGCGGCAACCGAACCATCGCTGGTCATTGTCCTTCTTCGGCGAAACGGCGCTTGACGTCCTGTCCGACGCCGGCTTGCTCGGCAATGTCTCGGGCGTCGTTGAAGCGACCTACACCAACCGCGAATCCCGGCAGAAGCTCGCCGAGGTGCCTCTTGCGCCCTTGGCGTTCTTTGGCTACTCGGCACCGTATTCCAAGGACAACTACTACAACCCGCTCGGTGCCGACGTTCCGGATTGGCGTCGGCGGATGGTCGAAGGCGGGTCGCGTACCAATCCGACCGAGGAAAACACCGCCAGGCTTCTCCTTGGTCTGCGCGGAGAGATGGATTCCGGCTGGTCGTGGGACGCGTACATGACGCGTGGCGAGTCCAGCCGCGAGGCGCATTTCGGCCACATCTACAACCTTGAGCGGGTCGCGAACGCGGTCGGCCCGACCACGGGTTCACCGGCTACGAACGACCTCCAGTGCGTTGCCGATTCCGCGAACTGCGTCCCGTTGAACACGTTCGGCGAGAACAGCGTGACCCAGGAGATGATCGACTACGTGACCTTCACGACCAACGAGAGCTTCCGGATGGAACAGCAGATCTGGTCGCTGCAGTTGTCGACGCCGTCCCTGTTCGAGGTTCCGGCGGGATCGGTGGGCTTCGCGGTGGGCCTGGAATACCGCGACGAGTTCGCGTCCGACTCGCCGGACTCGCAGATCGCCACGCTCGGCGATGCGGCGACCGGAACGCCGCGCCAACCGACGTCGGGCGGCTACGACGCCACCGAGCTGTTCCTGGAGTTGGTCGTGCCGTTGATCGTCGATCAGCCACTGGTCGAGAGTCTGGAGTTGGAGGCGGCGCTGCGGCACTCGGACTACAGCGCGTTCGGCACCACGACGAACCCCAAGCTGGGCTTGAGGTGGCGCGTCGCCAACGACCTCGTGGTTCGAGGCAGCTTCTCCACGGCGTTCCGGGCCCCCAACGTCGCCGAACTCTTCGGTGGCGCGGGAAGCTCCTTCCCGTCCCTGACGGACCCTTGCTCCGGCGGCCGGACGGGGGGCAACGTGTGCATGGATCCACGCGTTCCCGATCAGGGCTTCGAGATCATCAGCACCCAGATCCGGACCCGGGTCGGCGGCAATCCCGACTTGGCGCCGGAGGAAGCGGACATCTCCACGGTCGGCCTGGTGTGGACGCCGGAAGCGTTCCTCGGCGGCATGTCCTTGGCGCTCGACTACTACGAGTACGAACTGACGGACGCGGTCGGTGGCCTCGGTGCCGACTTCATCCTGCAGGCCTGCGCCATGCGCGGCGAACTGTGTGATCGCATCGCCCGCTTCCCCGACGGCAACGTTCGTCAACTGGACAATCGCACGGCCAATGCCAACGGCCTGGAGGCCAGTGGGGTCGACCTGGCGGTGAGTTATTCGGGCATCGAAACGCCCATCGGCGAATTCGACGCGCGGCTCGACCTGACCCATGTCCTCACCCACGATCTGGTCCAGCCGGACGGCAGCATCATCGAACATGCCGGCTGGTTCCGCGACGAGCAGGATGGGCACTTCGGCGAGTGGAAGTTCATCCTCGGCTTGGGCTATCAATTCAACGAGAAACTGAACGTCAGCTGGGACATTCGATTCATCGACGACGTGATCGAAGAGTTCGACGATCAGTTCACCGGCGAGATCTTCGAGCGCACGCTTGAGGGCGCGATCTACCACGACCTGCAGGCCAACTGGCATTTCCAGTTGAGCGACTTGCCCTCCACGTTGACGTTCGGCGTCGACAACGCACGCGACGAGGACCCTTCCTTCTCGCTCGACGGGTTCAACGACAACACGGATGTCAGGACCTTCGATACGGCTGGCAGATACGTCTACGCGCGGTGGCGTATCGGTCTGTAGGGCCTGACACGGGTACGGGGACTCCTTGTCGAGTCCCCGTACCCGCTTAGTCGGCGTCCTGAGCTCGCCCCGCCCCGCAGGTGGGGCAATCCGGATCCCGGGTCAGCTTGAGCTTGCGCCATTCCATGCGCTTGGCGTCCAAATACAGCACGTAGCCGGCCAGGGTGTCTCCCACGCCCGCGATGATCTTCATCGCCTCCATGGCCTGGATGCTGCCGACGATGCCCACCAGGGGTGCGGCGACGCCGTTCTCGGCACAGTTCAACGCCTCGTCCCCGGCGTCACCGTAGAGGCAGCGGTAGCAGGGGGCGTCGTCGCGTCGCGGGTCGATCACCGTGACCTGGCCTTCGAGGCGGATCGCGGCGCCGGACACCAGCGGCGTCTTCGCGGCGACGCACGCGGCATTGATCGCGTAGCGCGAGGCGAAGTTGTCGGTGCCGTCGAGCACGACGTCCGCCACCGCCACCGCATCATCGAGTTCGGAACCTTCCAGGCGTGCGGTGATCGTCGTCACCCGTGTGTCCGGGTTCAGGGCGGCGATACGCGCGGCGGCGGACTCGACCTTGGGGCGGTCGAGGGCCGCGTGGTCGTGGACGATCTGTCTTTGCAGATTGGTGAGGTCCACGGTGTCGTGGTCGACGAGGGTCAGGCTGCCGACTCCGGCCGCGGCGAGGTAGAGGGCCACCGGCGAGCCGAGGCCGCCGAGGCCGATGACCAACGCATTGGCATCCAGGAGCGCCTGCTGTCCGCCGACGTCGAACTCGCCGAGCATGATTTGGCGGCTGTAGCGGAGCAGTTGTTCGTCGGTCACGACGTTCCCCCGTGCCAGCGTCCGACCGTGACGCGCGGGCGGTTCGCGAGGTCCATGTGGCCCCGGATGTCCACGAAGCCACGGTCTTCGAACAGGCTCGCCACCTCGTCGCCTTGCTCGTCGCCGTGTTCCAGGCAGAGCCAGCCACCCGTCGCCAGACGATCCGGTGCTTTCCGGATTAGCCGGGCGATGACGTCGAGACCCCCGTTCGGACCGCCGACCAGGGCGCGCCGCGGTTCGAATCGAAGGTCGCCTTGGCCGAGGCGCGCGTCGGCGTCGTCGACGTAGGGCGGATTGCCGACCACGACGTCGAACGGGCCGTCCAGGCCATCGAGACCGTCGGCGATCCGGGTCGTGACGGCAAGACCCAGACGTGCGGCGTTGCGTCGGCAAAGGGCGATGCACGCCGGGTCGATGTCGGTGGCGGTGAATTGCGCTCGGGGCCGCTCCGAGGCGAGCGCCAGCACCACGTTGCCGCACCCCGTGCCGACATCGAGCACGCTCGCTTCGTCGGCCACCAACGGCAGCGCGGCTTCAACCAACGTCTCGGTATCCGGGCGGGGCACGAGAACGTCCGGCGTGACCTCGAAATCGAGTCCCCAGAATCCGCGCCGGCCCAGGATGTAGGCCACGGGTTCGCCCTCGGCCCTCCGGTGGATCCAGGCCGCGAGGCGCGTGCCCGCCGACGGGTCCACGGGCTGCTCTTCGAAGGCGTACAGATGACTGCGGGGAACGCCAAGCGATCCTGACACCAGCAGCGGCCGCGGGCGTAGCCCAGGCACTGCCCGATGGTGCCGACGGCGTCACCCATCGGCGTGGTCTCCATCGAGGTTCTTCAGTTCCTCCGCCTGGTGTTCCTGGGTGAGCGGCCCGATCAGGTGGTCGAGACTGCCCGCGATGATCTCGTCGAGTTTGTACAACGTCAGTCCGATGCGGTGGTCGGTCACGCGGCTCTGGGGGAAGTTGTAGGTGCGGATCCGCTCCGAGCGGTCGCCGCTGCCCACCAGGGAGCGCCGGGTCTCGGACTGCTCGGCCTGCCGCTCGCTCCGCGCCTGACCGATGAGCCTGGCCTGCAAGAGACTCATCGCCCGGGCGCGGTTCTTGAGTTGGGAACGCTCGTCCTGGCACTCCACGACGATTCCGCTCGGCAGGTGGGTGAGACGCACGGCGGAGTCGGTCTTGTTGACGTGCTGGCCGCCGGCGCCGGAGGCGCGGAAGGTGTCCACCCGGATATCCGCCTTGTCGATGTCGAGTTCCTCAATGGCGTCCTGTTCCGGCAGCACCGCGACGGTGCAGGCCGAGGTGTGGATGCGGCCTTGGGACTCCGTCTCCGGCACCCGCTGCACGCGGTGGGCGCCGGACTCGAACTTGAGCCGGCTGTAGACGCCCTTGCCCTCGACGCGCGTGATGATCTCCTTGAAACCGCCGTGTTCCCCGGGGCGTTCGCTCAGGATCTCGACCCGCCAGCGTTCCTCCTCGGCATATCGCGCGTACATGCGGAACAGGTCGCCGGCGAACAGCGCCGCTTCGTCGCCGCCGGTGCCAGCACGGATCTCGAGGAACACGTTGCGCTCGTCGTTGGGATCCTTCGGAATCAGGAGCGTGCCGAGGTTCGCCTCCAGGGTGTGCAGGGTTGCGCGCAACTGCGCGGCGTCCTCGCGCGCCAGTTCGCGGATCGCCTGGTCGGCATCGGACTCGAGACTCTCGGCTTCGGCGAGGTCGGCGTTGGCCTTCTTGAGTTGCCGGTACGAGGCGATCACCGGCTCGAGTTCCGCGTACTCGCGGGACAGCGCGGCGAACCGTTCGCGATCCGTCGCCACCTCGGCGTCGGCAAGCAGCGCCGCGACCTCCTCCTGACGGTCGGCGAGGTCGGCAAGCTTGACGATCATGGAGGCGGACAAGGTCATTTGGCGTGGTGCAGGGGTACTCGAACCGGGTGCGGGGAGCGAGCCCCAAACGCTAAACTGGCGATCACGCAATCATACCAAAAGTCGGCCCAGAGGCCCCGTGTTGCCTGGCAATAGAGTTTCCAACTATCTGTTTTCAGGGCTGCTTTTGGCACTCCTGGTCGGTGGCTGCCGAACGCTGGATCCTTTGGACGCTGGTCTCGACGCAGACTTCCGGCTGCGCGGCAAGATCGGCGTGCGGGGCTTGGACGACGGCGACGGTGCCTTCTCGGCATCGTTCGACTGGGTGCAGGCGGGCGATGCCTACCGGATCGAGTTGTGGGGCCCGTTCGGACAGGGCCGCGTGCGTCTTGTGGGCGACGCCTGGGGTGTGACCATCACCGACGCCCGCGGCAGGTCCGTGTCGGAACAGACGCCCGAGGTTCTGATGGAGCGCGAACTCGGCTGGTCTGCCCCGGTCGATGCGCTGCGCCATTGGGTGCGGGGAAGTCCAGCGCCCGGCCATGCGGTGACCGGGTCCGAACGGGAGGAGGGCGGTCGCCTTGCCCGGTTCGAACAGCGCGGCTGGGTGGTGGAGTTCACCCGCTGGCGGGATCACGGGGTCGGCGAGTTGCCCGGCAGGATTGTCGCCACTCAGCCGGGGCGTCGCGTCACGGTGGTGAGCAAAGAATGGCTGTAGAGGCCGTGACACGAAGCGCACGGCCCTTGTGGTAGTGTCTGTGCAGTCCGCTCGGCGCAAGTCCATGGCATTGCACGCCACCGACACGGCCCACATCCGCGACTACAGGCCGCTTGCGGGGTTGACCAGGGCGCAGTTTCTGCAGCGCGCGCGGCGAGGTGGCGTCCAACGCACGCGGTTTGACACTAAGAGTCCCGTTGACCAGAATACCGCGCCCCGCACGGAGGCTTGAGGCGCCGTCCGGTGCATGAATGGGGCGTCGCCAAGCGGTAAGGCACCGGGTTTTGATCCCGGCATACGCAGGTTCGAATCCTGCCGCCCCAGCCAACACACGGCGGGCACGTCGCGTTCAAGGAAACCACCATGACCGAGCAGATTGTTATACGTGCGGAGTTTCGCGACGACCTGGGCAAGGGCGCAAGCCGCCGCCTGCGCAGGCTCGAGGACAAGGTGCCGGGCGTTCTCTATGGCGGCGGGGTGGATCCCGCACCTGTTTCCATCGCCTACCGCGATCTGTCCAAGGCCATGCAGGAGGAGGCGTTCTTCGCCCAGATTCTGGAGCTGTCCGTCGGCGACAAGACGCAGGCCTGCGTGTTGCGCGAGGTGCAGCGCCATCCGGCCACCGAGAAAGTGCAGCACGTCGATTTCCTGCGCATCCGCGAGGATCTGCCGCTGCAGATGAACGTTCCGCTGCACTTCCTCAACGAGGAGTCGTGCGTCGGCGTCAAGCTCGGTGGCGGGCGCATTGCGCACAACCTGATCGAGGTCGAGGTGAGCTGCCTGCCGCGCGATCTGCCGGAATACATCGAAGTCGATGTCGGCGACCTCGACGTGGGCTCCTCCGTCCACCTGTCGCACCTGGGACTGCCGGAAGGCGTGACCATCGTCGCTCTGGGTCTGGGTGAGGACCACGACATTCCGGTGGTCAGCGTGACCACCCGGCGCGGCGGCGTCCTCGACGAGGACGAGGAGGAGGCGGCCGATGCCGAGACGACGGACGAGGCCGCGCAAGCCGAAGGGGACTCGGCTGACGAAGATTCCGACTGACCGGCGTCGTGGGGTCGCGCCGTGTCCATCCGCCTGATTGTCGGCCTCGGCAATCCCGGACCACGCTATGCGCGCACCCGTCACAACGTCGGGGCCGTCTGGCTTGAGTCGCTGGCCGCCCGCTTCGGCATTGGGTTGGCGGAGCAGGCCAGGTTCAGGGGACTGATCGGCTGCGGCGACATCCTCGGTCGCCAAGTCCGCCTGCTTTTTCCGACCACGTACGTCAACCTGTCGGGCGACGCCGTCGGTGCGGTGGCCCGCTTCTACAAGATCGAGTCCCGAGGAATTCTCGTCGCCTACGACGAGGTCGCCTTCCCGCCCGGCACCTGCCGTCTCAAGACGGGCGGTGGCCACAACGGCCACAACGGCCTGAAGAGCGTCATCGCGGCGCTCGGCAACGACCGGGATTTCGCCCGCCTGCGTATCGGCGTCGGCCATCCGGGTGCCGCCGACGACATGGTGGCCTACCTCACGGGGGTCCGCATGCCGACGGCGGAGCGGGAAGTGGTCGACCGCGGATCGTCCGTCAGCGACGAGGTCCTGGCTCTCGTCCTCGACGGCGAGTTGCAGCGGGCGATGAACGTCTTCCACGCGCCCCCCGCCGAGGCGAACGGCCCGGAATCAACGGAGCGATAGTGGGATTCAACTGCGGCATCGTCGGTCTGCCCAACGTCGGCAAGTCCACCCTGTTCAACGCCATGACCCAGGCATCGGTGGACGCGGAGAACTTCCCGTTCTGCACCATCGAGCCGAATACCGGCGTCGTTCCCGTGCCCGATCAGCGGCT
Source organism: Pseudomonadales bacterium (assembly GCA_021295875.1). Lineage (GTDB taxonomy): Bacteria > Pseudomonadota > Gammaproteobacteria > Pseudomonadales > Azotimanducaceae > VXYL01. Next base: position 12,555 of record JAGWBN010000005.1, read on the forward strand.
CGCCCGCATCGCCGAGATCGTGCGTCCGGCGAAGGTGGTGCCGAGCGCCATGGAGTTCGTCGACATCGCGGGTCTGGTGTCGGGCGCCGCCGAGGGCGAGGGTCTCGGCAACCGGTTCCTGGCGCACATCCGCGAGACCGACGCCATCGCCCACGTGGTGCGCTGTTTCGTGGACGTCAACGTCGCGCACGTCTCGGGGCGGATCTCGCCCGCCGACGACATCGACGTGATCGACACCGAGTTGGCACTGGCCGACCTCGAGACCGCCGACCGCGTCCACGACCGCAACCGGCGCATGGCCAATGCCGGCGACAAGGACGCCCGCCGCCTGGTCGATGTTCTCGATCATGTCCGGGACGGCCTCGGCCGGGGCGAGCCGGTTCGAACCCTCGGCCTCGATGCCAACGAGACTGAACTCCTGGGTGAGTGCCAGTTCCTGACGGCCAAGCCGGTGATGTACATCGCCAACGTGGACGAGGACGGCTTCACCAACAATCCCGCTCTGGACGAAGTCGCGGCGATCGCCGAGCATCAGGAAGCTGCGGTGGTTCCGGTGTGCGCCAAGATCGAGGCCGAAATCAGCGAACTCGACGCCGAAGAGCGGGAGGAGTTCCTGCGTGATCTGGGGGTCGACGAGCCGGGTCTCGACCGCGTGATCCGCGCCGGCTACCGGTTGCTCGGGCTGCATCACTATTTCACGGCGGGACCCAAGGAAGCGCGTGCCTGGACCGTTCCCATCGGCACACCCGCCTCACGGGCGGCGGGCGTAATCCACACCGACTTCGAGCGCGGCTTCATCCGCGCGGAGGTGATTTGCTACGAGGACTTCATCTCCCACGACGGTGAGGTCGGCGCCCGGGAAGCCGGCCGGCGTCGCCTCGAAGGCAAGGACTACATCGTCCAGGACGGCGACGTCGTCCACTTCCGCTTCAACGTGTAGCCGTCGCCGCCATGCCGCGCGTCTTTGCTTCGACGTGTAGCGCATAAGGGCGACGCTTGTCGTCGCCGACACCTGCAACGCGCAGCCCGCTTCGAACGAACGTGGGCGACAGACAACAAGCGTGGACGCTACGACTGCGCAGGGTTCACTAGGCGGCCTCGACCATTTGCTCGAAGGTCTGCTGGTCGATGACATTGTGGTTGACGAGAGTGGTCTGGACTAGGCGTTCGGAGACGTGGAAGTGACGTGCTGCGGCGTGGATGTCGTCGTCGCCGGGATCGTCGTTGGGAATATAGGCTCGGAGGTCGTCGAAGGGGCACAGGAACTCCTGTGCGAAGGCGCGCTGGAATTTCTGGCGACCGGACTTGGCCGTTGAAAGGGGCCCGAGGGCGTCGTTGCCGGACCAGATGATGTCGCCAAGGCTACGGCAGAGTTCGAAGCGCCGGCTGTGTGACCAGCGCGACCTGAGTGCCAGTTTGTTGACGTCCTCTGACGCGGTTCGTAGGCGAAGCCCGTAGGGGATCGAGCGCGGAGGGGCGCGCTGAGTGGCAAGGCGGTCGGCGTTTATGTCGAGGACTTCGCTGAGGCGCGGGTTTCGGATCGGCCCGTTCGGGAGGCGCAGACGTCGCCGTAGTTCGCGAGCAGCGACAACTGCCAGTCTCCAGGGGGGGTGGAGTGGCCAGTGGTCCAAGTCGATGCCGCTGATGGTCGATGGGATGCGAAGGACGACGCGGGAAGCTTCGGCGGCGACTAGGGCGTCCTGGAGTGCGGTGGTCGAGTGTTCGCCCTGTTGGGCGAGAGCGGCTTCCTCGATGCCATCTATGCCGAATCGCTCAGTCATGGCTTCGTAGTCGGACACCAGGCGTTCCGGCGCGGCGTCGGGGTCGAAGCCGAGCAGGGCCTCAAGGCGGCGCCAGCGACTGGTGGCAGGGTCGGCCCGCTCCGCGAGCAGACTTCGGTACTCGTGGTCGAGTCCGTCGCAGTCGGACCCGGCGTCCTGAAGGACCTGGTTGATGAAGGTGTCAATCGCGGTTTCCGCAGTTGATGAGGACACGTACTCGAGCGCGGGTTCCGCGAGAAAGCGTAGGGAACGTTGAAGGTTGTGGACGTCCGCGTGGACCATGATGGCGCATCGGGAACCTTCGCCCCATAACGAGACGTTAGGCCAAGGGTAGCCGGCACCGACGGACGGTAGATGATGCGCGATGCGCCAGTGGGCGGGGAAATCGCGTTGCGGAGGTGGAGGCTCGCAACGGATGCGCCACCAGTTGTCGACAAACCAGAACGCGAGCGGAAGCGGGGGTGCTTCGAGGCAGCGGTCGGGCTGGTCGCTGCCGCGGCGGATCAGTCGGGTGAGCCAGATGTCGCCGAGACGGACGGCCAGTCGCCGCGTGATCGGATCGCCACCGCCGGATCGGGCTTCGACGAGAATCTCGAAACGGTCGGTCATCGGAAGTCGTAGCGGAGCCGGCATGCGGCACCGGCGGAGCGGTCGGCGGGTGTCCCTTGGTCATCCGCCCAACCGGCGAATCGGTCGAACACAAGGCGTGCGATGGCTTCTTCGGGGAGGAGGGGGTAGCCGTGGAACTGGGCAGTCTCGCGGTTAGTCTCCCGTGCCTCGAATATCCAGCCGTCGTCTGCGACGGTCCAGAGGATGCGTGCTGTGTGGCCGATGAGTCCGGCGCGGATGCCGCGTTGGATTGGCGCGGGAATCTCGGGGACTTGGGCGGGTTGAAAGTCGGTTTCGTCGCACAGGGTGGCGTCGTCCCGGTCGCCGTTGAAAGGTTCGAGACCGAACAGATGCGGGTGGCGCTTGTGTTTCGAACTGCCCTCGTACCACACGGTGTCTAGTAGCCGTTCGATCAGGTCTTCGGCGGGATCGGGCATTAGACGCCGTTTCTCGTTGTGGGAGCGGCGTCGGCGCGAGCGCCGACGGTTAGGCTGCGGCAAGGTCGGAGTCTCCTGTTGTCGTTCCAGTCTTACGAGACTCCGCAGTGTGCAAAAGGCGGGGGTCGGGCGCAAGTCAAGTGGCCTACGGCGAGCCTATGGCGGTGGTTCCGACTCGTTCGCGTCAGTTGCGGACAGCGCAAGGTTCATGTGGGCATGCGGAAGGCGAGCACGTTGATGCACCAGGGCGGAACCACGCCCACGTCCGGCAACGGCCCGTTGACGGCGGATCCGCGAATCCACGTCACCGCATCACCGATGCGGAAGTAGGCTTCGTCGGCGAACGCGGTGACGTAGATCTCGGCTCGATGTCCGGTGGGCGATTGTTCAGGGAAGGGAAGGATCGCTTCGAACAGCTCCGCCTCACGCGAGTGGACCTTGGATGCGGCGAGCCAGTTGAACTCGCTTGCCACGAACCACCATCCGCCGTGGTCGACCAGTTCGACGTGTCCGGCGCCCAGGACGGCCGCTCCGAAGGCCACGTTCTCAGCGATCTGCGTGCCGCCGATGCGTTCGCCCGGGAGCATCCCGGCGAGCCGCCGGCGCAGGAAGCCACGAGACTCCTCGTCGTCACTCATGGATGGGTCTGGATCCTATGCGTCGGTGCGGGAAACTCCGTATCATCGCCGCGCCGACTTGAGGACGGCAACCGTTGGAAATTCTGCAACTGCTGATCATCGGCGTGTCCCAGGGGTGCGTCTACGGCCTGATCGCGCTCGGCTTCGTGCTGATCTACAAGGCGACCGAGATGGTCAACTTCGCCCAGGGCGACATGATGATGCTCGGCGCGTTCGTGGCGTTCAGTCTCGCCAATCTCGCCGGGTTGCCGTTCGTCCTCGTGTTCGCCGCGACCCTGCTGATCATGGCCGTGTTCGGCATGGCGCTGGAGCGCGGCCTGTTGCGGTCCATGATCGGCGAGCCGCCGTTCGCCGTGCTGATGCTGACCATCGGCCTCGGTTTCGTGATCCGCGCGGTCGCCGGGGCCATCTGGGGGAATCAGCCGCGTGCCCTGGACTCGCCCTTCGCCGGCGGGATCGTCGAGATCCAGGGCCTCATCATTGGCCATGAGAACATCGCCATCGTCGTTGGTACCGCGTTGCTGTGCGCTGCGTTGTACCTGTTCTTCCGTTTCACGCGGTTGGGCATCGCCATGCAGGCCGCATCGCAGAACCAGTTGGCGGCGTACTACCTCGGCATCCCGGTGAAACGGGTGTTCTCGCTGGTGTGGGCCATATCCGCCGCCATCGCGGCGGCCGCCGGCATCCTGGTGGCGCCGGTGAGCCTCATCGACCCGCTCATGGGCTTCGTCGGCATCAAGGCGTTCGCCGCCGCCATCGTGGGCGGTTTCGGCAGCCTGCCGGGCGCCATCGTCGGCGGTTTGGTGATCGGCATCGCGGAGCAGTTCGTCTATCTGTTCCTGCCGCCCGGCGTGTCGGAGGTCAGCGCTTTCGTCCTGCTCCTGGCCATGCTCATCGTCCGACCGGAAGGCATCTTCGCCACTTTGCAGCAGAAGAAGGTCTGAGAGAGGGCTGATGCGCTTCGTACTCAAGACCAACTACGGACAGGATGTGAACCTGTTCCTGCACGGCGGACAGCGGTTCTGGTACGGCCTGCTTCTCGCGGTGGTGCTGTTGGCGCCGCTCGTCCTCGACACCTTCTACCTGGGGGAGTTCGCCCTGGTGTTCATTTGGGCGGTCGCTGGCACCGGGCTGATGATCCTGGTCGGCTACACCGGCCTCGTGAGTCTCGGCCACGCGGCGTTTCTCGCCATCGGCGCGTACGCGCACACCTATTTTCTTACCCGGGGCGTTCCGTTCGTCCTGTCGGTGCCGCTGGCGACGCTGTTCTGCGCGGTGGTCGGCTACGCCGTGGGGATGCCGGCGCTGCGCATGACCGGCATCTACTTCGCCATCGCGACGCTGGCGTTCGAGCGCATCTCGGCTTTCGTGATCGAACATTGGGAAGGGGTCACCGGCGGTCACTTCGGTATCCGCGTGCCCGATGCGACCGTCCTCGGGGTCAACATCGACGGTCCGGTCGGGTTCTACTACATCTGTTTCGGCGTGCTCGCGGTCAGCCTGCTCGCGACCATGAACCTGCTCCGCTCGCCCACGGGTCGGGCGTTCATCGCGGTGCGTGACTCGGAGGTGTCGGCGGAAAGCATGGGCATCAACCTCGCACGTACCAAGTGCACGGCGTTCGCCCTGTCGGCGGCGTTCACCGGCTTGGCGGGAAGCCTGTTCGCGCACAAGATCGGCTACCTGGCGCCGGACGCCTTTACCGTGCAGACCTCCATCCAACTCCTGCTGATGGTGGTCGTGGGTGGCCTGGGCTCGTTGCAGGGCATCGTCTACGGGGCCATCTTCCTGGGTCTCCTGCCCCAGGCGATCGCCTTCGCGCGGGACGTGCTGCCGCAGCGGATCGCCGAGATCCCCGGGCTGGAACCCGGCATCTTCGGCCTGATCCTGATCCTCTTCCTGGTCTTCGAACCCCTCGGCATCCACGGCCGCTGGGTGAAGATCCGGACCTGGTTCGACGAGTTCCCGCTCTACCGCAAGGCGACCTACAAGCGTCAGCGCAGCTACCTGCGCACGGAACGGGTCCGATGACAACGGCGGCGGCGACGGCGATACCGGGTGCCGAGTCCGCGGTGGGAGCCGTCCTGTTCGAAGCCAACGGACTGTCGGTGAGTTTCGGCGGCATCAAGGCCGTTCGCGACGTGTCCTTCACCATCCGGCCGGGCGAGGTGTTCAGCATCATCGGCCCCAACGGCGCCGGCAAGACCACCGTGTTCAACCTCGTCAGCCGCTTCTACGACGCCGAGACCGGAACCATGGCCTACGAGGGCAACGACATCACCAGCGTGCCCACGCACCGGATCGCGGCGCTCGGCATCGCGCGCACGTTCCAGAACACGGAACTGTTCGAGCATGAGACCGTGCTGACCAACCTGCTGATCGGCCACCACGTGCACCGGCACACGAATCTCGCCACCGATCTGCTGTTCCTGCCCCGGGCCCGCGGCCAGGAGCTCGAGTTCCGGCGGAAGGCCGAGGACGTGATCGATCTCCTCGACCTGCAGCGCTACCGCGAGCAGCCCATCGGCAGCCTGCCGTACGGCGCGCGTAAGATGGTGGAGATCGCCCGCGCGCTGTGCCTGGAACCGAAGCTCCTGCTGCTCGACGAACCCTCCTCCGGTCTGAACCCGGAGGAGACCGAGGATCTGTCGTTCTGGATCGAGGACATCGTCGCCGACCTCGGCGTGACCGTGGCCATGGTGGAACACGACATGAACCTGGTCGCCACGGTGTCCGACCGGGTCATGGCGATGGCCGACGGCGCCGAAGTGGCCACCGGCGAACCGGCGGAAATACAACAGCATCCCGACGTGCTGCGGGCCTACCTCGGGCATTGACGGTGTCGCTCCTTACCCTGCGCAACATCGAGACCTACTACGGACCGATCATGGCGATCCGGGGTGTCTCGATCGAAGTCGCGGAACACGACGTGGTGACGATTCTCGGTGCCAACGGGGCCGGCAAGACGACGGTGCTGAAGACGATATGCGGCGCCATGGAACCGCAGAAGGGCAGCGTCACCTTCGCCGACGAGGACATCACCAACCGTGATCCCGATCGGGTCGCGCGGCTCGGCATCGGGCACGTTCCGGAGGGCAGGGAGGTGTTTCCCTTCCTCACGGTGGACGAGAACCTGCGCATGGGCGCCTTCTCTCGCAAAGACGGCAGCATCGGCGCCGACCTCGAGCTGGTGTACGGCTATTTCGCGACGCTGGCCGACAACCGCAAGCTGGCCGCCGGTTTCCTGTCCGGCGGACAGCAGCAGATGCTCGCCATCGGCCGCGCGCTGATGCTGCGTCCGAAGCTGATGCTGCTCGACGAGCCCTCGCTCGGCCTGTCGCCGATCCTGGTCCACGAGATCGCGGAGATCGTCACGCGGCTCAACGAGGAACAGCGGATGACCATCCTGCTGGTGGAGCAGAATGCGCAGATGGCCCTCGACCTCGGCGACTACGGCTACGTCATGGAGAACGGCCGCATCGTCATGGAGGACACCTGCGAGCGGCTGAAGAACGCCACGGACATCAAGGAGTTCTATCTCGGCATGAAGGACCAGGGCGTGCGCGGCAGGCGGCGCTGGAAGCAGAGGAAGACGTGGCGATGACATGCGACCGCTCCGCGGTCGCCCGAGATTTCGCTGGGCGCCAATCGAGGAGCGATGTGTCATGAGTGGCACGGTGATCGACGGCTGCGACACGGTGCCGTCGCTGTTCCGCCAACGCGTGGCCGAACTCGGGGCCAAGGTCGCCCTGCGCGAGAAGGACTTCGGCATCTGGAACGAGTACACCTGGGCCGACTACGGTGAACACGCACGGCTTGCGGGATTGGGTCTGAAGGCGTTGGGTCTGGAGCGCGGCGACGCCTGCTCCATCGCCTCCGAGGTCAACAAGGAGTGGATGTTCGCGGACCTGGGCGTCATCTGCACGGGGGGGATCACCAACGGGGTCTATCCGACGGATGCGCCGAACCAGGTCGAGTACCTCATCAACGACAGCGGCACGCGGTTCTATTTCGCCGAGGACGAGGAGCAGCTCGACAAGGTGCTGGAGGTGCGTGAACGCACGCCCACGCTGGAGAAGATCGTCATCTTCGACATGGAGGGACTGCGCAGCCTCGACGATCCCATGTGCCTGTCCTTCGAGGCGTTGCAGGACTTGGGCCGTGACTACGGCGAGGCGAATCCGGCGGCCTGGGACGAGGAGATCGACAAGGCGCGCCCGGACGATCTCATGATCCTCACCTACACCTCGGGCACCACCGGTCCGCCGAAAGGTGCGATGATCAGCCAAGCCAACATGCTGTTCATGATGAAAACGGTGCAGGACTGCTACGGCGTCTTCGACACTGATGAACAGCTCGGCTTTCTACCGCTGGCGCACGTGGCCGGGCGCATGTTCTACACCTTCTCGGCCATCGAGTCGCGCTCGGTCGTGAACCTGGTGGAGAGTCTCGAGACCATCAACCACGATCAGCAGGAGGTCTCCCCCACCATCCACTTCGCCGTGCCCCGGGTGTGGGAGAAGCAGTTCTCCACGGTGCAGATCAAGCTCAAGGAAGGCACGCCGCTGGGCCGTGTGGCCTATCGGCTGGCCCTGGCCCTCGGCGAGCGCCGCGCGGCCTACCTGAAGGCGCGCAGGCGGGTGCCGGTGCCGCTCGCGGCCGCCTTCTTCCTGGCGGAAGTCCTGATCCTGAAGAACATCCGCCGCCTGCTCGGCATCGACAAGTGCCGCTGGCTGTCCACCGCCGCCGCGCCCATCGCTCCGGACCTCATCGACTGGTACTGGGCGCTCGGCAAGCCCATGTACGAGCTCTACGGCCAGACCGAGTGCACCGGGATCGCCACCGCGAACCTCTCCGACGACTTCCGCATCGGCAGCGTCGGCAAGGCGGCCGAGGGGGTCGAAGTGGCCTTGTCCGAGGAAAACGAAATCGTCATCAGGAGTCCCGGCGTCATCCGGGGCTACTGGAACAAGCCGGAGAAGACCGCCGACACCATCCGCCAGGGCTGGCTGCACACCGGCGACGTGGGCCGCATCGACGACGACGGCTTCGTCTACATCGTCGACCGGATGAACGACATCATCATCACCGCCGGGGGCAAGAACATCACCCCGAGCGAGATCGAGAACCAGTTGAAGTTCTCCCCCTACATCACCGACGCCGTGGTCGTCGGCGACCGGCATCCGTACCTCACGTGCCTCGTCATGATCGACGACGAGAACGTCACCAAGTTCGCCCAGGACAACGACGTGCCGTTCACCAACTACACGAGCCTGTGCCACACGCGGGAGGTCGAGGACCTGATCTGGGGCGAGATCGAGACGGTCAACGTTCGCTTCGCCCAGGTGGAGACCATCAAGCGCTTCCGCCTGATCGACCAGTTGCTCGACCCCGAGGACGACGAACTGACGCCGACCCAGAAGCTCAAGCGCAAGGTGGTGAACGAGAAGTATGCGGACTTGATCGACAGCATGTATCGTGGCGGCTGAACGGACCGTGATAGGCGGAGTGGAACCATGAAGCCATGAAGAGAGTTGTGTTGATTGCCGCGGGGCTCGTCCTCGCCGCCTGCGGACCGGGCGAGTCCGGCGTCGACGACGCGCCGACGGGACCCGCCGACGCCGGCGAGACGGAAGTCGCCGCGGCCAACGAAGTCAACGGCGTCACCGACACCGAGGTCGTGCTGGGCACCCACACCGACCTGTCGGGCGCCATCGCCATCTGGGGAGTCGGTGTCTTGAACGGCGCCCGCATGCGCTTCGAAGAGGTGAACGAGGCCGGCGGCGTCCACGGGCGCACCATCCGCTACATCGCCGAGGACACCCAGTACCAGATCCCCCGGGCGATTTCCGCCGCCAACAAGCTGATCCACCGGGACAAGATCTTTGCCATGCTGATGGCGGTCGGCACGCCGACCAACAACGCCGTGATGCAGGAACAGTTCGAAGCCGGTGTACCCAACATCTTTCCGGGCAGCGGCGCCCGCTCCATGGTCGAGCCGTTCAACAAGCTGATGTTCTCCCAGCACGGCACCTACTACGACGAGATCCGGGCCGCGGTGAAGTACTTCGCGGAGAAGGAAGGCCGGACGACTCCCTGCGTCATGTATCTCAACAACGAGTACGGTCTCGAGATCGTCGAGGGCGCCCAGGACCAGGCGGCCGAAATGGGCCTGGAAATCGCCGAGATGGCCGCCTACAAGATCACCGACAGCGAGTTCACCGCGCCCGTCATCCGACTGCGCGGCGCCGGCTGCAATCTCGTCCTCATGGGCTCGGTGCACCGGGACACGATCCTCATCCTGGAAGCCGCCCGCAAGCTTGGTTGGGACGACGTCGCCTGGGTCGGCAACAACGCCGCCTACGGGCAGGTGATCGCCGACCAGGAGAGCGGTTCCGGCGAGGGCTACTACGCGTTCGTGCACATGGCCAAGATCTACGAGGACGACGAGACGCTGACCGAGGTACAGCGCGACTGGATGCGACGCTACCGAGAGAAGTACGGTGAGGAGGCGGGGCTACCGGCCATGGAGGGCTATCGCGGCGCCGACCTCGTCGTGGTCGCGCTCGAACGGGCCGGCCGCGACCTCACCCGCGAGAAGTTCGTCGCGGCCATGGAGTCGATCAACGACTACACCGACATCTTCGGCTACAAGGTCGTCTTCGGCCCCGACGACCACAAGGGCGTTTCCGAGTCTGCGCTGTCGGTTGTGCGCAATGGCCGGTGGGTGACCCTCGATACCTCGATCAGCTATTGAGCTCGACGCGACCGCGCTGGCGGTCGCGTCGGCGGCCCTTCTCCCCACCGGATGCGGCCGTGGGGCGGCGTTTCGCCCGCCGAAGGCCGACCTGCGGGGCCGGGTGTCGTCCGGCAGGTCAGCGGGCATGACGGGCCGATTGTGGTAGCTGCGGTTGGACTCGAACCAACGACTCCAGCATTATGAATGCTGTGCTCTAACCGACTGAGCTACGCAGCCACCGGACGGCGGACTCCGCCGGGAGCGCGATTCTCAAAGTGCACGGGGCGCATGTCAAGCAGCCGCCGCGAGCCTGCGAGCCTTGAATACTTCTGATCGAGTAGCTATATAGCGGTTAGCGCCCAACCAAGACTGGACGAGATACGACATGGCAGATCCTCGAATCATCACCGCCCGCCCGTCGTCGGCGATTGAAATCAACAAGGTGCTCAGAAACACCTACGCCTTGCTGGCGATGACGCTGTTGTGGAGCGCGGTCACGGCGACGGTGTCGATGGCCATCGGCGTGCCGCACCTCGGGTTCTTCACTTTGCTGATCTTCTTCGGTCTGCTGTACGCCGTGCACAAGACGGCCAACAGCACATGGGGGCTGTTCTGGGTCTTCGCACTGACCGGCTTCCTCGGCTTCTCGCTGGCCCCGCTGCTCGGTTCGGTCTTGAGCCTCGCCGACGGCGGTGCCATCGTCGCCCAGTCGCTGGCCATCACCGCGGTGGCATTCCTCGGGCTGTCCATCTACACCGTGACGACGAAGCGCGACTTCAGCTTCCTGACCGGCTTCCTCGTGGTGGGCGTGATCGTCATCGTCGCCTCCTGCGTGGTGTCGATCTTCTACTACTCCACGCTGTTCGCCCAGGTCATGGCGGGCATCGCCATCCTGTTTGGTGCCGCCTTGATCCTGTGGGAAACCAGCGCCGTGGTGCGTGGCGAGCAGACCAACTACATCACCGCCACCGTGGGCATCTACGTCGGCCTGTACAATATCTTCTCGTCCCTCCTGCTCCTCTTCGGCATCGGCGGCGACGATTAGCTGTAGAGAAGTTTCGCGAAGCGAAACTTCCAACGCGCCCGAAGGGCGCGCGCTGGCAGAGAGGCCCCGTGCCGAAGTTTCGCGAAGCGAAACTGCCAACGCGCCCGAAGGGCGCGCGGCATCGGCGGCGACGACTAGAACTAGAGGCCGGTGCCGAAGTTTCGCGAAGCGAAACTTCCAACGCGCCCGAAGGGCGCGCCGGCGGCGACGACAAGCCCCGCCACTACGTGCGCGTGAGCTGTCGGTAGGCCTTGTGGAGGGCTTCGGGCAGTTCTGCGGTCTCCTCGATCACCAGGTATCGGTCCTCCGGACACATGCGCCGCAGGTAGTCGTGGCCTGACCGGTCAACGGTTACGCAGAACGTCTCGATCCCCCCTGCCTCGGCCTCGGCCAATGCCCGGGCGGTGTCCTGAACGCCGTATTCGTGCTCGCCCCGGTCGGGCCCGTAGTCGTGGTCCTGGGGGAAGCCGTCGCTGACGATCATCAGCACCTTGAGCGCTGCGCCGCACGCTTCGAGTTTGGCGGTGGCGTGGCGCACCGCAGGACCCATGCGGGTCGAGCGCTTGGGTTTCATCTCGGCGATGGCGTCGAGGACGCGGTCGTCCAAGGGGTCGTCGAATTCCTTGGCGACGAAGAACTCCACGCAGTCGCGGCCATAGCCGGAGAAACCGTACACCGCGTATCGGTCGCCCAGGCCTTCCAGCGCGGTGCCGAGCAGCAGGGCCGACTCGCGAAGGATGTCGATGATGCGCCTCTTCTTCGCCTCCTCGGCCATCCGCGCCGCAAAGTCGTATTCCTCATCCTCGTCGAAGAACGGATCTCTGATGTCCTGCACCTTCGTCGGCTTCGCAGGCAACGATTCCGCGCTAGCATCGGGGAGGAGGTCGTCGGTGGATGCCGAGAGGTCGATCAGGAGCGCGGCACCGACGTCCCGGCGCAGCCGCTCCCGGCGGCTGTAGACCCGTTCGTCGGGGGACGTGCCGTTCTTGATGTCGGTGCGGGCCGCGACGATGGCCTCCAGATCTAGCTCGTCGCCGTCAGGCGTATTCTTGACCCGTTGGTAGCCGATGGGGCGAATCTGCTCGAACTGGCGGCGCGCCGCGCGGACATGGGGGCGCACGGCATCGAGCAGCTTCGCCGTGCCGCTGGCGCCCGGCGCATGCAGGCGTTCCTCGTAGAGCCGGCACCAGGCGCGCAGGTAGACGCCGTTGTGATGGTCCCACTCGTCGTAGCGAAAGCTGGCCACATCGCCGCGGTCGTCGCCGAGCGCGCGGCGGACCGACGAGCGCTCCATGTCGATCCGGCGTTTCAGGCGGTCCCGCTCGGCGACGAGATCGATGTCCACTTCGCGCAACTCGCCGTCGTCGCCTGCACCGTCGCCGGCCTTGACCTCCTCGCCGGCGGTCAACTCCGAGAACTCCATGGCCTCGATCTCCCCGTCCAAGTCGGCGAGTTCCTGGTCCCAGTCGTCGAGGCGCACCTCCCTCTGCAGCCAGCCCGTCGTGTCGTCGTCCGTGGCGCCAAAACCGTGCGATGCGTTGACGGCATCGAGATCGAGGGCGTCGAGGCAGGCCACGGTGGCGTTCGCGGAGGTGTAGACGTCCGCGTCCGGCGACAACACGTCGACCGCGAGGGGGAACAGGCGCGACGTCAAGTCGAGGCCGAGCAAGGCGCCGTGCAGCATCGCGACCTCCGCCGTCGTTCCCGAAGGCGAGAGGCGCGCTTGCCAGTGCGCCTCGAGGTGCCGCCGCAGGGCGTCGCGGTAGCGACCGGTTCCCGGATATCGGCGTGCCACCGCGGCTTGTATCCGGGCGACCTCGATAACGCGGAACAGGATCCGGGCGAGGGTGGGGTTCGGCAAACAGTGGAAGAACAAGGTGAGATCGGATTCGCGCAAACCGAGGGCGCTTGATTCCCGGACCGGCAATCCGGGCACCCGCCGGCGCGCCGTCTCCAAGTCGAATCGGTAGGTGCCGAACTCGCGGAATCCCAACTCGTCGAGGACGGCTAGGCGGTAGACGGCGGCGTTGAGGGACTCGTCGGCGAAGTGCTCGATCGCGTCCGGCAGGTACACGCTGCGGCTGTCGTGCCGGGCATCGACACCGTCGCCCGTGACGACGGGTTCGGTCTCGCCCGGAAACTCCGTCGTCGACTTGATGTGAACGACCCGGCCGGCGATGCCCTCGGCGAACAGCGCCAGCACGCGGTCGATGTCGGCGAGTGCGGTCAGGGCCAGACGACGTCGACGATGCCGGCGACGGCCTCCTGCACGTGGGCGTCGTCGGACACCGCCTCGACGATGGCGATCTCGGCGGCACGGCGGGGTTCGATGCCGCGTTGGATGAGCTCCCCGGCATAGATCAGCAGCCGCGTACTGACGCCCTCCCGGAAACCGTGTTCGCGAAGATTGCGCACCTTGGCGCCGGTCACCGCCAGGCGATGGGCGAGGCCGCTCGCGACGCCGCTCTCGTGGGCGATGATCTCGGCTTCGCGGGGCTCGTCCGGATAGTCGAAGGTAAGGCTCACGAAGCGTTGCCGGGTGCTGGTCTTCAAGTCCTTGAGAATGCTCTGGTAGCCGGGGTTGTAGGAGATGACGAGCAGGAAGTCGGCGTGGGCGTGGACCAGTTCGCCGGTCTTGTCGATGGGCAGCGCGCGGCGGTGGTCGGTGAGCGAGTGGATGAGCACCGTGGTGTCCTTGCGCGCTTCGACGATCTCGTCCAGGTAGCAGAGCGACCCCCCGCGCACCGCCTGGGTCAGGGGACCGTCCTGCCAGATCGTCTCATCGCCCTTCAAGAGATAGCGGCCGACGAGGTCGGTGCCGGTCAGGTCTTCGTGACAGGAGACGGTCACCAGGTGGTCGTCGATGTCGCCCCTGCCGAAAAGCCGCCAGGTCATGTGCTCCACGAAACGCGTCTTGCCGCACCCCGTGGGACCCTTCAGCAGCACCGGCAAACGACTGGCGTAGGCGGCCTCGAACTCCGCCACCTCGTCGGCCAGCGGCAGGTAGTAGGGTTCTCGGCCATCCGGGCGTGACCGGTCGAGCAACCCCTCGGATGGGGCTTCCACGTTACGGCACGAAGACGTCGTGGCCCTGGGTGTAGTTCCTGAACGACTGCGCCGGGTTGCGGTTGACCAGGTTGCGTTTGAACATCGGGTGATGAAGGCTGCGTACCTCGTGCTCGATCTCGGTCAGGCGTTCGCCGCTCGATGGATCGACGATGTCCTGGAAACGGTACTGGTGCTGGTCCGACTCCTCGGTGATGAGGCCCCGTTCTTCGAGGGCGGCGTGAGGTCCGGAGAAGTTCGCCACGTAGATGGCGAGGTGGTGGCCGTCGTAGTCGGGAATCTCGTCGTCGGTCTCCTTGAAGATCAGCCGCTGGTTGGCGCCCATGGTGACTTCGGCGCGTTTGCCGCCGTCATCGTCGCGGGTGGCGGCCGGGGTCTCGAGAAGGTCGTTGTAGAACCGGGTAATGCCATCCGCCGTGTCGCGAGGTACGTCGAGGGATGCGAAAGGAATGCCCAGGCTGGTGCCGAATCCCGGCCCGTAGGCGCGGATGTCGTTGCCCCACGGGCAGCGCAGCGCGATGTGGTCGTTCTTCTCTTCGCGCGAGAATTCGGTGCCCTGCATGGGGCGGTCGATGAAGTCGAGGCGGCGTTTCAGGTCGTCGAGGTCGGGAACCACCACGCCGATGTGACCGCGGAACTTCTGCGCGTCGCGCTTGGGCAGGTGGAACTGCTGCTCGCCGACGTTGATCCACATGTTGAACGTGCCGAAGTCGATGAACGGGTCGCGGGTGAAGCCCAGGCCGCTCACGTAGAAGAGCGCCGCCACCTGCTGGTCCGGCACGGTCAGGTTGATGTGTTCCATGTTGAGGACGTTGCCGAAGTCCTCTTCGGTTCGGTCGAACGCCCGCTTGTGGCTCATGCTGTCTCCCGTCGGATCCCACCCAGTCCGATTGCATAGAATAACCCCGATCAACCCCGTGTGTTCCGCTGCGCTGGACCGACCACGCGCCGGCCTTCGCCTGGACGAAAACGTGCCCGACGACAACGAAGCCCTGCTGGATGCGATCAGCGCCGTGGTGCCGCCGGTCATGACCGCCCTCGATGCGCTGGCCTGGGTCGGCCGACACCTGCATCCGCCGAACCTGTCGGCGTTGGTGGATGCGGTCGCCGGTGCCGACGAACCGGTCCGCGAGGGCCTCGAGCGGTTCCGCGCGACGGCGTTCCCCGAACACCTCCAACCCTTCGCGGAGCATGTCCTGCGTACCGGCGAGCACGTCCTCAGGGCCCTCGAGGGACTTGCCGAGGCGGCTCGCGATTCCGACGGCGCGATGTCGGCCTACCGGGCCATGGGCAACCACACCCGGGCCCTGGAAGCGCTGTACCCCGTTGCCGCGATGCTGGGGCCGGTGAGCCGATTCTTCGTCGAACCCCAACGTCGCGACGATTCCCTCCTGCTGAAGCGCCTGGCGGATGCGGATCCGACGCGGGAAGACGTGGGAGTGATCCACGCGAACAACGACAAGGGCTCGAGAGGCGGTTTTTCGCTGTACGTTCCCGAATACTACGACCCGGATCACGCCCATCCGTTGATCGTCGCCCTGCACGGCGGCTCGGGCCACGGCCGCGACTTTCTCACGACCTGGCTGGTCAATGCCCGTACCCATGGTGCCATCCTGCTCTGCCCCACGGCCCGCGAGCGGACCTGGTCGCTCATGGGGACGGACGTCGACACGCCGAACATCGAGAACCTGGTGCGGCACCTGCGCGATCAATACAACATCGACCCCGAGCGGTTGCTGCTCACCGGAATGAGCGACGGCGGCACGTTCTGCTACGTATCGGGACTGCGCGAGGACTCGCCGTTCACGCACCTGGCGCCCAGTTCGGCCAGTTTCCACCCGCTGCTGTTGGAAGGGACCACCCCCAAGCGTCTGGGTTCGTTGTCGGTCTATCTCATGCACGGCGTCCTCGACTGGATGTTTCCGGTCGGAATCGCGCGCACGGCCAACGAGGCGCTATCGGCGGGCGGTGCCCGCGTGACGTATCGCGAGATCGACGATCTCTCGCATGCGTATCCCCGGGACGAGAACCCGAGGATCATGGAGTGGCTGATTGGTCCGTAGGGCCGCCCCTACGAGGTCGAGTTGCGCCGTGTCGCCTCCATGAACGGCGAGCGCTGGTGCTGGCGGCCAAGGTAGGCCAGAAACGGCTCGGGAAGGTCGAATCCGTAGGCCACCGCCCAGTCGAGGCACGTGGTCATCAGGATGTCGACGCCGGTGAATCCGCCGCCCACGAGGTGGCCTTCGGCCTCGATCCGGGGTCTTGCCCAACGCAGCTGCTTCTCGAATCCCGCTCGCGCCGCGTCCACGGCGGCCGGCGCCTCGCCGTAGAGGTGCTTCAGGTCGCCGTGCTTGCGAATCACGTAGAGCGTGTGCGCATCCAACTCCATCAGGATGTAGGACAGCCACTCGTTGTAGCGTGCCCGTTGAATGCTGCCCGGCTCGGGCGTCAACCCGCCGTAGCGGTCGCCGAGGTAGGTGACGATGGCGGCGCTCTCGGTAAGCACAAGGTCCCCGTCCACCAGCACGGGAACCTTCTCCTTGGGGTTCAGCGCCCGGAACCCGGCGGTCTGCGTCTCGCCGGTGCGCGGACCGATGGGTCTCGAGACGTACTCCACGCCGAGTTCCGCAAGCGCCCAATGCGCTCGGAGCGTACGGGACGTACCCGCGCCCCAAAGGGTGATGGTTGAACGACGACCGCGACTCAATGGCGGTGGCTAGCGGAGACGTTTCCGCTCCCCCCGAAACTTGGTTTGGATTTGATTCTACCGCCGTGGGAAATTCAGTTGCGCGGCTTGGAGGTTCGACCGACCAACGCTTGATACTGTACGATCATACAGCTATTGTGGACTTATGGACAGCAAGC
Source organism: Pseudomonadales bacterium (assembly GCA_021295875.1). Classification (GTDB taxonomy): domain Bacteria; phylum Pseudomonadota; class Gammaproteobacteria; order Pseudomonadales; family Azotimanducaceae; genus VXYL01. The sequence goes on from JAGWBN010000005.1 coordinate 29,735, forward strand.
GCGTGCACAAGGGTCGCGGAGCGGTGTCGAACCCCGCCGGTCGGTTCGAGACCGCGCCGAGTGTGGCGGCGGCCGACGGTTGGGAACCCGTCGACGACGACTTCCCCGACCCGGCGCCCGCAACGTCCTTCTTCCCGGACAAGACCCGGAACATCATCGCCACGAACCGTTCGCCCGATGTTCCCTTCGAACAGTCGATCAATCCCTACAAGGGCTGCGAGCACGGCTGCGTCTACTGCTATGCGCGCCCCACCCACGCGTTCCTCGACCTCTCGCCGGGGCTCGATTTCGAGACCAGGATCTTCTACAAGACCGATCCGGTGGCACGCCTGCTGGAGGCGTTCGACAAGCCGGGATACGCGTGCCGGACGCTGGCCATCGGCACCAACACCGATCCCTACCAGCCGGGTGAGAAGCAGCTTCGGGTCACCCGCCGGATACTCGAGACCCTCCTCGATTGCCGCCACCCCGTGAGCATCGTCACCAAGGGTGCGTTGATCCTCCGCGATCTCGACATCCTGGCCGACCTCGCCGGTCTCGGCCTGGTCAGCGTGGGCGTGAGCATCACCACCCTCGACAACGGACTCAAGACGAAGCTCGAACCTCGAACGGCATCTCCAAGTGCGCGCCTCAGGATGGTCAGTGAACTCAAGGCCGCGGGCGTGCCGGTCGGGATCATGCTGGCGCCGGTGATTCCCTTCATCAACGACCACGAGATCGAGACCGTGGTGGCTCGGTCGGCCCAAGCCGGCGCCGAGTTCGCCGGCTACGTCATGCTGCGCCTGCCCTTCGAGGTCAAGGATCTGTTCGAGGAGTGGCTCGCCGAGCACTACCCGTTGAAGGCGGCGCACGTCATGAGCCGTGTTCGGGAGATGCGCGGCGGCAAGAGCTACCAGGCCGAGTGGGGTGTGAGGATGCGCGGCCAGGGCGTCTATGCGGATCTCATCGCCAAGCGTTTCGAGGTGGCGCGACGCAAGCACGGCCTCGACGTGTCGAGGCGGGCGGCGCTCAGGACCGATCTGTTCCGTCGCGGCCAGGGGACCCTATTCTGAGCGGGGGCCGGGACGGCCAGGTTCCGAGGCCGGGCAGGCGGACCGCCGGCGGGTACAGGCCGATGCCGGCGGCCGACCCGAACAGGTTGATCTCGACGCCTTCGCGCAGTGCGGCGGTGACGCCGACCACGCCATGGAGGGAGAGTTGGTAGCCGGTGCCGCTGGGTGAACGCGCGACCAGCCTGCCGTCGGTCAGGTAGTCCTTGCCGATGGCCGTGGGCGGCAGGTTCAGGCGGAGTTCCGGAACCCGGCGACCGACGTAGGCGGTGAAGGTGTTGCTGTTGGGACCCGGCCACATGCGGTACTCGTGCGCGTACGGATAGTCCCGTGCGGCGGCTTCGATCCGGTCGATCACCGCGTCCACGCCGGGTCCGCGCAGGTCAACGAGGAGTTGCGGAGGATTGGAGAACCACATGGCGTCGGGGCCGCCCGGTTCCCGCACCAATGCCGTGCCGGTGCGGCGCAACCGCCAGCCGATCACTTCGTGGCGCAGGTAGTTCTCGGCGCCCGAACGCTTGACCGCGATCCAGGTGTGCACCGCCAAGGCACCTCGCAATCCCCAGGTGCGTGCGGCGTAGACCTGCACGACGGGTTCGACGGTCTCCGACGCGACCGGGGCCTGACCGGTCGGTTCGTGGCTGGCCGCGCCCCAGTGCGGACGCTCCGCGAAGGCGCGTACCCCCACGGCGACCAACGCGGGAGCGACGAAGACGCCGAGCAGGATCCACGCAGTCATTCGCAGGACCCGCCTGCCTACCGATCGACGGCGAAGCGGCATGCGGCACCCGGGGTCAGTGGATAGAATCGCCCCTTCCTTGTGGATGGCCCGCGAACTTGGCCCGGCGCTTCGACATCCCCCACCGCCACCGGGAGTTCAGCGTGGTGATCACCGACGACGGCGCTCTGGAGCTCTGGCTCGACGGCTGCCTGCGCAAGCGGCGTGACCTTGGCGAACGCGACCCGCTGTACGTCTGGACGAACATCGAACTCGACTGGGAGGAGCACCATTACGTCGAGGCGCGCTACTACCGGCACACCGACGAATTGGCGCTGACGATCAACGGCGCGCCGGTCCCGACGGAGTAGCCCGCAGAGGCTACCAGACGACGAGACGCCGTCATCGGCTGTACAGGCTCAGTAGCAACGCGCGCAGGTTCGCCTGGATGTTGTACAGGCAGGGAATCAGGATCAGTGTGATGGCCGTCGCGAAGACGATGCCGAAGGCGAGCGACACCGCCATGGGGATCACGATCTGCGCCTGCATCGAGCGCTCGAGCACGATGGGCACCAGGCCGAAGAAGGTGGTGAGCGAGGTGAGCAGAATGGGCCGGAAGCGCACCGCCCCGGACTCGATGGCGGCCTGCGCGGGGGTCGCGCCCTCGGCCACCCGCCGGTTGACGAAGTGCACCAGGATCAGGCTGTCGTTGACGACGACACCCGCCAGCGCGAAGAACCCGAGTAGCGAGATGGCATTGACCGGGATGCCGATGATCCAGTGCCCGATGACGGCACCGATCAGGCCGAACGGGATGACCGCCATGATCACCAGCGGTTGCAGGTAGGACTTGAGCGGAATCGCCATCAGCACGTAGATGCCCACCAGGGCGCCCGCGAATCCGAAGATCATCTCCCACACGGACGACTGCTGCTCCATCAGGAAGGTGCCCAGGCCGACGTCGACCCCGAGATAGCGGCTGCGCAACTCCGGCATGAAGGTGGCGAACACATTGTCCACCACCTGATTGGGTTCGACGACGTTCAGGTCGGCGTTCGCCGAGACGGTGACCGTGCGCCGGCCGTCGATGCGGCTGATGGCGTTGTAACCCCGCTCCAGCTCGTAGGTGGCGACGGCGTGGAACGGCAGTTCGCGGCCATCGGGCAGGCGGATCCACATGTTCTCCAGGTTGCCGATGGATTTCCGCTCGCTCTCGGGGTAGCGGACCATCACCCGGACGTCGGAGTCGCCGCGCTGGATGCGCTGCGCCTGGGCACCGTAGAACGCCTGCCGGACCTGGCGTGCCAAATCGGACAACGTCACGCCCATGGCCTCGGCTTCGGGGCGGACCTCGAGGCGTAGCTCCTCCGGGCCGACGTTCGCCGAGGACTCCACCTCGTAGAGGCCGTCGTAGGTCTTCAGGTGGGCGACGAGGTCGTCGGCGGCGTTCTCCACGTCCTGGATGTTGCGACCGCTGAGGCGGAACGACACCGGGGGGCCGCCGCCCATCCGGTTGCCGGTGGAGATCTGCAGTTCGGTGGTGCCGGCGATCTCGCCGACCTTGTCGCGCCAGCGCGCCTCGAACTCCTTCATGTCGAAGTCGGCGGTGCGGGTCTCCACCTTCGCGAGCTCGACCTGGAATCGGCCGCTGCGACCGTTCTGCACATAGGCGAAGACGTTCTGCACGACATCGTCCTCGAATCCGTACGCCGCCTTGAGATCGTCGTCCACCTCGCGCAGCGTCGCGTTCATCTGATCGACGATGTCGACGATCAGCGAATCCGGCGCACCCTCCTGGATCTCCACCTGGGCCATGACGAAGTCGCCGCCGAATTCCGGGAAGTAGCTGATGCGGATGAAACCGCCCTGGATCAGGCCGACGATCAGCATGGCGATGCCGACGAACGCCGCCAGGGTCGCCCAGCGGTATTCGATGGCGCGGGCCAGCAGCGGCTTGTAGAACCGCTCGATGAAGCGCTTCAACCGGGTGTCCACCCAGTCGGCGAAGCCCCGGCGGGCGCCGTGGGACGAGTGCATGATGGCGAGGTGGGACGGCAGGATCAGCTTGCTCTCGACCAGCGAGAAGGCGAGACACAGGATGACGATCCAGGCGATCGCGCCGGCCACCGACGAGGTCGCGCCGGACTGCAGCAGCATGGGGATGAAGGCCATGATGGTGGTCAACACGCCGAAGGTTGCCGGCACCGCGACACGCTGGGCGCCGCGCACGATGTTGGGCAGCGTGTAGCCGTATTCCTCGGTCTCGGTGTAGGCGCTCTCGGCGATGATGATGGCGTCGTCGACGACGATGCCGAGGACGAGGATGAACGCGAACAGGCTCATGACGTTGACCGTCACGTCGACGAACGGCAGCGGCATCATCATGAATGCGCCGAGGAAGGCCACCGGCAGGCCGATGATCACCCAGGCGGCCACCTTGAGGTGCAGGAAGGTGCCGAGAATGATGAACACCAGGACCGCGCCCAGTGCCATGTTCTTCAGCATCATGTCGATGCGGCCCTCGAGGTAGAAGGAGCTGTCGGCCCAGGCCGTCATCTGCGCTTCGGGCGGCAAGGTCGGGTTGCGTTGTTCGACGAACGCCTTCACGGCGCCGCTGACGTCGATGGGATTCTCTTCCTCGCTCGCCATGACGTTGATGCCGAAGGACCGTTTGCCGTTGAAGAACGCGTAGCTCTGGACTTCGGCGAACTGGTCGCGGATGGTGGCCACGTCGCCGAGCCGGATGCGCGTCCCATCGGGCCGGGTGACCAGCACGATCTCCTCGTACTCTTGGCCCGTATAGGCCTGACCCGTGGCCCGGAGGCGAATGTCGCCCGCCTCGGAGCGAATGGACCCGCCGGGCAGGTCGATGGACCATTGCCGGATCACCTGGACGACGCCGTCGAGCGTCAGGCCGTACTGCCGCAGCGTGGCCTCGGAGACCTCGATGGAGATCTCGAAGGGCCTTGATCCGGACACCTGGGCGTAGGAGACCTCGGGCAGCGCGACGATCTCCTCCTGCAGGGTGTCGGCGAGTTCCTTCATCGTGGCCTCGTCGAGGTCGCCGGCGAGTTGTACGTTGATCACCTGCTGCCGGAACCGGGCCTCGGAAATGATCGGTCGCTCGGTCTCGGCGGGAAAGGTGGAAATACCGTCGATGGCGAGTTTCACCTCGTCCATCTTCTCCGACAGGTCGGTTCCCGTCTCGAGATCGATGCTGACGAGGCCCGATCCCTCGCCGGCTGAGGAACGGATTTCGCGTACGCCCTCGATGGACTTCACCGCTTCTTCGATCCGCAGGATCACCCCCTGCTCGACCTCCTCCGGCGTGGCGCCCCGGAAAGGCACCTGTACCTGGATCTGGTTGCGGTTGAACTCGGGAAAGGACTCCTGCTTGATCTGGAACCACAGCGCGTAGATGCCGAGGCCGATGATGGCGAACATCAGCAGGTTGGCGGCGACGTGGTTCTTGGCGAACCAACCGATCAGACCGTGGACTTCGTCGCTACCGGATGAATCCGGGCGCGGATTGGCGAAGCCGTCACTCACTGTTGATGCGCACCCTCATGCCCGGTAGCGAGTTTTCCGGAGGAATCACCGTATAGCGTTCGCCGTCGGCGAGACCGGCGTCCACGTACGCGTAGCGCTCGTCGGCGCGCACCACCGTCACGCGGCGGGGCTCGATCGTCATGTCGTCGCCGACGATCCATAGCGTGTGGCCGCGTTCAAGGGAATGGCGGGGAATGACGAACAGGTCGCCGCCGCTCCTGCCTCTGATATCCGCGCTGACGAACGTACCGATGCGCAGCGGCTCTTCGCCGGGTGCGTAGGGATCGTCGACCTGCGCGACGACGTGGAGGACTCGAGTCTGGGCGTCGAACACCCCTTCCGAGCGGACGATCTGGGCATCCCAGGTGTGCGTGATGCCGCCGATGTCGGCCCTGAGCGTGACCGGTAGCGGGATGCCCGGTTGGCGCCCGGGAAGTTCCAGGTAGTTGAGATCCGTCTGCGGCACGGGCAGGCGGACCTCCGCATAGTCGGTGGCGAAGGTCTCCGCCAACGGCGTGCCCGTGTTGACGAACTGGCCGACGTCCGCGCGCTTCTCGCGCACCATGCCGTCGTAGGGCGCGCGGATCACCGTCCGACTCAAGTCCTCGGTGGCCTTCTCCAAGTCCGCTTCCGCCGACTCCAGGCGCGCGACGGCCTCCGCCAGCTGCGGTTTTCGCAGGGTGAGATCGGACGCCGGCTTGTCGGAGACGTCGAGGCTCCTCAGACGTTGCCAGTCCTCGTAGGCATAGCCCGCCAGGGCGTTCTCCGTCGCCAGCTGGGTCTCGGCCTGGGCGACGCCCGCGGACGCCCGCTTCACCGCCGTCTCGTAGTTGCGCGGATCGATCTGCACCAGCACGTCGTCCTTGTCGAAGAATCCGCCGCTGACGAAATTGGGAGAGACCTCGATGATCTGCCCCGACACTTCGGAGACGAGCGTCGTGCGCGTGCGCGGTTCGACGACCCCTTGGGAGCGCACGACGAAAATCACCGGTTGCCGCTGCGCGACGGCGACGTCGACCAGCAGGGTCGGGGGTGGCGCCGGCTTCTGCACGGTGGGAGGGCGTGCGCCGGCAAGCAATAGCGCGCTGACTCCGGCACCGCCCAGGACGACGATCGGCAGGAGAATTTTCAGCAGCAGTCTGGACATGCTCGTGCGTGCGGGCGGCAAGTGCTACTTTTCGTAACGCTCAAACGGCCAATAGTAGCGCACAATGGGCATGACTACCCTGTGTCCCCGCCCGCGTCGATTCCTTGGGCAAACGTTCCGTACGCGTTGTCAGATCCTGCCCTTGGCGAGATCCAACCGCCCACGCGCCAGGTTCAATCGCAGGATATCGCTGGCGCCTTCGGCGAGACGCAGGGAGCGAACGCGGCGGTACAGTTCCTCCAAGGGGTGGCCGGACCGCAGCGCCGCGCCGCCCACCAGTTGAATGCCGGTGTCGACGATCTCGCCGACGGCTTCCGTGGCGAACACCTTGGAGGCGATGCCTTCGTTGATGATGTTCTCGCCGGCATCGCCGAGGCGGGCCGTGCGGTACACCATGCTGCGCGCGGCGTAGGCGCGGATCCGCATGTCGGCGTAGCGCAGCCGCACGCCCTCCCGGGCGGCCAGCGGGGTGCCGCTGCGATGGGGTTTGGCGATGTGCTCGGTGACGAAGTCGATGACCCAGCGGGCGAGCCCCACGCTCTCAGCGGCCATCGCCAGGCGCGTGTCGCCGATCTGGCGCATGGCCCGGGGCAGACCCTCGCCGGGCCGGCCGATGATGTGTGTTTCGGGTACCCGGACGTCGCGGAACTCCATGTACGCGTGGCGGCTGCCGTCCACGGAGCCGAAGGTGCGCACGACGTCGACGCCCGGCGCCTCGCGGTCGATGACGACCATGGCCGGTCCGCGTCCCTCGACCTCCACGAGGACGTTGATGAAGTCCGCGTCGGCGCCTCCAGTGACATAGGATTTCTGGCCGTTGACGGTCAGCGTTCCGCCGTCGAGTCTTGCCGAGGTCGGGCGCTCCGCGTCGTCCGGTTCGGTGAAGCCGAACGCGCCGCGTTTCTCACCGGCGAGAACGGGGGCGAGGTATCGGCTGCGCAGGGGTTCGCCGACGCCGCCGAGCACGCCGGGCCCGGGGCCGAAGATGCCGGGCAAATGACAGACGTTGTGCGCCCCCAGAGTGTCGCGCACCACGGTGAGTTCAAGGAGCGTGGCGCCGCCGCCGAACTCCTCGGGCTGGGCCATGGAGAACACGCCAGCCTGCTTCGACGCCTCGCGGATGCGGGCGGCGCGATCGCCCGGGTCGAGTGACGAGTCGTCGCGCAGCGGAACCAGGACGTCGTGGGCGAGGGTTGTTACCCGGTCGCGAAGGGCGACCGTCTCTTGGGGCAGCCAATCCGGCATCAGAAGAAGGACGGCGCAATGGCGAGCGCGGCCAGCAGGAGAAGCAGGACCGCCATCAGCACGAGGGCGTAGAAGATCCAGGACTCGCGCCGCGCATGGCTCTGCACCAGGGCCTGGATGTCCTCGCGACCGCGCGCGGCGACGGACGACGCCAACCGATAGCGGGTGATGCCGTCGGTGCGTCGCGGCAACTTGACGAACAGCTCCGGGACGGTGTCGAGCAGCTTGGCGGTGTCGTGGATGGACAACCCAGAGCTCCTCGCCAACTGCACGGCGGCGAGCCCCTTGTTGGGTTCGTCGAGGAAGCTGTTGACGATGGCCAGGATGCGCGCCGTCTTGCCGCGGAAACGGAATTTCCAGGGAGCGAGGTAATCTGCCATCGGCACCGCCGTTCAACGTCGTCGGGCGATCATAACGGCGCGCTTCGGTGCGGCATAGCCTTCGATGGTCCGCGTGGAGTCCTCCGGGTCGAGTGCCTCCTCCAGGGATTCGTACGGCATCCAATCGGTTCGGCGCTGCTCGACCGGGGCAGTTGGCGAGACGTCGACGACCTCGGTGGCGCCGAAGCCGGCCTCGTGGAGCCAACCCGCAAGGGTCTCGACATCCGGAACAAGCCAGACATTGCGCATGCGCGCATACCGGTCCCGGGGTTCCAAGGGCGCGCCGTCCACGACCAGGGACTCGAGCACCACCGTTGTTCGCGAGTGGACGTGGCTCGCCAGCCGACGGACGTGTGCCGCCGGATCGCGGCGGTGATAGACGACCCCCATGGAGAAGATCACGTCGAACGGTTCCGCGGCCTCGAAGGCCTCGAAGCGCAGGGGCAGGACGGTGTTCGCGGGCGTCGCCGCGCGACGGCCCGCGTAGTAGGCGATGGCCGCGTACTGCAGCGTGGCGAGCAGCGACGGGTCGAGGCCGGTGACCGAACGGGCGCCGGCTTCCAGCATGCGCCAGCCGTAGTAGCCGTTGCCGCAGCCCACGTCGAGGACGCGGCAGCCGTCGAGGTCGATGTGCGGCGCGATGCGCGCCCACTTCATGTCCGAACGCCATTCGCTGTCGATGTCGACTCCGAACAGGCGGAACGGCCCCTTGCGCCAGGGAATCAGGCCGCGCAGCCCGGTCTCGAGCCGTTCCCGCGTGGTGTCCGCCAAGGGTTCGGACCTTACGCTCACCACGTCGCCAAGGGAGATGTCGGTCGGCTCGACATCGGGCAGCCGGTCGAGCGCCGCCAGCCAACGGGGCAGGTCGCCGTGTCGATGCGTGCGCAGGACATCGACGGCATGCCCGGCGCCGGTCGCGCGCCACGCGGCGGTCAGCGACTCCAATGCGCTCACCGCGAATTCACCCGTATTCGCGTCCCTGCGCGCCTTGTCGGGCGCGCTACGGGGATTGCGGCCAAGCGACGAAGGACGCCCAGTTCAAGCATCGGAACCATGTCTCGGCGGCGGCGAAGCCCGCTTCACCGAATCTCGCCAAATGCTCGTCCTCCGAATCGACCCGCATGACGTTCTCCAGCGCGGCGCGCTTCTGGCTGATCTCGAGTTCGCTGTAGCCGTTGGCGCGCTTGAAGTCGAGGTGGACTTTCTCGGCGTAGCCGGGTGCGTGGAGCTTCTCGGAGACGATCAGGACGCCGCCCGAACTCAGTGCGCCGCGAATCCTTCGCAGCAGGGGCAGGCGGTCTTCGGGAACCAGGAACTGCAGCGTGTAGTTGAGGATCACGACATCGGCCCGTTCCAGGTCGACAGCGCGCACGTCGGCCTCCAGCCAGCGCACGCGAGTCTCCTGGTCGGCGATCTTGCGCGCCCGCTGGATCATCGCCGCCGAGTCGTCGACCGCCACGATCTCGCACGGCGTGTTACCCATGGTGTGCAGGACGGAATGGGTCGAGGCGCCGAGCGAACAGCCGAGGTCGTAGCAACGGCCACCCCTGCCCAGGTGCCTGGCGGCGATCAGGCCGGTCATGCCGACCACCGCCTCGTAGCCGGGCACCGAGCGGCGGATCATGTCGGGGAAGACGTCGACCACGGATTCGTCGAAGGTGAAGTCGACGAGGTCGCGCGGGGCGTCGAACAGGCGATCACGGCGCGGCTGGGGGGCTCGGGGCACCGCTTCCCCCACGGTGGTAGGCTCTCGGGTCCGATCCGTCACGCGGAACATTGTATGGCGAGCCCGGCGACCGTGGTTAAGGCCGTGAATCTCGCAGGCGTCGACCTCTACATCAACCGGGAGCTGGCGCAGCTCGAGTTCAATCGACGGGTGCTCGAGCAGGCCAAGCGCGGGGACGTGCCGCTCTTGGAACGGCTGCGCTTCCTGTGCATCGCCGGGTCGATCCTGGACGAGTTTTTCGAGATCCGGGTCTCAGGTCTCAAGCAGCAGGAGGAAGTGGGCGCCACCCAGCGCGGGCCCGACAACCTGTCGCCGTCCGAGCAGCTTCGCCGCATCGCGCTTCTCGCCCACGAACTGGTCGACGAGCAGTACCGTATCCTCAACGATGTCCTGTTCCCGCTGCTCGACGCCGAAGGGATCCGATTCCTCAAGCGGAGCCAGTGGAACGCCGGACAGGAAGCTTGGCTGCGCGACTTCTACCACCGCGAGCTCGAACCGATCCTGACCCCCATCGGGCTCGATCCGGCGCATCCCTTCCCGCGCATCATGAACAAGAACCTGACCTTCATCGTGACGTTGGAGGGCAAGGACGCCTTTGGGCGCAACAGCGGCATGGCGGTGGTGCAGGCGCCCCGGACCCTGCCTCGGGTGGTCCGGTTGCCGGAAGAACAGGCCGAGAGCCCGCACGACTTCGTGTTCCTGTCGTCCATCATCCACGCCCACGTCGACGAGCTGTTTCCGGGCATGAACGCGGTCGGCTGCTACCAGTTCCGGGTGACCCGAAACAGCGACCTGTATGTCGACGAGGAGGAGGTCGACGATCTGCTGGTGGCCGTGGAGGGCGAACTCTCCTCGCGCCGCTTCGGCGATGCCGTGCGCCTGGAACTGGCGGACGACTGTCCCGGGCACGTGGGCAAGTTCCTGACCGACGAATTCTCGCTCTCCGAGGAGGACGTCTACTACTGCAACGGGCCGGTCAACCTGATGCGGATCAACGCGATACCCGACCTCGTGGACCGCCCCGACCTCAAATATCCGGGATTCACGCCGAGTATTCCGGCGCGCATCCAGACGGCGCCGGACATATTCGCCGCGATCCGTTCCGGGGACATCCTGCTGCACCACCCGTTCCACTCCTTCGTACCGGTGCTCGACTTCCTGCGCAGCGCCGCCGAGGATCCCAGCGTGCTGTCGATCCGCCAAACCCTGTACCGCACGGGGACGGACTCGGCGGCGGTCAAGGTGTTGTTGGAGGCGGCACAGCGGGGCAAGGAAGTGCTCGTGGTGATCGAGTTGCGCGCGCGCTTCGACGAGGCCGCCAACATCGAACTCGCAAACCACCTGCAGGAGGCCGGCGCGCAGGTCGTCTACGGCATCGTCGGCCACAAGACCCACGCCAAAATGATCCTCGTCATCCGGCGAGAAGACGGCGAACTGCGCCGCTACGCCCACCTCGGCACCGGCAACTACCACACCCGCACGGCGCGCACGTACACCGACTTCGGGTTGCTCACCGCCGAGCCGGAACTCGCCAACGATGTGCAGCGAATGTTCCACCAGCTCACCACCATGGGCCGCAGCGGCCAGCTCAACAAGCTGGTGCAGTCACCGTTCACGCTGCACGAGACCATCCTCGGCCACATCGACGCCGAGATCGAGAACGCCGCGGTCGGCTCTCCCGCGGGGATCACCGCGAAGATGAACCAGTTGATCGAGCCCGAAGTGATCCAGGCGCTGTACCGTGCGTCCCAGGCGGGCGTGCGCGTGCAACTCGTCGTGCGCGGCATCTGCGCGCTCAAGCCGGGCATTGAAGGCGTATCCGAGAACATCGCCGTGCGGTCCATCGTCGGCCGATTCCTCGAGCACACGCGCATCTTCCTGTTCGAGAACGGCGGCGATCCGCGCATCTACCTGTCGAGCGCGGACTGGATGGGACGCAACTTCTTCTCCCGGGTGGAAACCTGTTTCCCCATCGAGGACGCGGACTGTCGACAGGCCGTGGTCGAACATGGCCTCGAACCGTATCTCGCCGACAACGCGCAGGCGTGGGAACTGCAGCCGGACGGTGTCTACGAGCGCGCGGACGGTGGCGGGGAGCGCCGCTGCGCGCAGGAGGAACTGCTCGAACGGCTCACCCGCTAGCCGCCAACACACTGCGCCTCATCGGAGGCACGGCCTGAATCGGACCCCGGGCGACCGGGAAGCGGCGGCACAGGGATGCGTTTCTGATCAAGCCAGGATGGCTTGGTCAGAAACATTCCTAGATCGAGGCGACCGTGAGTTTCAGCGGGATCACCGCCAAGTACTCGGACTCCTGTTCCAGATCGAGCCTTGTGAGCGGATGTTCCTCGAGCCAACGCTTGGGGAACGTCAGCCGAATTTCGCCGTCGCCGGTGGGGACAACCCAGAACGCGGGCAAGGCGTACTCCGAGCGTCCCCGGTGCAGCACCACCGCGAGGCGCAGCAGGACGCACAGAGCAATAAGGCTGGGCGACCCGTTGAGTTCTTCGATCGGGAACTTCCGCCGGTGGCAGCGCACCAGCATCGACAGGTTGTGCTGCTCGGAACGCGAGAAGCCGGGCAGGTCCATGTTCTCGAGCAGGTAGCCGCCGTGCTTGTGGTATTGGCTGTGGGCGATGTCCATGCCGATCTCGTGCAGGAGAGCGCCCCAGCGAAGCAACCGGGCGGCGGCGGGGCCCGACAGGCTGCCGGAAGAGCGCGCATCGTTGCCGCCTACTCCCGGTGCGTTCGGGGATCCCCCGGCAAGGTTCTCGGCGAGGTCCCAGGAGACCTGCTCGAGGATCTTCGCCACGGTGGTGGCCACACGCCGGGCGTGGCCGGTGTCGACGTGGTAGCGCCGCATGAGATCGGCGACCGTCGTTTCGCGAATGTCGTGGGCGTGAACGCGTCCCAGGAGGTCGTGCAGCAGGCCTTCCCGCAAGGCGCCGTCGGACACGGCCATACTGTCGACCCGGAGCGCATCGACGACGGCGGACGCGATGGCCAGCCCCCCGGGCAACACCGGTGCCCGCTCGGCGTCGATTGACTCCAGTTCGATGTCGTCGATGTGCCCGGTCTGCACCAGGTGTCGCTCCAGCGTGGTCAGCCCGTCGGGGGTGATGCCGCGCTCTCCTGTGAGTTCGAGGATGGCGTCGTGGATGGCCAGCAGCGTTCCGGACGCGCCGATCGCGGTGTCCCATCCCCGTGCCCGGTAGATTTCCTCGATCACCTCGAGTTCCTGGCGGGCGGCGTTCCTCGCTTGGCCGAATCGGGCCGCCTCGAGCCGACCGTCCGGGAAGTAGGTCGTGGACATCGACACGCACCCCATGTAGAGGCTCTCCATCAGGTGCGGCTGGAACTGGCGACCGAGGATGAGTTCCGTGCTGCCGCCGCCGATGTCAACGACCAGCCGGGCTTCGGCACTGTCCTCCAGCGGTTCGAGGGAGTGCGACACACCGAGATAGATTAGACGCGCCTCCTCGCGACCGCTGATGATTTCGACGCGGTGGCCGAGCGCACGCTCGGCGGCCTCGATGAAGTCCAGGCTGTCGCGCGCCTTGCGCAGGGTGTTGGTGCCGACGATGCGGACGTTGCCGGTGGGCAGGTCGCGAACGCGCTGACCCAGGCGCTTGAGGCAAGCCAACGCCCTGGCGGCGACGGTTGGCGCGAGGCTATTGTCGGTGGTGAGCCCTTCGGCGAGGCGCACGGTCTCTTTGTGCCGGTCCACGACCTGCAGGCGATCACCGTGATCGTAGGCGACGATCAGGTGGAAGCTGTTTGAGCCGAGATCGAGGGCGGCGTAGGGCCGGTCGGTGTCACCGGCCGGAGTGTTCTGGGTGAGCGCCGCCACGACCGATAGTCTACCTGCGGGACGCACCGTCGTGGCAGAAACTTGTGGGAATGGGGACGGTGGGGCCTGGGGCCAGACGCCGGCGCGTGAGGCGTTTGGCGGCGCTAGCGGCTGGACGCTTGTGGACGCGCAGATACATCATTACAAGTGTGTTCGACCACTAGGCTCTATGAATGGACAACTTCGACAGCCGCGCCTACCGCGACACCATGGGCCAGTACTGCACCGGCGTGGTGATCGTCACCGGCAACGAGGACGGACGTCTCGTCGGCTTCGCGGCGCAATCCTTCGTATCGCTGTCGCTGGAACCGCCGCTCGTCGCCATCTGTCCCGCGAAGACGAGCACGAGCTGGCCGCGCATCCGCGCGGTGGGCCATTTCGGCATCAACGTACTGGCCGCCGACCAGGAGGTCGTGAGCGAGGTGTTCGCCCAGGCCGGTCGTGCGGCCGATGTGCCGTGGACGACCAAAGCGACCTCTGCACCGAGGCTGGACGGCGTGATCGCCTTCGTGGAGTGCGACGTCGCGGCAGAACACGACGCCGGCGACCATACCGTCGTTGTCGGCCGCGTATTGGGCTTCGAGACCCTTAGACCGGACACCCGGCCCCTGCTTTATTTCCGGGGCGTCTACGGCGTCTTCTGAAGGGTCGCCCTACGACAAGGCTTCCACCGGGATCGATGCGCCGTGGATGGAGTCGGCGGCGGATGAGGCCAGGAACAACACCACGCCCGCGATGTGTTCCGGTGGAACCCAGCGGTCGAACTTCGCCTTGGGCATGTCGGCGCGGTTTGTCGGCGTATCGATGATGCTCGGCAGGATGCAGTTGACGTTGATGCGCTTGGCCTTCAGTTCGTCGGCCAGGGTCTCGGTCAGGCGGATCACGACGCTCTTCGACGCGACATAGGCGCCCATGGCGGCGGCGCCGCGCAACGCGCCCCGCGCGCCGATGTTGACGATCTTGCCGGCGCCCCGTGCCACCATCCCGGGCACTGCGGCACGGGTCATGTTGAGCACCGTGCGGGCGTTCAGGTTCATCATGAAGTCCCAGGTGTCGTCCGACGTCTCGGCGATGGTGTCCCCCATGGCGAAGCCGCCCGCGATGTTCGCGAGGATGTCGATCTCGCCGATTTCGCTGACCGCGCCGCGGGCACCCGCCGGGTCGATGAGATTGGCGACGAGGGTGGGGTAGGGTGCGTCGTGCTCTACGATGTCGATGCCGGTCACCGTCGCACCCGCTTCGTGGAACGCGCGCGCCACGACGCTGCCGACCGCGCCGGCGGCGCCGGTGACGACCGCGCGCTTGCCTGTGAAATCGCTCATGGGACCAATGCCTCCAGTGTTTCCCAATCCATTTCGCCGAACCGCCCCCGACGGTTGACGGGTTGGATGCAGACGTGGCTCGCGCCGGCGTCGAAGTGCTCTCCGACGCGGCGCCGGATCGCGTCCGCATCGCCCCAGGCGAAGGTTTCGTCGATGAACCGGTCGGAACCCTCGGCCTCGAGATCGTCCTCGGCAAGGCCCATGCGCCGCCAGTTGTTCCGGTAGTTGGGCAGGCCGAGGTAGGTCCGCGCGGTGGCGCGCGCCAGGTTACGTGCCTTGTCGGGGTCGGTCTCCATCACCACCTTCTGCTCGACACACAACCACTTGTCCGGACCGAGGATTTCGCGCGCCATCCGCGTGTGTGCCGGCGAGGTGAAGTAGGGATGTGCACCGTCGGTGGCGTCGCGTGCCAGTTCAAGCATCCTTGGCCCCAGCGCGGCGATTACGGTCGGTGGCTTGGCACCGGGTTCGATGGCCGAGAAAGGAGACGCCGCCATCTTCGCCAGGTAGTCGCGCATGGTGGCGACGGGCTTGCCGTAGGCGAGGCCCCGCAGACCCTCGACTAGGGGCTTGTGGGATACCCCGAGGCCGAGCAGGAAGCGGTCGTCGGACTGTTCTGCCAGGGTCTTCTGGGCCTGCAGGGTGACGCCGGGCTCGCGGTGGTAGATGTTGGCGATGCCGGTGGCGACGATCAGCCGCTCGGTACTGGCGAGCAGCCAGGCGGCGTGGGCGAAGGGGTCGCGGCCCACCGTCTCGGGAATCCACAGGGCCGCGTAGCCGAGTTCCTCGATTCGCCGCGCAACGGCCGCGGCGTCGCGCGCCGCCAAGGCATCGGTGAAGTACCAGACGCCGGTTCCGCCGAGATCCACGCGCTATCTGCCCTGGAAGTTCCCCGGGCGACGCCCGGCGACGGCGCGTATGCCCTCGGCGGCGTCCTCGGTGGCGCGCAGCCATTGCTGTTCGGCGAGTTCGTGGTCGGTGGCCCGGGCGATGCGCTCGGCGAGTCCCTGGCGTACCGTGGTGCGCACCGAGCCGATGGCCAGCGGCGCGTTCTCGGCGATTTCACCGGCCAACGCGTGGGCGGCCGAACGCACTTCGTCCAGGGGCACGAGTTGGTCGATCAGGCCCAGCGCCAGGGCTTCCTCCCCCTTGATGCGCCGCCCCGTCAGGAACATCAGGTTGGCCCGCTGCTGGCCGATGAGATTGGGCAACGTCACGGTGAGGCCGAAGCCGGGATGGATGCCGAGCTTGACGAAGTTGGCGGCGAAGCGCGCTTCCGGGGCACCGACGCGGAAATCGGCGGTCAGCGCCAGGCCCAGTCCACCGCCGATCGCCGCACCCTGGACCGCGGCAACCACCGGTGTCTTGGCCGAGAACAGGCGCACGCCTTCGCGGTAGAGCTGACCCGTGGTGTTGCGGAAGCCGTCCTCGGTAAACTCCTCGTTGCCGGAGCGATCCTCCTGGCCGGAGCCGAAGTTCGCGCCGGCGCAGAAAGACTTGCCGGTCGAGCACAGAACCGCCGCCCGGCAGCGGGAATCGTCGTCCAGCTCGCCGTAGGCGTCGGCGATCTGGCCGATCAGGTCGCGGTCGAAGAAATTGTGCGGTGGCCGGTCGATCTCGACGGTGGCGATGTGCTCCGTCAAGCTGACATTGATATCGGCAAAAGCGCCGGACATGGAGATTCCTCAACCAAACGGGAGACGCATGGTAGCAGACGCCGCAATCGCGCCACGCGCCGCGAATACGGCGGCCAACCATGCCTGAGTTTCCCGATCTGACGGTCTACGTCGAGAGCCTGGAGCAGCGCATCCAGGGTCGGCGCCTGACGGCGATCCGCATCACCAGCCCCTTCCTGCTGCGTACCGTTTCGCCGAGCGTCGACGACACCGTGAACCGCGAGGTGCAGGGCGTGAGCCGGCTGGCCAAGCAACTGGTGATGCACCTGGCCGGCGGGTTGTTCATCGTCATCCACCTGATGGTCGCCGGCCGGCTGCGCTGGTACGACGCGCCGCGGCCCGTGCCCAAGCGCAACGGTCTCGCCGCATTCGACTTCGACGCCGGGACGCTTATCCTCACCGAGGCCAGCCGCAAGAAGCGGGCGGCGCTGCACCTTGTCGAAGGCGCCGATGCGTTGGCCGCTCTCGACCCGGGCGGGGCGGAGATCTTCGAGATCGACTTCACCGAGTTCCGTGAACGCCTCGCCGCAACGCCTCACACGGTAAAGCGGGCGCTCACCGATCCCCGCACGTTCGCCGCGATCGGCAATGCGTACAGCGACGAGATCCTGTTCGAGGCCGGGCTGTCGCCGTTCAAGATGGGCCGGCACATGTCCGATGAAGAGATGCGACGACTCTACGACGCCTGCCGCGCAGTGCTGACCCGCTGGACCGAGACCCTGCGCACGGATACCGGCGGCAAGTTCCCCACCAAGGTGACCGCGTTCCAACCGAAAATGGCGGTGCACGGCAAGTATCGGCAGCCGTGTCCCGTATGCGGTGCCCCGGTGCAGCGGGTGCGGAGGGCCGAGAACGAGTTCAACTACTGTCCCGGATGTCAGACCGGCGGCCGAATCCTCGCGGACCGTTCGCTGTCGCGGCTGTTGAAGGACAGCTACCCCAAACGCCTCCCGTAGCCGTGTGGGCCTTGTCCCCGCCCGCGTCCATGCAGGGTTCGTAGTACGGCGCTCAGGCTGTGGCTTGTCGTCCTTCGCGCAACGCGGTGGACGAGGTGTCGATGCGGAACTCCTCTTCCGGGATGCCGGTGCACATGGCCGCCAGGGACGCCGGCAGCGTCATGTCTTGGAGCGTTTTGAAGGATGCGCCGTCGACGCGCCCGTAGACAAGGAAGGAGCACCGCAGGGCGGCCATTTCCCGGATCGCGTCGTCCCGTTGCTCCAGTCCGCCGTAGTACTCCGGTGAGGCGATGCGTTCCAGCGTGTCCGTCCCCACGACGAACGCCGTTCCGCCAAGGGCGCGCGCCTTGGCGAGGAACGTCGGCGTGTTCGTGACGACGACGTCGCCGGCGTCGAACTGGGCCAATCGATGGTTGAGGTCGATGTAGTCCAGCGGCGGCTTGTCGACGTTGGCGATGCAGAGCTCGTAGCCGACGCGCCCTCCCAGCCGTCGGGCCGCATCGCTCCGTAGCGACGAGTGTCCCTCGTGCAGCGGATTGAACGCCCCCGGCAGGAAGGCCTCGAAGTCCGTCGGTCCCACGTGGGAACAAAGCCCGAGCATGAGATCGGCGAGCCCCGGCTTCGCTCGCGCCGAGGCTCCCGGCAGCCGCGGTGGTGGCCCGACGCCGAGCGCGGATGCCAGGGCCGCGAGCGCCGTCTCGGACACGACGCGCTCTTCATCCGCTCGCGGCCGTGCCCCCTTGTCCAGCGTCAGGTTCCAGGTCCGGGTGGTCGCGGCATCCTGGAAGGCAAGATGCGCGCGATGCTCGCCGCGCTTGGGCTCGATCGTGCGCAGCGATGCGGTAACCGCGAAGCCGAAGTCGCCGCCCAACTCGGTCGCCCGGACGAATGCACGCACGGCCAGGGCCCTCGCGGTCTCGTCACTGCAAGCCTGCGACGGTGAGAAGCCGAGCCAGTCGCGGAGCGAACCCTCGGCGTAGGGAACATTGGCCTCCAATACGGTTGCCGAAGCTCCAGGCACACCGAGCAGAGCCGACAACGCCCCTGAGCCGCCGCCGGTCACGGTGAACACGCCCTGTCGGGGACACCCGTGAATGGCGGTGGTCAGGTCGTCACCTGTCTGCGCCATCGCTCAGGAATGCCTTGATGATGGTCAGGAACTCCTCGAGCTGGTCGTGGTGCACCCAGTGCCCGGCATTGTCCACGCCCACCGAACGGGCATCGCGGAAGTAGTCGAGTCGACCGTCCTCCTCGGGGTCCGAAGCCCATGACTCGGTGCCGTGGACCAACAGCGTCGGACAGGTGATGCGCCGGTACAATCCCACGGTCTGCCGCGCCGACAGGCCGAGAGGCGACCAGGCGCGCATGTAGTTGTCGAACTTCCAACTGTAGGTGCCGTCCTCGTTCTGATTGCTGCCGTGGATCGTGAGGTGGCGTGCCTGGTCCGCCGTCAGGTGCGGATTGGCCTGCTGCATGCGTTGGAAGGCGTCCTCCAGGGTGGCGTAGCGCTTCGGAATGCGCCCGGACAGCCTTCGCAGGTTCTCCACCCAACCGACGAGCCGCTCGTGGCCGGGAATCGAATCGTCCGCAGCCGCGGGTGAAGTGCCCATGCCCTCGATGGAGACGAGCTTGTGCACCTTGTCGGGGAAGAGACCCGTGAACGCCAGCGCCACCGATCCTCCCATGGAGTGGCCGATGACCACGATGTCGTCGAGGCGGGTCTGGCGCACCAGTTGGGCGATGTCGTAGACGTAGTCGATCGTGGTGTACGCACCACCCACCAGCCACTGCGAGTCGCCATGGCCGCGGAGGTCCGGGGCGATGATGTGGTAGTCCGACTTCAGTTCGTGGGCGACCCAGTCCCAATTGCGGCAGTGGTCGCGGCCACCGTGGACCAGCAGCATGGCGGGGGCGTCCTCGTTGCCCCAGTCCACGTAGTGCAGGCGGAGCCGCTGGGAGAAGTAGATGTGGGATGTGGGGCCGCCCTTGAGCATGGGAACGGTCGGCAGAGACGGTTGAGCCACCGGCATTGCTCCGGGCGAGTGTCGTCCTGGCGGCAGAGTGTACCAGCCGGTCCGGCTCTGGCCGTCCGCGAAGTCGGGTGAGGGCCGATCATGGCGGTTGAATTCGACGGCCACGGCCACCTGCGTTCTGTTGTATGCTCCCACTTCAGCCGACGCACCTGGCGCCGCGGGCGCATCGCCGTGATGGACTGTCCAGTGTGGGGGGATCCAAAACAATCGTCGGCATGGTTAGGAGGAGCACTAATGACGCTTTCAACACAGATCTCTCGTTTGGGAGGCGCCGTTCTCGCGGGGCTGTTCATCATCGGATTGTCCGGCTGCGAGCAGGCCGCCGAGGCCCCAGCCGAAGAGGAGGCAATGCCCGCGACCGAAGTCGAGGCTGCTGGAACGGTACCCGCCGCCGAGGTCGAGGCCGCCGAGGAAGCACCGGCCGAGGAAGCCGCTGCCGAGGGCGAGGAAGCCCCCGCCGAGGAAGCCGCCGCCGAGGGCGAGGAAGCCCCCGCCGAGGAAGCCGCCGCCGAGGAAGCCCCCGCCGAGGCTGCCGAGGAAGGCTAACCCACTCCTAGTCCTGCGCTCGGCTCGATTGACCTCCTGCCGAGCGTAAGGATGCGGGACACGGGCGAATCGGCACGCCGATCGTCCCGTTCATCGTGACCGACATCTCGGTCAATTCGCCCGGGCGTTGATCGTCCCGGGCTTTTCTTGCATGGAGCAAATGCTCCGTTTGTTGCTTGGCTGTTAGCGGCGCCTCGCGGCCGGGAGAATTCGCGCAGCGAATTCTCGGCGCGGCCATGTCGCCAGCAGGACTCATCGCGTGAATCGTCGCTGACGCCATCGCGTAACCCGTTCGTCACATTCCGGTAACCCGTTCGTCACATTCCATTAGTAACTTTCCGTTTGTCGCGTCGCGCGGTCGACCGGACCGAGTCTGGCTGTGCCGATGCTTGGCCAACTCAATGGAGGAAAGGTGATGAACCGACTGGTCGCAACACTCGCTACGTTGGTGCTCCTCGCCGGGTGCGACGGAGGCGACATTGTGATCGAGCCTTCGACGACGGACGCTTCCGTCGACAACTCGGTGAACAACAGCAACAACACGACGACGCCTGTCGCGGCGGGCAACCCGTGCGCTTCGTATGTCAACACCGGTGGCCAGACCATTCAGGGCGAGTTGAGCGGCAGCAACTGCGTCTACGCGCCCTCGTTCGTTGATGCCGGGAACAACCTCACCGTCGACATGACGATTCCGGATCTCCCTGACGACGGCGCACACATCTTCGAGGGCAGTC
>JAGWBN010000150.1 GCA_021295875.1 Pseudomonadales bacterium
ACGCCTCCTGCAGGCGGCAGACGAACTTCCTTTCGTTCGCCTTGAGCTCTTCCCAGGGTTTCACGCCGGGATTCGGGGCTGCCAGGCGGGTTCCGGGCGGAACGATGCCAAGCTCGATCTGGCGCTCGAAGTAGCGCTTGCGCAGCACGTCCCACCCCTCGTCGAAACGGCCACGGTACTTGTCGATGTACGCCTGGGGTGCCTGGTGCGGGTAGTGCATGGCGCCGGTGGCGAAGTACATGAAGAACGGCGTGTCCGGGTGAATGGACTCGAGGTCGTCGACGAACTCGATGGCGTGGTCCACCAGGTCCTCGGTCAGGTGGTAGCCCTCTTCGGGAGTCTTCGGCGGATAGACCGGATGATTGTCGTAGGTCAGCTCCGGATGGAACTGGTCGGTCGCGCCCGGCAGGAACCCATAGAAGCGATCAAATCCTCGATTCAAGGGCCACTCCTCGTAGGGACCGGCGGCCGAGTTGTGTTCGGTCGGGTTCAGATGCCACTTGCCGAGGGCGAAGGTGGCGAATCCCTCCTCGCTCAGCATCTCCGCCAGGGTGGCGGCGTGACGGGTGATTCGACCCCGCTGGTTGGGATAGCCGTTGTCGCCGAAGGTGGTGATGGTGGCGATGCCGACGGCGTGGTGGTTGCGCCCGGTCAACAACGATGCCCGGGTAGGCGAACACAGCGGCGTGACGTGGAAGTTGCTGTAGCGCAGTCCGTTGGCCGCGAGCGCGTCCATGTTGGGCGTCGCGATCGTCGAGCCGTAGCAGCCGAGGTTGCCGAAACCGGTGTCGTCCAGGAGTATGACGAGGACGTTGGGGGCGTCACGGCGCGGGGCCGGTGAAGACCAGTCCGGCACCGAATCCTTGTACGTGGTTCCTATCCTGCCGCGGAAAGTCTCTGATGCCATTCTCTGTCTCTCTCTCGTTGTAGCTTGCGCGACGGAAGTCGGCTGGCCGTCGGACCGGGCAACACCTACTTCCCCGGGAGTGCGCGCGTTCCTGTCTTCTGGGCATCCACCCACCAGCTGTCCACGATGCGCACGGAGCTGCCGACGAGGTACTCGTATTTCGCGACCGCCTCGTGCTTTGGCCTCGCGAACTTATCCCAGCGCACGAATCGCTCCTTGTCGGGGATGTTCAACGGGATGTGGTAGAAACCCCAGAGCAGCACGCGGTCCAGTGCCCGGCAGGCGGTCATTGCCTGTTGGAGCGTGCCCCCCATGTGCTCGGCGTGCTCGATGAGCGCATCGACGATGGGATCGCGCAGCCCGGCCATGTTGCCGCCCAATTCCAGGTCCGCGCTGGCCGAGCCGAAATAACTCTTCAGTTCCCCCAACGGCGGATTCAGGAAGTCGTGCCCACGGACGTACGCATCGAAATCCCGCCGACGGCGATGGTTCACCCACGCGACGTTATCGAGCAGTCGCAGACGTGCGTCGATACCTAGGGTCTTCAGCGACTCGATGTACGGCAACAGGATCCGCCGATGCGTGGCATCCTGCGTCGTCAACTCCAGTTCGAACTGCTGTCCGGTGGCATCGACCAGTCGTCCGTCCCGTATGTTCCAGCCGGCTTCGGCAAGCAGATCGCGTGCCCTCTCCAGCGCAGGGCGGTGCACACCGGACCCGTTCGACACCGGCAGCCGGAACGCCTCGGTGAATACCCGCGCGGACAGGTGGTCCCGGTAGGGGTCGAGCAAGTCGAGCTCGGCTCGGGTAGGAGGTCCATTGGCCGCAAACGGCGAGTTGGCGAAGTAGCTCAGCGCACGCGTCTGTGAACCGTGCTGGAAGACTCGGTTCTGCCAGTCGAAGTCGAGCGCCAGGGTCAGCGCTTCCCGTACGCGAACATCCCGCAGCCGTTGACGATCGAGGTTCAGCACGATCGCCGAGGCGAGGCCGATGAATTTCTGCAGGGACCGCGTTTCCTTGATCAGCGATCCCGCCGCCACCGCGGGGACATCGTAGGACGATATCCAGTGCCGAATGTCGGACTCGAAGTAGATGTCGAACAGTCCCTTGCGAATGGCTTCCCTCGCCACCGTCGCATCGCGGTAGACGTCGTAGTGGATGACATCGAAATTGTATCGACCGCGGTTGACCGGGATGTCGCGTCCCCAATAGTCCTCGACACGCTCGTAGCGGACGAAGTTGCTGTCGAAATCGGCGACGCGATAGGGTCCGCTGCCCACCGGCGGGACCAGTGTCGGCTCGCTGGAGTCCTTGCCCGCGTAGTAGTGCGCCGGCCGGATCGGGAACCAGGTCAGCGCCACCAGGTTCGAATTGGTGAACACGCGCCGATGGTGAACGATCATCTCCTTGTCGTTGACGATCTCCAGCGATTCGATCCACGACTCGAGATAGACCTTGCCGAAGGCACGCTTCAACAGTTCGTCGTAGGAGAATTTCACGTCCTTCGTCGTCACCGGTACACCGTCGTGCCAACGCGCCTTGTCGTGTAGTCGGATGAAGAGGGACCGCCTGTCGGCGGACAGCGCAATACCGTCGGCAAGTTGACCGTAGAGACCGGACAGTTCATCCGCCGAACGGATCATCAGACGATCGACCGTTCGGCCGAGCCCCTGGGCACCGGGGACGCCGGTTCCGGGAACGCCCGAGAAGTTCTGAATGTACGCGGTGGCCGCGAGCTTCAGTTCGCCGCCTTTCGGCGCATCGGGGTTGGCGTATTCGAAGTGTTCGAAATCGGCGGGATACTTCAGTTCATGCAGCAGCGAGATGCCGTGTTGATAGGCGGGCTGTTCCGCCACGGACACCAGCGCGTGCATCGCCGCGAATGCCAACAGACGCCTCGCCGACCTGACGCCGGACTCGGGCCCCCGTCGCCTCGGAACGTCCACTTCACGCCGCGGCATCGGCTTCCTGCATACGTCGTAGTGCGGCATCGAAGAAGTCCTCTTCGCCGGCGCCACCCGCCTTGGTGACCAAGGCTATGGGATCGGTGCCGGGCGCATGGCAGTAGCCACCTCCCAGGTTGTCGAACGGGGAGACGCGAAGTCGGTCGATGCCCAGCACGTCGATGACCTTGCCCGAGGTCTCGCCGCCCGCGACGACGAACTTGCGGACCCCGAGACCGTGTAGGCGGCAGGTCACCCGACCCAGCAGATCTTCCGCCAGGTGTGCCGATCCTTGTTGGCCGAGCGCCCGCTGCGCACGTTGGACGCCGTCGTGGTCGGTGGTCGTGGCGATGCCGACGGGTCCCTGTTTCAGCTTGTCCACCGCCCAGTCGACGATCATGTCGAGAGTGCTCGTATCGCGGGCTGCCTGCAGCAGGTCGATCTTGAACAGCGGGTGCCTCTCCGCGAAGGCCCTCAACTGACGATTGGTGTTGGCGCTGCAACTGCCGGACAGCACGGCCTGAAATCCCGGTGCCGGCGGTAGAAGCCTGCTCAGCACCGCTTGCTCCCGACCGCGCCGCCAATGGCGTGCGAGGTGGATCGGCAGCTGGTCGGCACCGGTGCTGAGCGGCGAATCCATCGCCAGTTCGGCGATGCGGTGGACGTCCTCGCTGTCGACCGCGTCCGCAATGAAGAACCGTGTGCCTTGGTCGAACGCCCGTGCAAGCAACGCCTCGGCGGCGGGTTTCGCCTCGCGCAGAACCCGACGGGGCAGCAGGCCGACTCCGACGTTGGTTTGCGACTGCAGCACCTCCAGTAGGTTGGAGTTGGTCATCGGCGTCGCCGGATCGCGACTCGCGCCCGATTCATGCAGCATCCGATCGTTCACGAAGAGCCGCCCGAGGTACACGGTGGCGCCGCGCCAGGTGGGACAGAACAGGACACTGTCGGCGCCGGTCAATTCCATCAGGGTCTCCGAGACCGGTCCGATGTTGCCCTGCTCGGTCGACATGAAGAGTGCGCTGTACTTGTAGTAGATACGCTTGGCGCCCCGCGCGAGCAACGCCGAGCCGGATCGGCGCGCGTCGGCAACGGCGTCTGCGGGCGGCAGCAGGCGGATCTTCCGGCCGACGACAACCGCCTCCGCTTCTTCTTCGAGGTCCGCGAGCCCCTCGGTGGACGTCACCAACGGGCAGCGAACGCCTTCCCGTTCCAACAGGCTCGCCACCATCAGGCCGCCCGTCAGGTCGTCCGCGATGACGCCCAGCTCAAGCAAACCGGCACCCCATGCGTGTCATCCCCTGGGGTGACGTTACCGTGATCCCGAACGTCTTCTCGGGGCTGTTGTGGCAGCCGATTCTCGAGACGCGTGTCCTGAGGCGATGGCTCCCGGCGGGCAGGGCGATGGGACCGGTGAACACCCGCCAGAAGGCTTCCCCGCCCTCTTCGATTGTGTAGCAGATGCTGCACCCCTGGGTTGGACTGAAGAGCTGCAGCCGATGTTCGCCCGGCAGGCTGAAGTCATCGGGTGCCGGTCGCTCGCCGTACGAGTCGGCTGTGAATACCAGGCACCTGGCTTCGGTGCAAACCGGTTTCTCGCCGTTCGGGTAGTGGATGGCCTTCATGACCCGTTCTTCCACCGGTCCAAGATCATGGGTTTCCTTCTGCCAGGCGTCGAGTTCTTCCCGCATGTGGCCGAGCACGTCCCGATACTTGCTGTCCGCAGCAAGGTTTTCCACCTCCCAGGGATCGGTCTCGGTGTCGTAGAGCTCTTCGACGGGACGTTTCTCGGCGAACATGATCGACTGCGTGGCGTCGAGTTCGCCTGCCAACCAGCAGCGGTACCATTCCTGCATGATCGGATGCTGGTTGCGGAAGGAATTCCAAAGAAGATACGGCTTTTCGGGAAACCAGTTCTTGATGTATTTGAATTTTCTGTCCCTGACCGCCCTGACCATGTCGTAGTCGGCGTCGGATCGGTCGACCGAAGCATGGAC
>JAGWBN010000151.1 GCA_021295875.1 Pseudomonadales bacterium
ACCGTGAACAGATCCCAGTCCGTGTCGGCGACCGCTTGGGTGGGATGGAAGTAGCGGACATGGCCCAGCAGCCGGGTCAGTGCGATGAGATTGGCGAGGCCACGTGGGTCGAGTTCGCGCGGCGGCTGGTTGCCCTCGCCGGCGATGCCGACCACGTCGATCGCGACACTGTCGAGCCAGGCCTTGCCACGACCCGTCAGGATCAGCCCGAAGTTGATCCGCTCGGCATCCGCGTCGATGTCGCCGACGATCTCGAATCGTTGCCAGTCCTTGGAACGGATCGGCCGGTCGTTCATGTTGTCGAAGAACCCCATGCGCCGTTCCGGTCGGTCCACCCGAAACCATGCCTGGGCCTGTCCGCTTGGAAACCCGGGCAGGGACAGGGGGACCTCGGTTCGCACCCAGCCGCTGAAGCGCACGCGTTTGCCGCGGTACGGCGCACCATCGACGGCCTGCATCACGTTGCCGAATCCCCCGCCCGGCGGCGGTGTCCCTGCATCGGTTGTCGCGGTCCGGACCTTGGCGATCTTCGCGGAGCGTTCACCCGAGTTGGCGGTCTCGTCGCTCAGCTCGACCGTGTAGCCGCTTCGTTCGGTGACCTGCGGGGCGAACCAGCCGGTGGGCACTTCCCCCACGATGCCGTCTTCGAAGTCGAGATTCGTGGGCTCGGCGTTGACGGCAACGGTTGCCGGTGCCGTCGCGATCAGCGCGGACACGGCGCCGTAAATTGCTCTAGCGCGCATGGGTATTCTCCTTCTGGCGCTCTGCGATGGCCGACGTCCGCTCAACGCAAGTCCCGCAGATGAAGTAGGACTCGCTTGCCGCGGTGAAGAGATTCGACTTGTCGCCGCAGTAGCCGCAACCCGTGAATACATGGCTCTTTTCGGCGCCGGTGTAGCGCCGCATGACGCCGTGCGACGGTTGTCTGTCGTCGAGGAGGGCCTTGCAGCTGGCGATGCACTCGTCGCAGATGTGGCTGAAGGCACTCGGAACGAGGAGCTTCACGTCGAAGCGTGGCTTGCGGCAGAAGTTGCAGAAGGCGCAACGGGTGTCCCGCTCCTGGCCGATCTCATCGGCGAGAGCCGCCCGGGCTTCGGCGAGACCGATGCCGAGTTCCGCCAGCAAGTCGGGGCCGCCGGCCACGTTGTCCTTCGACAGGATACCGAGCAGCACATGGTGGGAACGGATCGTGTCCCGCGCGTAGCGCGGCACGACGCTGGTCAACAGCGAGAAGACGGACTTGGGCACCGGTAGTCGGTGGATGTCGAAGTCGGAATCGTCATCGTCGCAGGGAGGCGCCCAGCCCAGACGTTCGGCCGTCGCCCCGAGGGACTGCAGGATGGACGCCGCGATGCCGCTGTCGCCGTGGACCAGGGATCCGATCAGGTGCCGGCCGGAGAGTTTCTCGCCTCTTTGGTGCGCGATGACGGAGCCGGCGAGAACGCACTCCAAGGCCGCCGGTGCATAGTCCACCAGGGCAAGCTCCCCGAACACGCACTCGGTAGCGGGATCGCCCAACCGGATCGAGGCGACCGTTGCGTCGAACTCGGGTTCGCTGACGGCCCGGTTGGTCGTGATGAACCTCAATCGGACCAGATGGTGGTTGTGCTCGAGGCAATAGTGACGCATGTACTCCGGCGCGCCGAAGGCTTCGGTGCAATCCAGTCGGGTCGCTGGCTCGCCGCCTAGCCGCGTGTCGGTGTACTCGAACTTGGCGTAGGCCTCGGCGAGTTCGCGTTCGATCGCTTCCGCCGCGGCCCGCGGGGACACCTGGACATTCCCTTGACGGCTACAGACAAGCTCGCATTCGGCATGCGCTTCATCGGTGCCGTTCGCCTGGTAGTGCATCGCGGGATGGTGCTCACTCCAAATCGAGTGTGTGATGCGCTGCCAACCGTCGGGGATCGTGATGGATAAACCGAGATCGGCCAATTTGGCCTGTTTGCTACTGGACATGGTTGAAGCCTCCGCTTGCCGGCGGAAGTGCCAGAGGGCAGCCGTATAGGACGCGCCGCTGCGCGCGGCGCGGGCTCGAACGAGCCGCTTGAAATGCTTGTCGACTGTCACCGGTCCTACGCCGTTCCGGGCATCGATCCCCCAGCGATCACCGCCCGGTCCGCTGACCGTGATCGTCACTTCAAGGAATCAAATCCCCTTCGCCCCTTGGCTCGGCCCTGCTGGGGAGGTCCGATCGAGGTCGGGCGTGGAAGCTCGCCGAGTTCGATTCTCGGCTCCCGTGCGCAACGATGTCAAGCGGTGTCGGGACTCAACGGCGCGCATCGGCGCACGGATGACGGCGATGCGAAGCGTGCGAAGCGAAGGGCTCGCCGCAGCCCTTGCGGGCTTCGGCGAGAACAGCGTCAGGCGTTCGCCGTGACGCTGGAGGGGGAGTTCGGCGAGTAGGGCACTTCGATGTCGGGGTACGTGATCGGACTGGCCGTGTACCGCGCCGTCTCGAAGACCTCCTCGAGACGGCGTGCATCCGGCCGGGCGATGCCGACGGACTCGGCGACCGCGTCGTGCCAGACCGTGCCACCGGCGACGTTCAAGCCGTCGGCCAGGTGCTTGTCGTCTGCCACCGCCGCCTGCCAGCCCTTGTTCGCAATCGTCCGGATGTAGGGCAGCGTGACGTTGTTCAGGGCCAGCGTGGACGTGTGCGGTACCACACCGGGCATGTTCGTTACGCAGTAGTGAACCACGCCGTCCTGGACGAAGGTCGGTTCGTCGTGGCTCGTCGGACGACTGGTCTCGGAGCAGCCGCCCTGATCGATGGAGATGTCGACGAGCACCGAACCGTCGCGCATCTCGCGGACGTCCTCGGCGCTGACGAGCTTCGGTGCCCGTGCCCCGGGGACGAGCACCGCGCCGACCACGAGGTCGGCATCGCGCACGTACTCGCTGGTGGTGGTTGCGTTCGCCATGATCGTCTTCGCGCGGCCGTCGAAGCGGTCCGCGAGCCAGCGCAGCCGGGAGACGCTCTTGTCAAGGATGGCGACCTCGGCGCCGAGGCCGAGAGCGATGGTGGCCGCGTTGGCGCCGGCCATACCGCCACCGATGACCACGACCCGCGCGGGCGCGACGCCGGGGACGCCCCCGAGTAGTACGCCGCGTCCGCCGGTCGTGTGCTGTAGGGCGCTGATGCGCTGCAGGGTGCCGGCACCGACCTGGACGGACATGCGGCCGGCGATCTCGCTCATCGGCGACAGCAGTGGCAGACTGCCGTCGGCCGCGGTGACCGTCTCGTAGGCGATGGCGGTCGCGCCGCTGGCGATGAGCGCGCGGGTCAACTCCGGGTTGGCGGCCAGATGCAGATACGTGAACAGGATCTGCGACTCGCCGAGTCGCGCGCATTCCGCCAAGCTCGGCTCCTTGACCTTGATCACCAGGGTCTGGTCGAACGTCTCCTCGGTCGAAGCGGTCCGGGCACCTGCCGCGATGTAATCCGCGTCGCCGAAACCGATGCCGTCCCCGGCACCTGTTTCGACGACGACGTCGTGTCCGTCGCGCACCAGTTCGGCAACGGAAGTCGGCGTCAGGCCGACGCGGTATTCGTGGACCTTGGTCTCCTTCGGAACGCCGATCTGCATGGCCTGGCACCTCCTCGACAGGGCGATTTGACGATCACGTTCACGCTAACGGAACGGATGCGCAATAGGTTTGCGTTTTCGCCTTCGTTGCGCCAGCATGAGGACATTATCTGTTGTTCAAGAATGAATAAAAGATGGAATATCTTGATATTGACCAAAGAGACAGAATGATCCTGCATGAGATCCAACAGGACGGCCGGATCACCAATGCGGAACTCGCCGAGCGCATCAACCTGTCGGAGTCGGCGAGCCTGCGACGCCTGAAGCGCCTCGAGGAAGCCGGCATGATCCGCGGCTACGTTGGCCTCGTCGACCAGTCCTCCGCAGGCTATCCCGACAACGTCTTCGTGCAGATCACTCTCGCCAGCCAGCAGCGCGACGACCTGGCGGCGTTCGAGCACGCCATCGTCGACCTGCCGGAAGTCATGGAGTGCTACGTCATGTCGGGCGAGGCCGACTACCTGGTGCGGGTCATCGTGCGCGACGCCCGGGACTACGAGCGCATCCACAGCAACTACCTGACGGCGTTGCCGGGCGTGGACCGGGTGCACTCGAGCTTTGCCCTGCGGACGGTGGTGAAGCGCACCGAGTTGCCGATTCGATCACGGCGGGACGGAGGCCCATAGCGCCCCAGGGTCGTCCCCTGTGCGGCCAGGCTTGCGTGGCGCTATCTCCCCATCGCTTCCCGGGAGAGCATGATCGGAAACTCGGCCCGCACCCGTCGGTCGATCTCGTCGCTGATGTGACGCGGTACATGCTGGGCGAGAAGCTCGCGTGTCTTCTGGACGCTCTGGTCCAGCAGAACCGGCTTGCCCAGTTCCTCCCAGACCGTCGGGCTGGTGCGGTCGCTGAAGTCCGGGTAGATGTATTCGCTCTGCATCACCTGCAGGGTGTTGCCGGAACCCAGGTAGTGGCCTTCCCCGCTGCAGCAGATCCGTTCGATTTCAGCGAAGCTCAATGTATCGGCGTCGACTTCGATGCCGCGGACGACGCGCCCGACGGCACCCAGGATGTCGTTGTCCAGCAACAGGCTCTCCAGGCACGTGCCCAACAAACTGGCGTACATGCCGGCGGACTCGTAGACGACGTTCGCCCCCGACAAGGCCGCCGAAAGCACCGTTGCGGCACGTTCCGCGCCGGCCTGGAAGTCCGGGAACTTGGCGTCGCTCATGCCGCACGCCGTGCCGAAGGGCAGGTCGAAATGGTTGCCGACCTGGGCGCAGGCGGCGGACAGCAGACCCTGCTCCGG
>JAGWBN010000152.1 GCA_021295875.1 Pseudomonadales bacterium
GGTCCAGCGACAACACCGGATCCCGACTCGACTTCTGGTTGCAGGCCGTCATCAGCGCGTTCAGCGTCAACGGACACTGTTCGGGCGTGGTCACCGCCTTTTCCAGGAGGCTGCCGATGACGCGGGTTTCGTTGAGCGTTAGGTGTGGGAGGGACATGCGATCTTTGCCGATGCGGGTGCCGAGGCGGGGCGCGAACGCTATCGAGCCCTCGTTCGGGGGTCAACGGGTAGGCTTCACTCCACCTCGAACCAGTCGATCGGCATGATCCCGTGTTCGACCAGGTACTCGTTCGCGCGGGAGAAGTGGCGGCAGCCGAAGAACCCGCGGTGGGCCGAAAGCGGCGACGGGTGCGGCGCGGTCAGCACGAGGTGGCGCGACGGGTCCACCGAAGCGCCCTTCTTCTGTGCATAGCTGCCCCACAGCATGAAAACGACGTGGTCCCGTTCCCGGTTGACGACGTCCACCACCCGGTCGGTGAAGGTCTCCCAGCCGCGACCCTGGTGGGACCCCGCGCGTCCCGCGACGACGGTCAGCACGGCGTTCAGCAGCAGCACGCCCTGGCGCGCCCAGGAAGCGAGGCAGCCACGACCCGGCGGCACGGCACCGTCGCGACGCCCGCAAGGGACGTCGTCGTCCGCCATGTCGGTGTTGATCTCCTGGAAGATGTTCACCAGCGACGGCGGTAGGTCCACGCCGGGCTGAACCGAGAAGCAGAGCCCGTGGGCCTGGCGGGGCCCGTGGTACGGGTCCTGGCCGATGATCACCACCTTGACCGCGTCCAGCGGGGTCGCGTCGAGCGCGGCGAAGATGTTGTCGCCCTTGGGATAGACGGTCTTGCGGGCCTGCTTCTCGGTCACCAGGAAGCTGCGCAAGCGCTGCATATACGCAGACTCGAACTCGGCCGAGAGCGCCGCCTTCCACGACGCCTCCAGGCGGACGCGCCCGGACGCCTGGTCGCCCGTCGCCTCGCTCATGCCGAGCCCGGGCCCCTTGGCCGCAACTGCGGGAACAGCACGACATCGCGGATGGTGGTCGAACCGGTGAGGAGCATCGCCAGGCGATCCACACCGATCCCCTCGCCCGCTGTCGGCGGCATGCCGTGCTCCAAGGCGGCGATGAAGTCCTCGTCGTAGTGCATGGCTTCGAGATCGCCCCGACTCTTGAGTTCCGCCTGCCGCGCGAACCGCTCGGCCTGTTCGTCTGGATCATTCAACTCGCTGAACCCATTGGCGATTTCACGCCCGGCGACGAACAATTCGAAGCGGTCGGTCAGCCGCGCATCCGCTTTGCTGGCGCGAGCCAGCGGCGACACCTCGGCCGGGTAGTGGGTCACGAACACGGGGTGGACGAGGGTCTCCTCCACCCGGGCTTCGAAGATCTCCATCAGCAGGCGTCCCCAGCCCCATTCGGGTTCGACGGCGATGTTCATGCCCCGGCCCAGGTGCCCCAACTTGCCCTCGTCGGTCACC
The DNA here is from genome assembly GCA_021295875.1 of Pseudomonadales bacterium. Taxonomy (GTDB): domain Bacteria; phylum Pseudomonadota; class Gammaproteobacteria; order Pseudomonadales; family Azotimanducaceae; genus VXYL01. Next base: position 1,471 of record JAGWBN010000152.1, read on the forward strand.
TCGGCTTCGTCGAGTCCCATGGCCTCGGCAACCAGCTCGGTCATGGTCCGCCGCGGGATGGCGGTGCCGAAGTCGACCTCCTGGCCGTCGAACTCGACGGTTGTGGCGCCCGTGATCTCGGACACCAGCGAGCGCAGCATCTCCTCGGTGAGATCCATGAGGTCGCGGTAGTCGGCGAAGGCCTGGTAGAACTCGACGGTGGTGAACTCGGGGTTGTGCCGGGGCGAGAGGCCCTCGTTGCGGAAGCAGCGGTTGATCTCGTAGACCCGCTCGAGACCGCCGACCACGAGGCGTTTCAGATAGAGCTCCGGCGCCACCCGGAGGTACAGGTCCATGTCGAGTGCATTGTGGTGCGTGACGAACGGCCGGGCGGCGGCGCCACCGGGGATCGGGTGCATCATCGGCGTTTCGACCTCCAGGAACCCGCGTTCGTCGAAGAACCGGCGCAGGGCGGTCACCAGCCGCGCGCGGGTGCGGAACACCTCGCGCGACGGTGCGTTGACGATCAGGTCGAGATGCCGTTGTCGGTAGCGGATCTCCTGGTCGGCCAGACCATGGTGCTTCTCCGGCAGGGGTCGCAGCGACTTGACCAGCAGTTGGATCTCCTCGGCGTGCACGGTGAGTTCGCCCGTATTGGTCTTCATCAGGGTCCCGCGGACGCCCGCGATGTCGCCGATGTCCCACAGGTTGCGGAAGTCGCCGTAGGTCTCCTCGCCGAGATCGTCCCGGCGCAGGTAGCACTGGATGCGACCGCTCGGGTCCTCCAGCGTGATGAAGCTGGCCTTGCCCATCACCCGTCGGAGCATCACCCGGCCCGCCACAGTCGCCTGGACTCCCGCCGCCGCGAGTCCCTCCTTGTCCAACTCGCCATGTGTCGCCACAAGATCGGCCGCGAGGTCCTCGCGCCTGAAGTCGTTGGGATAGGCGCCGCGCGCGCTGCGCCAAGCCTCTAGCTTGCGACGCCGCTGTTCGCTCTCGGCTCTCGCCTCGTCGCTCATATGCCCGCCTTCAGGTTCGCCGCCATGAAGTCGTCCAGGTCGCCGTCCAGGACGTTGCCCGGGTCGAAGCGCTCGACGTTGGTGCGCAGGTCCTTGACCCGCGACTGGTCGAGCACGTACGAGCGGATCTGGTTGCCCCAGCCGATGTCCACCTTGGCATCCTCGATGGCCTGCTGTTCTTCGCGCCGCTTCTGTATTTCAAGCTCGTAGAGCTTGGCGCGGAGCTGCTTGTACGCCCGGTCCCGGTTCTGGTGCTGCGACCGCTCGCTCTGGCACTGCACCACGACGCCCGTGGGCAGGTGGGTGAGACGGACCGCGGAGTCGGTGCGGTTCACGTGCTGGCCACCGGCGCCACTCGCCCGGTAGGTGTCCGTGCGCACCTCGCCCGGATCGATGTCGATGACGATGTCGTCGTCGATCTCGGCGGAGACGAACACCGAGGCGAAGGAGGTGTGCCGACGTTTGCCCGCATCGAAGGGCGACTTGCGCACCAGCCGGTGAACGCCGGTCTCGGTACGCAGCCAGCCGTACGCGTAGTCGCCGCCGAACTGCACCGCCGCACTCTTGATGCCCGCGACCTCCCCCGCCGACACCTCGATGATCTCCGTCGCGAACCCCCGCTTTTCGCCCCAGCGCAGGTACATGCGCAGCAGCATCTCGGCCCAGTCCTGAGCTTCGGTGCCGCCGGAACCGGCCTGGACCTCAAGGAACGCATTGGCCTCGTCCTGTTCACCCTGGAACATGCGCCGGAATTCCAGCTCGGCCAGGTGGCGCTCGATGCCGACGAGTTCCTCGTCGATGTCGTCGAGCGCATCGCCGTCGCTCTCGGCGACCGCCAGTTCGGTGAGTTCGGCGAGATCGGCCACCGTCGTACCGATGTGTAGGAGCCCGTTCACCACGCTCTCCAGCGACGACCGCTCCCTACCCAGCGCCTGGGCGCGATCCGGTTCGTTCCACAGTTCCGGATCCGCCAGCTCGCGCTCGACCTCCTCTAGACGTTCCTTCTTCGCCGCGTAGTCAAAGGTACCCCCGTAGCGCATCGGCACGCCCGGCGAGGGACTTCAGGGACTCGCGAATGGAGGTGACTTCGGCCATGCTATTGGGATCCAGTCGGAATCGTGCGATTCTAGCAGCCTGCTACAGTGCCTGGAGTAGGACGCGACGAGCCAAGCCGCTTCGCCCCAGACCCGAGCCAGGCTGAGCAGATCCAAATTGGCGACTCAGACGTGTGCTTGCCTGCTCGTGCGATCGGCAAGTGGAAATCGGGCTACGAAGTCGGCCGGATCACCAGACCATCGATGGACGATAACCACCACAGCCGTTCAGCCGACTACGACAAAGGGGCTCTCCACGACGTGGAACAGTTGGTTGCGAAAGGTGACAGGGTGTTCTACGAGCGTCAGATCGAGGTTCTCTTCGAGAAACCCTACTTCCATTGGGTTACCTCTAGGGCCGTTCGGGAACTTGAGGCCCGTGGTGCGATTCAAACCAGTTCCCGTCAAGGCGTCTATGGAAGTGACATCAAAACGATTCGTCGTACAGGATACCGCTATTACAAGAGAGAGGAGAGCCGACTGGTCGACGTCATCAACGAATTCTCCGAACCAACTATCACCCGTGCGATCGGCACAAGGCTAGAAGAACTCACCCTACAAGGGTTTGCGCGGAATCAGTTTGTTCTGGCCTCCCAAAACTCACGCAGGTATGGGGACCGAGTGTGGAGCAAAACGAATCACGACTTGGATTTCATTTTCGAGCGAGATGGCCGCGCCATCGGAATCGAGTGTAAGAACACGCTCGCCTACATCGACCACGATGAACTTCGAACCAAGCTCTCCCTCTGCCACCACCTCGGCATAGCACCGGTATTCGTTGTAAGAACCATGCCTAAGTCTTGGATCCAGGAAGTTCGCCTAGCTGGCGGTTTCACCCTCGTCCTTTCCTGGTGGCTATTCCCCAAGCTATTGGCACCTCTTGCGACCAAAATCCAACACTCACTTGGCTACCAAGTGGGAACCCCTGGCTCCCTAGACCTAGAGACCGGAACGATGCAAAGGTTTCTCAACTGGTGGCAATCAAGGAAAGCCGAATAGGGAAAGAGTATTCATGGGGGCGGGTAGGAACCTCTTTATTTTCTGCGACTTACCGAACCGCCTCGTGAATTGACCACTCCCATTCACACTTCTTCTGCCTCCAGCGCCTCCAATTCCAAACGCAAGGTCTCCCACCCCTCGTAGTCGTCGACGCCTAGCCGGTATACAACCTTAGCGCGTTTCCCAACAAACGGTTCCTGGTTGAACGCGATGGCGTCGGCGACGCGGCCGTCGCGTTTGAGCGCCAACTTGAGATGGCGTTCGCCGACG
>JAGWBN010000153.1 GCA_021295875.1 Pseudomonadales bacterium
CGTGACGGTCGTCCGCCCGCCCGCGCTGAGTTTTCCACTGTTCGACACCGCGCCGGTCCGGGCCGTGACCGCGGCGTTGCCCTCGACGATCATCTCGCCGGCATTCTCGATGGTGCTGGCGGACAAGGTCAGGTTCTCTTTGGTGAGCACGGTCGCCCCGTTCCTGTTGTGAAACGTTTCAGCGATCGTGAACGTGGCCGCCTTCCCGGAATGCACGGTGCCGGCGTTCTCCATCGCTCCGGTGGTGGTCGTGTCGAGACCGGTCTGCGCGGCCAGGGTGCCCCGGTTGACGAGATCGTGGACCGCAAGAGTGAGGGTATGGCCGCTGGAGATGGTGGCAGCGGCTTCATTCGTCAGGGTGGCGCCGGCCGTGACCGCCAGATCGTCCTGGGCCGTGATCGCGCCGCGGTTGGTGACTGACGTCGCGGCCGTGACGGTCGTCTGCCCGCCCGCGCTGATGGTCCCGCTGTTCGACACCGCGCCGGCGGTCACCTTGATCCGGTGGCCTCCCACCAGCAGGGCCTCACGACTGCTGGTCAGCTCGTCGGTCGCCGTTACGTTCACCGTCCCGCTCGCTAACAGGTTTCCGTCGTGGTCAAGCCCGGCTGCCAGGATGGCGTCACGGCCCAGGATGAGCCGTTTGGACGAGGCAGTGAGGTCCCCGCCGGCCACGGCCGCCGCCGTCTGGCTCAACCGGATCTCGTCCCGGGCCATCAGCTCCAGGGCGGTATCCGCACGGACGTTCCCGTCGATGGCCAGCGAATTGCGTTGGGCGTGGGCCGTGATCCGACCTTCGGACGTGGCATGACGGACCATCAAGTTGCCATTGGCCGTCAACACCATGCCGGCGGTCCCGGCAGACATCCGGGCCGGGGCCCGGACACCGACTCCGGCTTCTGTCCCCACCAGCGTGATCCGATTGGCGTACATACCGCCCAGGAGCGAGGAGTCGATGCCGAACCTGGGCTTGCTGGAGCCGTCGGCGGCTCTGGCCGTGACCGTCCGGGCGGCGTAATCAAAATCATTGCGTCCCGCAAACAGGCCCACGTCCTGTCCGTGAATCACGCCGTTGACGTGGATTGCGCGAGAGACGATATCAAAGTAATCCAACTCAAGACCGTTGACCCCGTGTTCTCCGATCATGACGTCACCCCCGTTTACGGAGAAGCCCGTCAGAAGACCCGTCGCGGCGTCCAGGGTGGGAGCCCCGGTGGTGAACGTGGCCCGTGGGATATTGAGAAACCCGCACCCGTTGCAGGTGATGCCGTACGGATTGGCCAGGATATACTCGGCCGGATGTCCGAAAATCTCCGTATGCCCCTCCAGGCTCGAACGCGTTGAGCCCGTGACCTCATTGAGAATCAGGCGGGCTTCGCTCCCTCCTTGCAGGTTGGGGTTGCCCAAGATGTATCCGGCCAGCGTGGACTGTCCATGGGCTTGACGGTTGTTGATGACCAGCCCCTCGGTCCCGACGTTGAATTCCTGAAATTTATTGTGGGACAGGCCCGATGCGTTGGGCGCGGCAATGTTTTGGATCGGGACGCCGTTGGGCGCCGTGTCGAGCGTCGCCTGGTGCGACGCGGCGGCGTCGGGATCGACGACGACTCGCTGGGCCACCACCGGCAACAGGGTCACGTGCATGAAAAAACACCACGCCGTCAGGCCTGCCGTCACGCGACGGAAGCGGGCGCCCCGGATCGGGGAGACACGATACCCGTGCCGGACCGAGCGCGTTTTTCTCATGGCTCCTCCTCAGGATTTACTGCGTTCATGAACACCCGCCTGTCCGTGTGTCGCGGTCTCCCACGCATCCGTCTCTCGGTCGGCAGCGGGCGTGGTCCGTGAACAGCCTGTGTCTTCCCCGTTGCCTGCCACCTCGTCGGCATGGACCTCCATCATGTCGGCGTTAGGTCAGCAGGCCGATCCACCGCGCCGGTTGCTGAACGGCCAAGAGCAGTCCTTGCAAGGACACGCCGGCCTGAAAGCGAACAATCTCCGCCTCTTGCTCCAAAAACGCGGGAGCCGCGAGGCGTTTCTCAAAGATCGCTTCGCCGAACAGATGCCCGGATCTGGCCCGCAGCCCTATCGCCCACCCCGCAACCTGTCCGCGTTCCCGTGGATCGCGACGGTCCGTGGCCAGCCATCCCACGTCAAATCCGACAAACGCCTCAACAGGGCCGAACGCGGATTGCACCCAGGGACTCGTCGGCAGGGGGAGGGTCCACGCGAGTTCGTTGCGGAGATACGCCCCGACGTCCCCATTCAACCCTACGTTTCTGAACCCCCGAACCGTATACTGCCCACCCGGGTTTATCCGCTCTGAGGCATAGAGCGTATGGGGCGACCATTGCCCGCGGCCGTTCACGGACACCGTCAATCGTTGCCCCCACACGGGCCACGCGTGGACATACGATAGCTCCACCGACCATTTGGTGAATTGCGCACGGGGCGCTCCCTCCGTCGCGTCTTCGTCACGCAACGCCCCCAGGATCGATAACCCCCATTCTCCCGTCACCGACACGTTGGCGAGCCCCCCGAACGCCTGACGGACGTGGGCCAGCCGTCCCCCGCCGATCGTCAACCGTCGGCTTCCCGTCACCAGCAACGTCTCTGCGACGAAATTCCGAATGGTTTTGCTCGTCAGAAAGGCCGCCAGGACTGTTTTGCCCCGATCGTCTCGATGCAGGACGCGGTTGATCTCCGCCGTATGTGTGGTGTTGGTGCCCGAAGACGCGAACCGCTGATTTAGTCCGGCGACCGTGGTTTCGTACTCAAAGTGGTGACTGGACCAGAGGAACGTCCAATACCCGTAGGGCAGGGACAAATAGCCTGACACACTCTGGCTCCTCTTCCCCGTGGGATTCCCCAGGGTGCGCTTGACCGTCACCGAGACGGACTCGTAAGCCCCGAACAGGTCATAGCCGGCGGCGGTCCCCTCCCACAATTCCTCGCCCGTGGAACTCAACCCGGAATTATCAACGGCCAGCGAGCCGGCGACCCACCGGTCCCGGTTGACCGCCACGCGAATCCGGGTTTTCCCCGCCTTGGTGCCCGGTTCCATGGTGATGGTGCCGTCATGAAACCGCAGCCGATGAATCTGGTCCAGGCCTTGCTCCAGATCCCGGATGTTCAAGACCTCGCCCGTCAGGCCGGGGAACACGTTTTGCAACGCCGGCCGCCGCCGTTCTCCATTGTGGAACATCTCGATGTCTTCAATCTCACCTTCGAACACCACGATCTCCAGGATGCCCTGACTCAGATCCTGGCTTTGCAAATACGCCCGGGCCAAGACGTAGCCCTTGGCAATATAGACGTTGGTAATCGCCTTCAGCAGACGGTTGATGTCGGCCAGGGAGAGGCACGCGCCCATGTCTTGCTCCAGCAGCGTTTCCTGCTCCGCGTCCGTCAACCGCGTCACGCCCGCCAAGCGGATGTCCTGAAACACAAAACACGGGCCGCCTTCGTCGGCCGCTTCCTCGGACTCCGATTGCGGCGGACGCAACGACTCCGGGAGCGTCGGCTCCCGTAACTTCAGACCCTCTCTCCGCCGCCGCTCTTCTTCCTGGAGGATGATCTGGTTCCGCTGCCGTTGCAGACTGTCGAGGTCCTTGGCCGCGGGCCCCTGCGCCCAGCCAGGCGGCGCCAGCACCACCAGCACCACCAGGCACACGAACCACACCAGTGGGAGCCTTCCGGTGCGATCCGTGCATCTGCTTATAGATTTTTCGTTGTTATGAGAGCCTGGTGGCGCGAGCCGGGGCGCCCGGGCGAGAAGGCAGGGGTGAAACGCAATCAAAATAGATCTTGAGAAACTGTTTGAAGTCATTTCCCTGATCGTGCTTAAAGTGAGACTCAATTTCTTTCAGATATATAGGGAAAGAATATTTGGAGACTCCACGGTAGTGATACAAGATATGTTTGACATAACTCCAAAAGCCTTCGGGGATGCGGACCTCGCGGCACCGCCGGAGGTTTTTGCTTTTCCCACAGTACTGTCGGTCAGGGGGGGGCGCTTCAGATCGTCTCCATGCCCACGGGTTCTCTTGGCCCCCACTGCAAGCCGGATACCATGTTCATTGCTCAGGTTCGTTTGGATTGTGCCACATTTTAGACCTAACGGTCAATACCGTTCTCAGGTGGGGGCTTCCGGATGCAACGAGCCCGCATGGAGTTTGGCTTGTGAATAGTGCGCCAGGCCAAGTGGCGACCCAACTAGCCGGCCCAAGGGGGGATGCTCCTAAACGGGACGGTCCTCTGCATCGAGAGAGGTCGTCCTTGGCTTGTCGCTACGCTGAAGGCCGGTGGCGTGAGAACCTCAGCTCGCTGTGAAGGGTAGGGGGCGAGGGAGAGGCGCCTCGCGTTGGATGATGGCCGCCGGTTGATTCTTCGGGGCAGGTCCTAGTTATCTGCATAAATCCCCCAAAAATTTACTTGGGGCTCCGCACAAAGTTGGCCACACAACTAAAAACCGAGGTTTGCCTGGTAACCATGCGTGTTTTCTACCACACATTGGTTGCAAAATGCCCTAATTACCTGACGAAAAATGTTATAAAAACAATGAGTTGTGGTTTTGAAGCCCCTGACAGGTTTTCTCGATGCTTTCGTCAATTTCACGTGGTCCCCTTGATTTGCTGCAACAACTGATTATGAATAGAGCTAGTAGTGCAAAATACGAACGGCACGTTGCGGAACAATCTACTCGGTTGGGTGTTCCGGAACAGTCAAGAACAAGGGGGATGTCATATGAAATGTCCACGTTGTGAGGGTTTTATGATCAGGGACCATTTTTATGATCCGGATGGTCCTTTTCTTCGTATTG
>JAGWBN010000154.1:0-4755 GCA_021295875.1 Pseudomonadales bacterium
TCCGTGCTCTCATGACGCTCCTCCCGGGTCTCTCGATTCGCCGGCGCGGCACCACGACGAACCGCGGCCGGCGAGCGCAACCGTCGCGCGATGATAGCGCACCGACGGCCCGCCGACGGCGCCGTGCCCTTCCGCCGCGAGCACGCCTGCCCCCCGAGTTCGCCCCGCGATGCAGCTTCTCGGGCAACGGACCACGCTGTCCTTGTCGGCGCTCGACCTCGACTCGCGAACGGGTTCCCGGCCCCTGCTGCGCCCCCTCGTTTCGGCGTCCGGCCGACAGCCGGTGGTGGTCTGCATGGCGGAAACGATGCAGACTACCGGCAGGACTGAGCGGAAGGACGGAACCGCTGGCGGCGACGCAACCGAGACGAGCTCCGCCGACGACCGTCCGCCTATCGCCGAGAGCACGGAGAACCGCATGAGACTGAGCCTGCTGCTTCCACTCCTGACCCTCGCGACCGGCGCCGCGACCTTCGCGGCCGAGGCGCAGGAGCGCGCCACCACCCCGAACGTCGTCCTCATCCTTGCCGACGACCTCGGCTGGGGCGACGTCCGGGCCATGCATCCGGAGTCGGGCATCCCCACCCCGCACATCGACCGCCTCGCCGGCGAGGGCATGCGCTTCGTCGACGCTCACGCGCCGGCCGCGGTGTGCACGCCGACCCGCTACGCGCTCCTCACCGGGCGCTACACGTGGCGCACCCGGTTGACGAGCGGCGTGCTCGGCGGCTACAGCCCGCCCCTGATCGAGCCGGACCGCCCCACCCTGGGGAGCCTGCTCCAGGCCCACGGCTACCGCACCGCCGCGGTCGGAAAGTGGCATCTCGGCATGGCGATGCCGTTTCTCGACCCCGCGTCGGCGCGCACCGAGCCGTGGGAGGGCGACCCCGGCATCGACTTCGCCGGGAGGATCGCGGACAGCCCGATCCACCACGGCTTCGACGAGTACTTCGGGGTGAGCGCGTCGCTCGACATGGCGCCCTACGTCTACATCCGTGACGACCGCTTCACCGCGCTCCCGACCCGCGAGCAGCCCGCCGTCCCCTTCCCGCACTTCATCCGGCGCGGACCGCGGGCCGACGACTTCGTCGTCGACGACGTGCTCGACCGCCTGGTGGACGAAGCGGTGGCGTTCATCGACCGCACGGCGCCGGCCGCCGAGCCCTTCTTCCTCTACCTGCCGCTGACCTCGCCCCACAAGCCGACCCAGCCCCACCCACGCTTCCGCGGGAGGACCGGCCTCGGCGAGTACGGCGACTTCGTGGCGCAAACGGACGACGCCGTGGGGGAGGTCCTCGCCGCCCTCGACCGGAACCGCGTGCGCGGCGAGACCCTGGTCGTCTTCACCTCGGACAACGGCTCGTACATGTACCGGCTCGACGACGCCGAGCCCGACCACGTCGACGACCCGTCTGTGCAGGGCTACCGCGTCGGCCGCCACCGCTCGAACGCGGGCTGGCGGGGGACCAAGGCGGACGTCTGGGAGGGCGGCCACCGCGTGCCGTTCGTGGTGCGGTGGCCGGGAATCGTCGAGGCCGGGTCGGAGAGCGCGGCCACCGTCGTCCACACCGACCTCTTCGCGACGCTGGCCGAAATCGTGGGAACCTCACCGGGGCCCGACGCGGGCGAGGACAGCGTCTCGATGCTGCCGATGCTGCGCGGCGAGCCGGAGACGCGTGGCGTCCCGGTCGTTCACCATTCGTCGGGCGGCACGTTCGCGATTCGGGACGGCCGGTGGAAGCTGGTGCTCGGCAACGGCTCGGGCGGCCGCCAGGCGCCGCGGGGCGAGCCGTTCGCCCGGCCCTACCAGCTCTTCGACCTGTCGGACGACCCGGGCGAAGCGAAAGACGTCGCGGCGGAGAACCCCGAGGTCGTCGACCGGCTCGAGGCGACGTTCGAGCGCTTCCGGCGCGAGGGCCGCAGCGCGCCGAAGCGCCGCCAGGCGTCTGCGCCGTAGAACGGCGCGGACTCCTGCAGGGTTGGTTGGGCGCCCGGCGGAGCCGCTGGCGACGATGGGCGGGCCAGCGTCCCGTGCGGAGTTCCTTCGCCCCAGGTTCCGCGAACCTGAACTCCATGGGGGACAGGGAGTGGCACCCACGTGAGACACGACTGCGAGAGAGCAGGAGCAATCCCTGCGCGGCCACGCCATCCTCTTCTTCGGCACGTTACTTGCTTGATTCAATGCTGCTGCAGCCCGACTCGATGCAGGCGGTGTCCTATCGAGAAGGGAGGAACGCAACGCCGGCAGCGTTCCTGGGAGGTGCTCGACATGAGTTCACGGGTAGCGCAATTCGTCTCTGCGGGTCTGCTCGCCGGTGCCTTCCTGGTTTCGGCCTGTGCGACTCCGAACCTGGCCCCGCCGGAGCCGCCACCGCCGATGGGGCGCGTCCAGCCGCCGCAAGCGCCTCCGCCGCCTGCGCCCCCGCCTGCGCTGCCTCCGCCGCCTGCGCCGCCTCCGCCTCTGCCGGAGACCGGATTCGACGTGGCTTCCGCCGCCGCTTCGTTCAGGTCACCGAACGCGGCGCCCATCGGCGGCATCGTCGGAGGCCCGGTCGCCCCGCCGTCCGACTTCAACACCGAGGAATACGGGGTCATCGACGAGCCCGGCTTCGTCGGCGTCGCGAGCGCGCCCCTGTCGACCTTCTCGATCGACGTCGACACCGCGGCCTACGCCAACGTGCGCCGGTTCCTGCGCGACGGGTCGATGCCCCCCGCCGACGCAGTGCGCATCGAGGAGCTGATCAACTACTTCGATTACGACTACCCCCACCCGGAAGCGGGCGTACCCTTCGGCATCGCCACCGAGATGGCCGACGCCCCCTGGGCGGCGGCTCACCGGCTCGTGCACATCGGCCTGAGATCGACGCCCGTCGCGACGGCCGACCTGCCGCCCAACAACCTCGTCTTCCTGCTCGACGTGTCGGGGTCGATGAACAGCCCGGACAAGCTGCCGCTCCTCAAGAAGGCCTTCGCCGTGTTCGTCGAGCAGCTGCGGCCGCAGGACCGGGTGGCGATCGTCGTATACGCCGGGGCGGCGGGGACGGTGCTGCCGCCCACCTCCGGCGCGGAGAAGCCGACGATACTCGACACCCTGTCACGGCTCGAGGCCGGCGGATCGACGGCCGGCGGGGCCGGCATCCGCGTCGCCTACGAGCTGGCGCGCGAGCATTTCATCGAGGCGGGCAACAACCGGGTGATCCTGGCGACCGACGGCGACTTCAACGTCGGAATCTCGAGCGACGGAGAGCTCGTCGAGCTGATCGAGCGGGAGCGCGAGTCTGGCGTCTACCTCACCGTCCTCGGCTTCGGCACCGGCAACCTGCAGGACGCGAAGATGGAGCAGCTCGCCGATCACGGCAACGGGAGCTACGCCTACATCGACAGCCTGCTCGAGGCGAGGCGCGTGCTCGTAGAGCAGATGGGCGCCACGCTCCTGACGGTCGCCAGGGACGTCAAGCTGCAGGTCGAGTTCAACCCCGCACAGGTCAAGGGCTACCGGCTGATCGGCTACGAGAACCGGCGCTTGCGGGACGAGGAGTTCAACGACGACACCCGGGACGCCGGCGACCTCGGCGCCGGGCACAGCGTGACGGCCCTCTACGAGATCATCCCGGCGGTTTCGGACGAGCCCGTTCCCGGGGTCGATCCGCTACGGTACCAGCAGATCGCTCCGCGGCCCGAAGCCGGCGCCGACGAGGTGCTGACGGTCAAGGTCCGCTACAAGCGGCCCGACGAATCCGAGAGCCGCCTGCTGGCGAGGACCCTCACGAAGCCCTCGGCGGGCGATGACGGCCCGTCCGACGCCTTCCGCTTCGCCTCCGCCGTGGCCGAGTTCGGACTGCTCCTGCGCGACTCCCCCTACAAGGGCGACGCCTCGTACGAGCGCGCCTACGAACGCGCGCGCGAGGCCCTCGGCGACGACGAGGACGGCCGCCGTAGCGAGCTGCTCTCGCTGATCCGGACGGCCGAGAACCCGGTGGCGATGCTGCTCTCGCTCGATGCCGTGGAGCCGGGGCGGCCCCGAGAGGTTCCGGTCGGAACCGGAGAGCGCGTACGATTCCGGCTGGGCGGTGTGCAGGACGGGATGTACACCATCGACGCTCTCGCGAGCAGCGAGGGCTTCGACCCCGTCCTGCACTTGTATCGGCAGGCTGGCAATCAGCTCGTCACGATCGCCACCGACGATGCCGGGGGCGCAAAACGCCTCGACTCGCGCATCGATGCAAGTCTGACCGGCACCGAGAGCTACTTCATCGGGCTGGAGGAGTACAGCGGCCTCTCCGGCTCCGCCACGCTGTCCGTCAACGAGCGGAGAGAGAGGCGCTGACGGTCCCCGCGGCCCGCGCCTCCGTGTCTCTCGGCCGGGCCGACGAAGCCGCCGGCAGCCCCCGACTGCTCCCCGTCGCCGTCACGCCGGGCGCCCCCATGGCGGCCGTTCAACTTCGAACGCGGCGTGCTCGCAGCTCGGGCAATAGAAACACATGCGACAGTGTCGTCCCTGCCGCGGCGCATCGCCGCCGGACAATCGCCGGATCCACCGGCGGAGAGCGAGGTCAACGCTCCTCGTCTCGTCACGACAGAGCAAGAGTCTGTCTTCCTCGCCGCTCTCCAGATAGTGGCGGCGCAAGAACACGTGCTGCGTCTGGTACTCCAAGAGCGCAGCCACGCCATAGCCCGCGAGCTGCAAGAGGTCCGGGATCCGCGGTCGGGACGAAGAAGCCCGAAAGCGCGTCTTGTAGTCGATCACCTCGATGA
>JAGWBN010000154.1:4805-6484 GCA_021295875.1 Pseudomonadales bacterium
TCAGAGTCTCGCGCGTATCGCTGGCGAACCCCGTTCGGTAGTGGAACTTCAGGATCTCGCGTCCCTGCTCGATCAGCCATTGGCGCTCCTCTTCCACCGGAGCCTCGGCCGCGACTATCGTCTCGAACAGCACGACCAGCGCGCCAAGACTCATCCTGGACGCCTTCGCGAAGTACAGTTGTGCGAGAGCGAGGTGCAGGCACTTGCCCAACCGGACCGGCGCGGGCATGAACTCCTCTTCACGCCCCTCGATGTACTTGAAGCGGTGCGAGAGTGGGCAGACTTCGTAGGTTGCGAGCCGCGAGAAGCTGAAGGTGCCCGGCACCACTCTCCGCCCGGGCGGCTCGTTCTTGAGTGCTTTCAGGATCTGATCGGCGGCATCCGACGGACCAAGCTGCTCTGTCGATACGCAGACGTCTACAGGGACCAACCGCAGCCGTGTCTGTACCCACTGCAAGTGCTCGGACCAGGATCCGCCTCCGCGCGGCGGCTCACGCTGGCCGCGCTTCTGCAACCGTCGCGTGACGGTCTCGAAACTCGCGTCCAGCAACGCGACGAAGGGCACGATCCCGGCCGCTTCGATCTCGAACAGGGTTTCCTCGAAGTCCGGGTGGGCTCCGGAACACTCGTAAACGACCGTTCCGGAATCCGCGAGAGACCCAAGCTCGCGAGCGACCCCTGAGGGGTTCGTATCCGAACCTGCGACCCTTAGCTGTTCGATTCCCGTGACGCGCCCCGCGAGCCGTCGCGCGAGCTCGCAGGCAACGGTCGTCTTGCCGCAAGCAACCTGGCCGATCACGACAATCGCCCGACGTTCCGAACTCATGTTCCCTGGTCGACACCGTCCTTCTTCTTCGAAGAACTCTTACCCGTGATCAGGTTGGTTAGCACTTGACTGAAAAGCCGGTCCGAGAAACCCGATGCGAAGCCAAGCACCGCCAAGAAAGGTATCGCCGTCTCGGGCTCCGCGGGGATGGCAAGCGGAAGCACATGCGCCAGCGTGGCGCTGTAGACGATGAACGCGTAGACGCTGCCTAGAACCACTCGTACGACCATGTACCGTATGTACGTCCATGAGTAGTCGGACCGTTTCTTTCTTTCGTTGATCGTCGACGGAACGATAGTAATCATCGCCCCCAATCCACCGGCGAAAAGGACTAGTTTGAGCCATTTCCAAGAAAGAGCGGCACCACAAACGCAGTCCTGCGTATTGCCCACCCCGTCGCAGCAATCCAACATCAGGCCGTTAAGTGACCACATGACCCCGGCCAAGAGTACTATCACGATCACGAAGGAGACAGTCAGGATTGTCTGGATCGCACTCGACCGCTCCTTGGCGAGCCGCTCATAGCGTTCTGCTGCCTCTGTTGACTCGTAGGTAAGACTCTTCAAGCGAAACCGAACGGCCTGCTCTGCTTGCTCGTCAAAAGCGTCGCCATCTCTGGTCAGCCGATCGAGATATTTCTCCCAAGCCTCCTCGCGTCGCTTGGAGTCCAGCCGGTAGAGCTTCTCGCGCAGACGGTTGGCAGTAGGGACCAACAAGGGCACTGGCTTCGTCAGGCAGAGCTCGGCCTCGGCCCTCAGCGCGGCGCGGATCCGGGCGGCCTTGTCGCCCTCCGCGCGTGCCTCGGCGACCGCCTGCTCGGCCACCTCAAGGTCCTTGAGGCGGTTCTGCTTGT
>JAGWBN010000155.1:0-524 GCA_021295875.1 Pseudomonadales bacterium
CGCGGGAACGGGGCATCACCCTGCGGACGTCGTCCTACACCCGCCATCACGTCAACATCACCATGTGCAAGGCCAAGGCCAACGGCAACTACATCAACTCCATCCTGGCGTTGCGCGAAGCCCAGGACGCCGGTGCGGACGAGGCCTTGCTGCTGGACAACGAGGGCTACGTCGCCGAGGGGACCGGCGAGAACGTCTTTCTGGTGAAGAACGGCGTCGTGCACACGCCCGAACTCACGTCGTGCCTGCCGGGCATCACCCGGGACACCATTCTCGTGTTCGCCCGCGAGCGCAATATTCCCGTGCTGGAAAGACGCATCACACGCGATGAGTTCTACATCGCCGACGAAGCGTTCCTGACCGGAACGGCGGCCGAGGTGCTGCCCATCCGCGAACTCGACGGTCGGGTGATCGGCGACGGTATGCGGGGCCCGGTCACCGAGAAACTGCAGTCGTTGTATTTCGAGCAGGTCAGGGGGCGGCGCGATGCACACCCCGAGTGGCACACGCCGCTGCGCTAGCGC
>JAGWBN010000155.1:537-5288 GCA_021295875.1 Pseudomonadales bacterium
TGCCGAAAGCAGCGAAGGTTCTGGTGGTGGCGCCCGCTTGGGTCGGGGATCTGGTGATGTCCCACACCCTCGTGCCGGGCCTGCGCGCCCGCGGAAGCACCGTCCACTACCTTGCGACCGTTGCGCTTGCGGAGTTGGCGACGCGACTGCCCGGGGTCGAGGCGGTGCACGCCATCGACGCCCGTCGTGGCCGGCTCGGCCTCGGCGAGCGCTTTCGTACCGGAGCACGAATTGGGCCCCACGGCTTCGACCAAGCGATCATCCTGCCGAACTCGTTCAAATCCGCACTGCCGACCCTGTTCGCCGGAGTTCCCGTGCGCACGGGTTTCACCGGCGAGTCGCGCTACGGCGTACTGAACGACAGGCGCGCGCTGGATGTTGAACGGTTGCCCCGCATGGTGGACCGGTTCGCCGCGCTTGCGGACGTCAAACCCGCCTGTCCGCGGCTGCGCGCCGACGAAGCACGGCGACTGGGCCTGTTGGAGCGGCATGGACTCGACGCCGGTGGACCGATGGTCGCGCTATGTCCCGGTGCCGAATACGGCTCGTCGAAGCGATGGCCCGCGGAGCGATTCGTGGAACTGGCCCGGCGGTGTACGGCCAGCGGCATCGCTGTCTGCGTGTTGGGCGGCGAACGCGATCTGGAGACGGCCTCGGCGTTCACCGGCTGTGACGGCGTCGTCGATCTCGTCGGCCGGACAAGCCTCAACGACGTCGTGGATCTGTTGTCGGGCGTGGACGCGGCGGTCACCAACGACTCCGGGCTGATGCACGTCGCGGCGGCGGTGGGTGTGCCCGTGGTCGCGGTGTTCGGCTCCACCACGCCGGCTTTCACGCCGCCTCTGTCGCCCCGGGCGGTTGTCGTTTCGAGGGACCTCGACTGCAGGCCATGCCATCAGCGCACCTGCCCGCTCGGCCATCTGGCCTGCCTGACGGGCATATCCGTGGACACCGTGTTCGACGCCCTGGTCGACGTGGGGATTGCCGCATGAAGGTTCTGCTGGTGAAGATGTCGTCCATGGGCGACATCGTCCATGCGCTGCCGGCGGTCGACGACGCGGCCCGTCGCGGTGTGCGCTTCGACTGGATCGTGGAAGAGGACTACCGGGCACTGGCGGCGCGCGCCCGAGGCGTGGACGAGGTGCTGCCCGTGGCGTTCAGGCGCTGGCGGCACGCGCCGGCCGACGGCATCAAGGAACTGCTGGCGGTTCGTCGCGGCTTGCGCGCGCGGCACTACGACGTCGTGCTCGATGCCCAGGGCTTGATCAAGAGTGCCATCGTGGCGGGTTGGGCGGGGGTCGGCGAGCGTGTTGGCTTCGATGCATCGTCGGCCCGGGAGCGCCTCTCGGCCCTCGGCAACCAGCGGCGCGTTCACGTTCCGGGGAGCGACCATGCGATCAGCCGTCTGCGCCGTCTGTTCGCCGCCGCCCTTGGCTATGAGTTTCCGGACACGGAACCGGTCTTTCACCTCGGCCCGCCGTCGACGGACGTCTACGCGCCGGACAACGCCATATTGCTGGCCCACGGCACGACGTGGAAGACCAAGCTCTGGCCCGAAGGTTACTGGACCGATGTCGCCCGTCGGGCGGCGGCGGCCGGGTACACCCCGATACTGCCGTGGATGGACGGCGAACGAGCCCGGGCCGAGCGCATCGCCGCCGCCGTTCCCGAAGCCTGGGTTTGCCCGTCGATGGACTTGGCCGACGTCCTCGGCCTAGTGGAGAACACCCGCGGCGTCATCGGCGTGGACAGCGGCTTGGTGCACTTCGGTGCGGCGCTGGGCCGGCCGACGGTAATGCTGTTCGGCCCCACCGACCATCGACTGACCGGCTGTCATGGACCCCAGGCACGCGATCTGTCGGCAGGCCTGCCGTGTTCGCCGTGTCGCTCGAGGGTGTGCCGGCGACCCGACTCCGCGCGGGTGTCGAACGGCGCGGCGGCTTGCCTCGCTGCGGTCGCGCCTGACGAGGCATGGACGACCCTGGCGGCGATGATGGGTCGGGACGGCCGGGTGGCGACCGTCGTCAAGTGAAGGGGTGACCGTGGACGTCGCGTTCGTCCTGTTCAAGGTATTCGCACACGGAGGAATCCCGCGTGACCTGGCCAAGCTCGTGGCGTGCTGTCGCGAGCGCGGCCACCGCGTACGTATCTACACGATGGAGTGCGCGGGTACGGTGCCGGAGGGTGCGGAGGTGGTCGTCCTGCCGACCCGCGGGTTGCGCAGTCACGTTCGGCAACGGCGTTTCGCCCAACGCGTCGCGCGTCACCTGGCGGCACGGCCCGTGGACCTGACGGTGGGCATGAACAAGATGCCGGGGCTTGACGTCTACTACGCCGGCGACTCCTGTTTCGAGGCCAAGGCCCGAACCCAACGACCGTCGCTGTACCGGCTCACGCCCCGCTACCGGCACTTTGCGGACTTCGAACGCGCGGTCTTCGAGGAGCACGGCAGGACCCGGATCCTGACCATTGCGCCCGGCCAGGCCGACACCTTCCGAGCCGTCTACCGGACACCCGCCGACCGATTCCACGAATTGCCGCCGGGCGTCGAGCCCGACCGCGCCGCTGCCGACCCGAACGAAGCCAAGGCGTTTCGGCAGCAGCTGGGCGTTGCCGACGCCGACACGATGTTGCTGTTCGTCGGATCGGGATTCGTCAAGAAGGGTCTGGATCGCGCTCTGAGGGGCGTCGCCGGCTTGCCCGAAGAACGGCGGCAACGCACGAGGCTGTTCGTCGTCGGCGCCGACCGCGCGCGGCGTTTCCAGCGCCACGCGCCCCGCCTGCGCATCGCCGGGCGAGTCCACTTCATGGGCGGTCGCGACGACATTCCACTCTGGCTCGCCGCGGCCGATGCCTTGGTCCTGCCCGCCCACGACGAGGCGGCGGGCATGGTGCTGCTCGAAGCGGCCGTTGCCGGACTTCCCGTCTTGGCGACCGCGAACTGCGGCTATGCGTCGCTCATCGACCGCGCCGGCGCAGGTGTCGTCACGCCGGTGCCGTTCGACCAGGCGCGTTTCGACGCGGATCTCATGCGCGTAGTGACTTCGGACGAACGCACCACCTGGTCGAACCGCGGGCGCAAGCTCGCGGAGGATCCCTCGCTGTTCGCGATGGCCGACCGCGCCGTGGATCTGCTGGAGGGATTCGTCGCGGGGGGGTTGCCCCTGGTGGCCTTGTGCGCCTTGCGCTACACGCCCGCGGATCCCCGATACCGCCCGTTGCTGCCTCTGGCGGCGAGGTGTCGGGACCTCGGCATGACCGTGCGGATCTACACGAACGGCGGCGATTTGCCGGCGATCGACGGCGTCGAGGTGGTCCGGGTGGGCTCGACGGCGCTAGCCGATCAAGCGCGTCGTGAACGGCGCCGGCGCTGGGCGGCTGAAGCGGTTGGCAAGGCGTCTGCGAACGGCATCGTCTGCTTCGACGAGGTGCCCGACGTCCCACCGGATGTCACCCGGTTCCGACTGTCCTCCGCGGGCCTGGAACGGCTGGTGGCCAACCCGGACCAACCCGGGGTGGAGCCACCCCTGTGGCAAGCCAACGGCGTAGTCGAAACGACGTGCGCGGACGCCTTGCCCCCGGGTCTGGCAGCGCAGCCACGACCGTCAGGGGTGAAACGAGACTCGCTGCGTGAACGCTACGGGTTCGAGCCGGGTCATCTGGTCTTCGCCATTGCCGGACGCGACCTGGTGAGTCGGGGCGTCGAGCGGCTGCTGGTCGGCATCGGCCGGCTGCCCGAGGAAATCCGCGACGGTTGCCGGGTACTTGCCGCGGGTGAACTGGGGAATTCGTTCCTGGCCGCCGCCCGGACCCTGAAGCTGACGGTCGAGGTCGACGGCGGCCTCGCGGCCGGGGACGCCATCGCCGCCGCCGATGTCTTCGTGGACCTGCCCTACGCGACCACGCCCGACAGTTGGATCTTCGACGCCATCGCCGCGGGGCGACCCGTGGTCACCTGGGCCGGGGTCGCGGATTCTCGATTGGTGGAGAACGCCCGCGCGGGGACGGTGCTGGCGGCACCCTACCGGCAGGCGGATTTCGATCGCGCCCTCGCGAATCTCGTGGCGTCGCAGGAGGACCGGTCCCGGTGGTCGATCAACGCGACGTGCTTCGGTGGGGAACCTCGCCACTACGGGCAGGCGGCACGGTTGGCGGACAGCATCTCGATGCACATCCGACATCGGCAAGGCCATGCGCAGACCCTACCTGCGTGACGATTTCAGGGCGGCGATCGAGGCGGGCGCGCTCGGCACCGGCGGCCGAGAGGCGCAGCCCGTCTCGGCCTCGGCCGATGGCCTGTTCTCGGCTCTGTCCGAGGTCGACGGTGACGTCTATCGTCAGACCGCTCGGAGGAAGACGTTCCGAATCGCCCTAGCGGACGATGTCTACTTCGCCAAGCTGCACCTGGGTGTGGGTTGGCGCGAAATCGCGAAGAATCTGCTCGTGGGCAAGCTGCCGATACTCGGTGCGCGCAACGAGTTCGACGCCTGCCGGCGTCTGCGCGACCGCGGCGTGCCGGCACCCGAGGTCGCCGCCTTCGGCGAACGGGGACTGAACCCGGCGCAGCGTCGTTCGTTCGTCGTTTGCGATGCGCTGGTGGGCTACGCCAGTCTCGAGGACATCGTCAACGCCTGGTCGGCGTCGCCACCCGATCCGCGCCTCAAGCGTCGCGTCGTCGTTGCCGCCGGGCGGTTGACCGCCGCCATGCACGCCGCCGGAGTCAACCACCGGGACTACTATGCCTGCCACCT
>JAGWBN010000155.1:5460-5777 GCA_021295875.1 Pseudomonadales bacterium
GCCGCGGCCCTGCGTCGGGAGCGCGGCTTCTGGCGCGGTGTAGAACGGCGTGCCGCCCGCTTGCGCGCCAAGGGGTCGAACCGGGGACTGGCGCTGCCGGGCGCCTGGGGCGAGGGGGTGGCCGACATACCCAGCGTCTCGCGTCTCGCGGACCTCGGTCGCACGCCGCGGCTGCCGTTTCGCTTCGACGCCGACCTCGGGCAGGGTCCGAGGCGGCTCGTGTGCACGGAAGTGCTGCGCGCCCAACCCGGTCGCCGCCTGGTCGTCCGTGCGGAACTGGACGGGCGTGATGCGGTGCTCAAGACGTTCTTCGGCCG
>JAGWBN010000006.1 GCA_021295875.1 Pseudomonadales bacterium
GGCCATGCGGTCGCCGCCGACCTGGCCGTACTTGACCAGGATCCTGTCCGACGGACAGGTCTTGATGCGGCGCATCGCCGCGATGGCCGAGACCACGGCCAAGACCACGAGTAGAACGATGACGAAGACGGTTGGATCGAATATGGACACGGGGTTCTCCTTGATTTGGATCTGGTGGGGTCGCGGCGCAGGAACGCGTGTCCCGTACTACATGGTCGCAACCACCAACTGGCTACCGGACACGTCGACGACGGTGACCGGCGAATTGCGTTGCAGTTCCCTGCCGTCCGTCACCGCGTGGTACTCCTTGAGGCGGCCCTGCAGAGACAGGCTGACCTTGCCGACCCCGGAGCGTCCTTCCGGGACCGCGAGGGTTACCCTCGCGTCCTGGCCGACGGCGTTCTCGAGATGCACGTTGCCTTCATGCTTGACCATCGCCATCAGGGCCAGAAGGCCCATGTTGACGCCGACGAACAGCGACCCGACGAGGATGCCGATCAGGATTGCGAAGATCGGCAGCGTCAGGCCCCAGCTGTAGGCCATCAGGCCACCCCAGGACAGGCCCATCAGAAACGAGACGCCGTTGCGGATGGTGAAAATGTCCCCGAACGGGGTACCTTCGCCACCGCCTTCGCCGAGTTCGAGATCGTCGAGTTCGCCGATCCCGAAGAGCGTGAAGATCACCTGGACCGCGAACACCGCCGTCGACGCGGCCGCGATCACGAACAAGGTCTGCTGGAACCCAGAAAGTTCGGCGAACCACTCCGCCATGTCGCTCTCCCTACTCTTTGGCAGTCAGTATCGAAGTCCGGGCCCGTTTGGGCAACTTGAGGCCGCTGGACGTTTTCTCAACGCACGGTGAACGAACCTACAGCAAGTCTACGACATATTATGTCGTCATGTGGCGTCGACCTTCCCCGATGGCGCGCGGTCGACCCTACGACAACGAAAAGCCCTCCTCGGTGATGGGCAGGGTCCTGATCCGATGTCCGCTCGCCGCGAAAATGGCGTTGCAGACCGCCGGTGCCAGAGGCGGCAGGGCCGGTTCGCCGAGACCGGTGGGCGGGTAGTCGCTGGCGACGAAGTGGACGTCCACCCCCGGCGTCTGCGGCAGGCGCAGCATCGGATAGCTGTCGAAGTTCGACTGCTGCACCCGACCGTCTTCGAAGGTGACCGACAGGCCCATGGTGGACAGCCCGTCGACGACCGAGCCCTGCATCTGGTTCTCGGCACCGCTTAAGTTGATGATCGGCCCGACGTCGGCCGCCACCGTCACGTTGTGGACCCGGACCTTCTTGTCGGCGTCGACGCTGACCTCCGCCACCTCCGCGATGTGGCCCGCGTGACTGAAGTAGAAGGCCAGTCCCATGCCCCGGCCGTCCGGCAGTTCCCGTCCCCAGCCGGCCTTCTCCGCTGCGAGCCTGACGACGCCGGCGGCGCGGCCCGTGTGCATGCCCCGGGGGCCGAGTTGGCGCGGTTCGCCGAAGACGTCGAGCAGCATCTCGAGGTGGTCGCGGCCCGCCGCCACCGCCAACTCGTGCAGGAAGCTCTGCACGACGAAACCGAAGACGTTGGAGCCGGGTGCCCGCCAGGCGGCGCACCGGTTCTTCCAGGACAGCGGCGTCTGCTCGATGCGCAGGTTCTCCAACAACCCGGCTGGGAACACGCCGCGCGCCATGTTGCCGCCGCTCACGGGCCGGCGACCGTCGTTGCTGAAGGTGATGAAGTGGTCCCGCCAACCGGTGATCCTGCCTTCATCGTCCACCGAGCCTTCCATCTGGTGGAAGCCGCCGGCGCGGTAGAGGTCGTAGGCCATGTCGTCTTCGCGCGTCCATTGCAGCTTCACGGGGACGCCGGCGCGCTTGGCGATCGCGGCCGCCTCGCAGGTGAAGTCGTTGTAGAGCCGTCGCCCGAAACCGCCGCCGCAACGGGCCTGGTGCAACGTCACCTTGGCGGGGGATATGCCGACCACCTTGGCGGCACTGCCGATGCCCTGGCCGGGGGTCTGCGTGGGTGCCCACAACTCCAGCGAACCGTCCTTGAACGACGCGGTGCAGTTCTGCGGCTCGAGTTGGGCATGGCTGACGAAGTGATAGGTGTAGAAACCGCCGACCCGGTTGGCCGCGGTTTCGAACGCCGCGTCCACGTCGCCCTGGTCGGCGGCGACAGGGCCGCTCTGCTGGGCGAGCTTCTGGGCTTGGGCCTTGGCCTCGGTCCAACTGTCCTTGGAGGCGTCCGTCTCGTCCCAATCGACGACCAGCGCACGCTTCGCCTGGAGTGCGGCCCAGGTGCTGTCGGCGACGATCGCCACCCCGGGCAGAAGCTCCATGGCGTTGCCGTTGCCCTCCAGCACGAAGGCATCGGTGACGCCCGGCATGGCCTTGATCTCGTCGACGTTCGCCGATTTGACCTTGCCGCCGATGGCCGGGCACTTCTGGTAGACCGCGTACTTCATGCCCGGCACGGACTGGTCGATGCCGAACAGGGGCTCGCCGCGAACCAGGGCGTCGTTGTCGACCCCGGTGATGCGCTCGCCCAGAAGGCGGAACTGGTCGCGGTCCTTCAGTTTGAGCGCCCCCGCGGCGGGCACCGGCATGGCCGCGGCGTCGGACGCCAACTCGGTGTAGGCGAGCTTACGACCGCTTGGGGCATGGACCACGTGACTGTCGCGGGTCGTGAGCGTAGTCGGCTCGACGCCCCAGCGCTTGGCCGCGGCGGAAACGAGCATGGCCCGCGCCGTGGCACCCGCGCGGCGCAGCGTCGTCCAGTTCATGGGAATCGACATGGAGCCACCGGCGAACTGCGCGCCGTAGGCCGCCTGGTCGATGGGCGACTGGACGACCTGGACATCATCCCAGGCCGCGTCGAGTTCCTCGGCGACGATCATCGGCAGCGACGTCTTCACGCCCTGGCCGATCTCCGGGTTCTTGGCGTACAGCAGAATGCCCCCGGCGTCGATGCGGATGTAGCCGTTCGGCTGCAGGACGCCGCCGTTGGCCATGGCCTTGGGCCCGGCGAACGACAGCATGAGACCCCCGCCCACCAATCCCGTGAGCTTCAGGAACTGGCGTCGGTCGATCTTTGCGATACGCACGTCCAGGGAGGCGTCCGCCGCCGCGGTGCGTTCGCCGGTGACGGTCGGGACAACGTCGCCGATGTCGTCGTAGTTCAATGCGCTCATGATGCCCCCTTACTCCGCCGCCGTTTTCGCTGCTGCCGTTTTCACGGCTTCGCGAATCCGGATGTAGGTCCCGCAGCGGCAGAGGTTCGACTCCATCGCCTGGTCGATGTCGTCGTCGCCCGGACTCGGATTGGTCCGCAGCAAGGCCTCGGCGGCCATGATCTGGCCGGCCTGGCAATAGCCGCACTGGGCGACGTCGAGGTCGACCCAGGCCTGCTGGAGGGCGCTCAATTCGCCGTTCTCGCCGGCGAGCCCCTCGATGGTCGTCACCTCGGCATCCCCGGCGGCCGAGACGGGGTACGAGCACGACTTGACCGCCTGACCGTCCACCAGCACCGTGCAGGCGCCGCACTGGCTGATTCCGCAACCGAACTTCGCGCCGACGAGACCCAGCTCGTCGCGCAGAACCCATAACAAGGGCGTCTGCGGATCCACGTCGCCGAGGCTCCGCCGTTGCCCATTCACATTGACGTCCATTGCCCTGACTCCTCCCCCACTTTCCCACGAGCCCCAAGAACTGCTAGCGCGTCTCCCTTCGGGAGCCGTCCAAGAGCGATTCGTAGCGCCCGTCAGTGAAATGCAACCTGACCGTTAACACTGGCCCCGCTCAAGGAACATAGTTGTAACGCAAACCGACGCGTTTTGACACCGAGATTGGGCGCGGAGTAAGTTCGCCACCTTCGACTTCGCGGACATCGGGAGGGACGCGAGCATGGCAGCCGCTGCATTGATCACCACGCTGGACGATTTCGAGGCCGAGTACCGCAAGGGGATCGGCTACCGGATGCCGGCGCGTGGCGGCCGCGAGGCCAGCCTCGACAACATCCGCCGCTTCGGTGACGGCGTCGGTGACTACAACCCCCTTTACCGGGACGAGACCCATGCGGCCAATAGCCGGTTCGGCATGATCACCGCGCCGCCGATCTTCATCTACGGCGCCAGCATCGGCGTCGCCATGGCGATCAACGGCAACATCGACGGGCGTCGGCTGTCGTCGAGCTTCTTCCCGATGAACTACGCCGGCGGGGAAGTCAACTTCTACAAGACCATTTGGCTCGGCGACCGCGTCACGGCGACCGAGGAGATCGTCGACGTACACCGCAAGCACAGCGAGCGGATCGGCGACTTCGTCCTGTGCGAGGCGCTGGTGAGCTACCACAACCAGCGCAGGGAACTGGTCGCCACCAAGCAGACGCTGATGGCCCGCTACCAGAATCTCGGCGGCGGCAGAACGATCAAGTACGACCGCGAGAAGAAGACCCAGGTCATCGAGGAGTCCCCCGACCCGCTGGTGTTCGAGCGACAACGGCGCGGCGCTGAGACCCGCTACTTCGAGGACGTCACCGAAGGCGAGGAGATTCCTCCCCTGCACAAGGGCACCTACACGGTGACCGAGCTGTTTCTCTTCACCCACGGCGTCGTGGGTACCGGGCGCAGTCCGCGCGCAGCACTCGAGGCCGAGGACTCCAAGGACCTCGGCGGCGGCGGCCGGTTCGATGCCGACCATGCGCGTGATCGGCGCAATATGCCGGGCCAGTTCGACTGGGGTCCGCAACGGGTCTGCTGGCTGTCGCAGATGGCCACGGATTGGATGGGCGACGACGGCACCCTGAAGCGGATGCAGACCCGGGTACGCCATCCCAACGTCGTGGGCGACACCAACACCATCTTCGGCAAGATCGGCCGCAAGTACAGGGCGAACGGCGAGAACCTGGTCGAACTCGAGATCTACAACGAGAACCAGGCGGGACTCGCGACGACCGAATCGACCATCACCGTGGCGTTGCCGGCCCGCGCGTAGCGGTCACGATGGCGTCGGGTCGCGCGGATTCGAGGCTGGTGGACACCGACGATCCCGGCGTGGCGTTGCTGGTCGCGGCTCTGGATGGCGACGAAGGGCGCGCCGACGCGATCCTGAAGCACAATCCCGAAGCGGGCTCGCTCGCGGGGCGACTGGCGCTAGCCGACGTCGCCTGCATTGCGGAGTTGCATGCGTCCGCGGTCAACGAGCCGACCGGCCCGTACCGCTGGCCTCCCCTGCTGTACGTGTGCAGTTCCCCGTACGGAGCCCAGGACGAGGCCCGCCGCCATGCACGCCTGGAGATCGCCAGGGCATTGACCGCCATGGGCGCGGACCCGAATGCCGGCACCCGGGAGTCGGAGACCATTCGAGGCTACCGCACCGCGCTCGGGGCTGCCGTCGGTCGGGCCCGCAGCCCGGCGCTCGCCGGACACCTGTTGGAAGCCGGGGCCGACATCGCCGACGGCCCGACCCTCTACGAAGGCTCCGCGATGTGGGAAGCCGTCCGACTCCGGGATGTGGACAGTCTCAAGCTTCTGTTGGCCGCCGATCCACCACAGTGGCACGTCTGTCACGCGCTGCCCCACTGCCTGCAGTTCGACGATGTCGACCTCGTGCAACGGCTATTGGACAGCGACGGTGATCCCAACTGGAACATGGGCGTGTGGGGATTCAAGGGAACCTGCCTGCACGAGAGCATCGTGCTCGGCAATGACGTCGCGATCCTCAAACGCTTGCTTGCCAAGGGCGCGCGGGTCGACGCCCGCGACCGCGGCGGACGCACGCCGTTGGCTATCGCCACGTGTCTGAACCGCCATGTCCATGCGGCGGTCCTGCGAGAGCATGGCGCGAAGGAAGACGAAATCCGCGATGTCGACCGGTGGGTCGCCGCATGCTTCGCCGGGGATGACGCCGGGGCACGCCGCTACGCAGCCCCGGCAAGTCTGAAGGAGGTCGATCACGTCTGGCTGTGTCGGGCCGTACGCGAAGGCAACACGGACGCCGTCCGCCTGCTGCTCGGTGGCAGCGCCGCTTCGGACGCCGTCGACGACGATGGCCAGCGGGCGCTGCATATCGCCGCCGGATGCGGTGATGTCGGCGCAGTGGAACACCTGCTCGCCGAAGGGGCCGACGCAGGCGCCGTGAACTACGGGGGTGAGACGCCGCTCGATGTCGCCCGACGCATCGTCGATGAATCCCACGCCCAGGTGGTCGAACGACTGCTACCCCTAACGCCGGCGGAGCCGTCCATCCTGTTCGACGAGCCAGAGTTCGCCGCGCTGTTCGAGCGCGCGGCCGACGCCGTGGTGGCAGGCGATGTCGACACCCTCTCACGCCTCCTCGGCGACAATACCGTGCTGGCCCGGGCGCGTTCATCGCGGCCACATCGATGCACCCTTCTGCACTACCTGGGTGCCAACGGCTTCGAAGGCGAGCGCCAGAGGACACCGGCCAACGCCGTGCAGGTCATCCAACTGCTGCTGGATGCCGGTGCCGATCCGAACGCTTCCTGCTACGCGTACCGCGGAGGACCGGACGAAACCACCGTCGGGCTGCTGACAAGCAGTGGGCATCCACGCGACGCGGGCCTGACGGTGTCGATGGTGGCCGCGCTGGCACGGGGCGGTGCACGGGTGGACGGGGTCTACACCCTGCTTGCCGATCTGGCGGACGGACGGTCGCCCGCCACGCTTGCCGGCTTCGACCCCCATTCCGAGCTTGCCGGACGCGCGCTGGTCGAGAGCGCCATGCTGCGCGAGACGAAGATTCTGTTCGTCTTGGTCGATGCGGGCGTGGACATCAACGCACGGCGGGGCGATGGTGCCACCGCCCTGCATCAAGCCGCCATCGATGGCGATGCGAGTCTCGTCGACGAGTTGATTGTTCGGGGAGCGGACGCGTCGCTACGCGACAAGGTCTACGACGGGACACCCGCCGGGTGGGCGTTCGCCGGTGGCCACGAGGAGCTTGGCAAGAGCCTCGCGAAGCGATTGGGGGCTGGCGACGACTGAAGCTGACCCGTGGGGCGGCCCTACGTGCCTGTGCGGTGGCCCTACCGGACCTGTGGAGGGACCCGAACGCGCCCTAGGGCGGGCGGTCGCCTGTCTCTTCTCGAGGAACCGCGCGGGTCAGTCGGCGAGTGCTGCAGTGCGCGAGGCGTGGATGGTGATGATCTTGTCGAAACCGCTGATCTGGAAGACTTCCCGGATCGGACCGGACAGCGAGCAGAGTGCGAACTTGACCGCCCGCTTCTGAAGGTCCTTGGCAATCCGGAGCACGGCCCGGAGACCCGCGCTGCTGATGTACGACAGATCCTCGCAGTCGAGCACTACCGAATCCTTACTCTCGCTCATCGCAGCCTGCATGGCACCTTCGAACTCACCCGCGTTGGTGCCGTCGATCCGACCTTCCGCCTTGGTGATCAACGTGCCGTTGTGGGTCTCTACTTTTAATTCCATTGATCGAGCGATCCCCTCGTCGCCTGCACCTCGATGCGTCGGTTAAAACGTGTCCTGACAACTTTACCACAGCCACGGTTGTATCGTCCGTCTGCATAGCGGATAGGCTCAAGATCAATCCTCCAATGACCCCAAACCCACTGCTTCAGGCTCACTTCTCGTTGGAATCAGCCCCTCGCTTCAGGCGACTGGTGGGTCTGGAGGCTGGAGTCGGAATCGAACCGGCGTGAACGGAGTTGCAGTCCGCTGCATAACCACTCTGCCATCCAGCCATTGGTCGCTTGCCCGAATAGCGGCACTCAGCCGCGCGAGTCTAGCACAGCCTGCCGTGAAGGGACCTTGCAGGGTTGGTTTGCGCTGGTCTGCGCTAAGGACCGTTCTCGCTCAGACCTTCCTTCAACGTGGGCCAGGCGGCACGGCCATAGATCACCATCGACCAGATCGTCAGCAGCGCCGCCACGTACAGCAGCACGAGTCCGAGGATGACCCAGGGACGGTTCATGACCGGAGGATTGGCGAGCAGAATGAAGATGGCGATCATCTGCAGGCCCGTCTTCACCCGCGCCATCCAGGACACCGCCACCAGGCCGCGGCGGTTCATCTCCGCCATCCACTCGCGCAACGCGGAGATGACGATCTCACGGCCGACGATGATGACCCCCGGGAGCGTCAGCAAGAGACTGGCGTGGTTGCCGATGAGCAGCACAAGCGCCGTGACGACGATCAGTTTGTCGGCCACCGGATCCAGGAAGGCGCCGAACGGCGTTGTCTGGTCGAGCTTGCGCGCAAGGTAACCGTCAAGCCAGTCGGTGAACGCCGCTGCCGCGAACAGCATCGACGCGATCCAGTAGTAGCCCTCGGTCGCGATGTACACAAGGGCGAAGACCGGCACCAGGGCGATACGGGTGATCGTCAGGATGTTTGGCAGACTCGGGAGGCTAGTGGCCATGCAGCGATCCGTGGATGTCGGCGGCCAGTTTACGGCTAACACCCGGCACCTTCGAGATTTCTTCGCAACTCGCTCCCTTGATCGACGCCACTGAACCGAAATGAGCGAGCAGCGCTCGCTTGCGGCGCGGTCCGATGCCCGCAATGTCGTCCAGTATCGACCGTCTCTGGCGTTTCCGCCTGCGCCCCCGGTGACCCGCGATGGCAAAGCGATGGGCCTCGTCGCGAAGGTGCTGGAGGAGATGCATGGCGGGACCGTTGGCCGGCACCGGCAACTCGTGGCCACCGACCTGGACGATGGTCTCCAAGCCCGGCTTCCGGCTCGGGCCCTTGGCGATCCCGAGGACCGTGACGTCGTCAACCTGGAGTTCCATGAAGACCTCGCAAGCCCGATTCACCTGGCCGACACCGCCGTCGATGAGGAGCAGATCCGGGAGTACGCCCTCGCCCTTCGCCAGGCGGGTGTATCGACGCCGAATCGCCTGTTCCAGGGCACCGTAGTCGTCACCCCGCGGCACGCCCTCGATGTTGAACCGCCGATAGTCCGACTTGACCGGTCCCTCGGTGCCGAAGACGACGCAGGAAGCCACCGTCGCCTCCCCGGCGGCGTGGCTGATGTCGAAACACTCCACGCGCTTGGGAACGTCTTCGCAGCCGAGTATCGACTGCAGGTCGAGGAACCTCGACAGCACGTTCTTGCGATCGGCGATCAGGCTCGCAAGGGCGACCTTCGCGTTCTCGGTCGCCATCCGCGCCCAACCCGCCCGTTGGCC
Organism: Pseudomonadales bacterium; assembly: GCA_021295875.1. Lineage (GTDB taxonomy): Bacteria > Pseudomonadota > Gammaproteobacteria > Pseudomonadales > Azotimanducaceae > VXYL01. Next base: position 9,163 of record JAGWBN010000006.1, read on the forward strand.
GCGGACGTTGCGCGCGATGCCGACGCGGCGGCCCGCACGGCTGGTGAGTGCAGTGCCGAGAACCGCCAGATCCTCGCGGCTGGCGACGTTGCCCCGCCTGTCGACGTCGGCCACGACCGGCTCGGCACCTGCCGTGTCGGGTTCCGGTGTCGCTAGCGATGCGATCACCGACTTGGGAATCTCTCGATCATCTCCCCCCAGGTAGTACTGGGAGATGAAAGCGAACAGCAGTTCGCCGGCGCTGATCGCCAGCTCGTTCTTCGGGAACCAGGTGCGATGTCCCAAGAGCCGTCCGTCGCGAACGAACAGCCCCTGTACACATGCCTGACCGCCAGCCAACGCCAGGCCGAAGATGTCCACGTCGCCGCCTGCGCCGTGGACGTACTGGTCCTCCTGAACCCGGCGCAGGTGGTCGATCTGATCGCGGTACTTCGCGGCCCGTTCGAACTCCAGCGCCTCGGCGGCGGCCTCCATCTTGTCCTTGAACTCGGCGAGAATCGCCTGGCTCTTGCCCTCCAGGAACATCACCGCAAGACGTACGTCGTCGGCGTATTTCTGCCTGTCGACCAGGCCGACGCAAGGCGCGCTGCAGCGTTCGATCTGATGCTGCAGGCAGGGCCGGGAACGGTTCTTGTAGAAGCCGTCTTCGCAGGAGCGGATGCCGAACAGCTTCTGCAGTATGTTGAGACTGTCCCGTACCGAGGCGGCGCTGGGAAACGGACCGAAGTAGCGACCACCCCGGCGACCTCCGCGATGGAACGCCAGCCTTGGATATGGGTGCTCGGTCAGCTGGATGTAGGGATAGGACTTGTCGTCGCGCAGGACGACGTTGTAGGGCGGCCGCTCCGCCTTGATCAAGCTCTGCTCCAAGAGCAGCGCCTCGGTCTCGCTGGCCGTGACCGTGACGTGGATGTCGCGCACCTTGGCGACTAGGGCCATGGTCTTCGCGGTCAATCCCGACGCACGGAAGTAGGCACTGACGCGTGCCCTCAGGTTGCGCGCCTTGCCGACATAGAGAACGGCTTGGTCCTCGCCCAGCATGCGATACACGCCGGGTCGGGTGGTGAGCCCCTTGAGGAACGGTTCCGGGTCGAAAACCGTCACGGGCGGGATCGCGCGGCGACCGTTTCGGGTCAGGACCGGACGCGGAAGGGAATGACGTTGTCGTCGCGCTTGACGTAGATCTCGCGCTGGCGACCCGGGCCGTCGATGCCGATTCTGCCGGTGCCGAATGCGCGCAGGTCGTAATGCGCCGCGCGACCGCCTTCCGGTTCCAGGGATAGCCGGTTGCCGCTCAGGCTCCAACGCCCCCGGTAGATCATGTCGCCATCACGGGCCACGTACGGTCCGGAAACGGGGCCGCCGGACAGGGTGAGCGATCTCGGTTCCCCGAGCGACGCTTCGGCAGACTCACTCGACGTGTCGAGGTCCCACTGGCCGATCAGGTCGAGCGACCGGATCCATTCCCGACGTGCCCGACGCATCGACCGCAGCCACATGGTCAGCAGCACCGCAACCGCGACCAGGGTCAGATAGAGGCTCACGTGGCGAACACCTCGCGATCGACATCCACGATGGTGGCATCCACCGACTGCGCGACCCAGCGTTCCACCTCCGTCAGGGACTGCTCGACCACCCGTGAATCGTCCGCGACCGCCACCACCGACCAGCGCGCGCGGCGATGCGAATCCTGGTAGTCGCTCTCGCACACGGCCAGGTTGGCGACACGCCCGAACCGGCCCCGCAGGCGCTCCAGCCGGCGACGCTTCTCCTTCAACGAACGGCACCCGGCCAGGTGGAAGTCGAGAGCCAAGAGTCCGATGTGCATCGTCGGGTCAGCGCACTGTGGAGCGAGGAACGGCATTGTGGAAGCTCATTGCTGGTCGGCGATCCCCACGCGGCCTTCCCCTGCCTTGCCGGGGCGTCCCGCCGTGCGCATGGCGCCGAACTCCTCGCCGCTCATGGCGAAGTACACCGTGTCCAGACCATGACGCACGCGGCGTTGGTCGAAGAACAGTCCGAGGCGCTGCAGTACCCGCACCGAGCGTTGATTGGGCGTATCCGTGGTGGCGACGACCCGGCTCAAGCCACACTCGCCGAAACCGAAACGCAGGACCTCACGGGTCGCCTCGGTGGCGTAGCCACGCCCCCACTGGGACGGCGCGATGGCGAATAGCAGTTCGACCTCGTCGCCGTCCTCGAACGGCCGGAAGCCTGTAAAGCCGATCACCTCCGTCGGCGCCAAGGCGAGACGTACCGAAAAGAAGCCGTAGCCCCGCTTGTCGAAGTTCCGAATGCTGGCTTCGACGATTCCGATCACCCGCTCCCTAGCCGGCACCTCGCCGGAAAACAGGTAGCGGCGGACCTCGCGGTCCCCCCACAGCGTGTGCAACGCATCGACGTCTTCCATGACGAATGGACGGAGAACCAACCGCTGGGTGGAAAGCTCAATCATGCTCTTGGGACGCGCCGTCCGCCCGGCACGCATGCCGAAGAGTTTGCCACAAACTCCCGCAGGTGGAACCGCCTATCGCACAACACCAAGCCACCGCCGACAAATGCCACGAGGGTGCCGACGCTGCCGGCGTTCGCCACCGAGTATCGGGTCATCAGCACCCAGCTCCAGCCGATCATCGCGCCGAACCACAGCGCGAGAACCGCGCGCGCTTCGAGCACCCGGGCGAAACGTTCGGGAGGTCGTCTCACGATCCGAGTGACGCGCGTCAAGGCCGCCGCCGCACGGTCAGCCCGCGGCAACCGAGGTTCGCATCTCCTCGAATCCCGTCCGTGCGACATCGTCGGGAATCAGCGGATAGCGGATGCCGGCCCACTTCTGGGTCACGCGGATCACCTGGCTGGCGTAGCCAAACTCGTTGTCGTAGTAGACGTAGAGCGTGACCCGGTTGCCAGCGACGATGGTGGCGCCGCCGTCGATGCTGCAGGCATGGCGGTTGCCGATGTAGTCGCTGGAAACGCGTTCCTTGGACGACGTGTAGTCGATTTGACGCTGCAGCGACGAGTCCAAGGCGACGTCGCGCAGGTAGCCGTTGACCTCCTCCAGCGTGGTGTCGCGCCGCAGGGTGAGAACGAAGATCGCCAGTGAGACATTCGGTGTCGGCACGCGGATGGCGTTGCCGGTGAGCTTGCCGGCAAGTTCCGGGAGCAGTTTCGACACCGCCTGCGAGGCCCCCGTCTCGGTGATCACCATGTTCAGCGGCGCGGCGCGGCCGCGTCGGTCACTCTTGTGATAGTTGTCGTGGAGATTCTGGTCCGGCGTATAGGCGTGCACGGTCTCCATGTGCCCGTGAACGATGCCCCACTTGTCGTTGACCGCCTTCAAGACCGGCACGATCGCGTTGGTGGTGCAGGATGCGCAGGACAGGATCTTGTCGTCGTCGCTCACCTTGTGCGAATTCACTCCCGAGACGATGTTCTTGATGCCGCCTTTGCCGGGGGCCGTGAGCAGCACACGGTCAATGCCTTTGGACTCAAGGTGCTCGGCCAATCCGCCCTCGTCCCGCCACACCCCCGAGTTGTCGATCAGGATGGCGTTGTCGATGCCGTGGCGCGTGTAGTCGATCTTCGCTCGGTCTTCCGCGTAGATCATTCGCACGACGTTGCCGTTCACGATCAGGCATTGGTTGTCTTCGTCGACCCGAATGGTGCCGTTGAATGCCCCGTGCACGGAATCCCGACGCAACAGCGCCGCCCGCTTGTGGATGTCGTCGTCGCGACCGGGCCGGAGGACTACCGCACGCAGCACCAGCTGATCGCCGCCGCCGGTCTTCTCGATCAGCAGGCGGGCTAGCAGCCGACCGATTCGACCGAAGCCGAACAGAACCACGTCCTGGGGTTTCTCCAGGGGTTTCACATGGCGCCCGATGACGTGTTTGCTGGCTTCGCGGACGAACTCCAACGGCGTGACGTCCTCACCCCGCTGTTGGCGCTCCATCAACCGCACCGCCAGCTTGCCGACATCCGCGTGCGACGGCCCCAGGTCGAGCTTCGACAACGCCTCGAGAATCGGATAGCTCTCGAACTCGGACAGTTCGTTCTCCGCGACCTGGCGGACGAACCGGTGCGTCTTCATGATGTCGGTGACGCTGCGATTGTGCAGCGCGCGCCCGTAGCAGTAGATGACGACGTTCTTGCGGTAGAGCTTGCCGATGATGGGGATCATCGCCTCGGCCAGCTCCTCCCGCTCCTTCCAATCCGGGAAGTAGTCCTCGAGACTAGGCAGTGCCACAGCGGATCCCTTCCATGAAACAAACACTCCGTTGTTGCCTGGTAGTCAGCGGCGCTCGATGCCGCATGGAGCGGATGGCGGGTATTATCGGCAACGGCACGCCGTTGTAAACGAAAAGTTCATCTCCTCAAGGCTCGGAAACACCGACCCCCACGACGATCTCACGCACAAGCGACCTGATGAGACATGCGGGCTAGCTCAATTGCGCGTTGACCCCTACCAAAGCTGCGGCACCCGGACACAGCACCGATTCGTCCAGGGCGTTGAGGGGCGCCGCCGGTGTCCCCAGGGCGTCGTGACAGTCGGCCGCGTCGGGATCCACGTAGAGCAGTCCGGTGACCACCTCGCCCGCCTCGGCGGCACGTTGGACGTGGGTCAACGCCTGGACACGGTCGCGGGGATCGTAGTTCTCGTCGAGCTTGCGCAGGCGCAGGGTCGAACCATCGGGCATGGCGACGTCTTCCGCCGTGCCGGACTCGTAGTCCACGGTGATCTCCTCGCCTGCGGCGATGTAGTCGGCGCTGACCAGGCGTTCCGAGTGGCCACGCACGTAGTCGTAGCTCTTGGTCGAGCCGTTGTGGTTGTTGAACGCGACGCAGGGCGAGATGACGTCGATGAAGGCGAAACCCTTGTGCATCAGGCCGGCCTGGATGAGCGGCACCAACTGGCTCTTGTCGCCGGAAAAACTCCGGGCGACGAAGCTCGCGCCGATCTGCAGCGCCATGGACACGAGGTCGATGGGCTCGTAGAGGTTGGGAACGCCCTTCTTGCTCGTCGAACCCTTGTCGTTGGTGGCCGAGAACTGGCCCTTGGTGAGCCCGTAGGTGCCGTTGTTGTCGACGATGTAGAGCATGTTGATGCGACGCCGGACGATGTGCGCGAACTGGCCGATGCCGATGGAGGCGCTGTCGCCGTCGCCGGAGACTCCGACGCAGTAGAGTTCCCGGTTGGCGAGGTTCGCGCCGGTGGCCACCGACGGCATTCGCCCGTGCACGGCGTTGAAGCCGTGGGAGTGGCTCAGAAAATAGCTCGGCGTCTTCGACGAGCAGCCGATTCCGGAGACCTTGGCGAACTTGTGCGGCGGCAACGCCAGTTCGGCGCACGCCTGGACGATCGCCGCGGACACCGAATCGTGGCCGCAGCCGGCGCAAAGCGTCGACACCGCACCTTCGTAGTCGCGCCGGGTGAGGCCCAGTTCGTTGATGGGCAGCAGCGGATGCCGGACACGGGGTTTGGCGACGTAGGTCATGGACGGACCTCCCCTACTTGCTAGGCGGACTGCTTCGCCCGCCGCCGACGGCACGCAGCCGCGGCACTTTGTACTCCACCAGGCGTTCGCTGACCTGCTCGTAGATCGTGTCGGCGGAGATGGAGAAGCCGCCGTAGTAGAGCACCGCGTCGATGCGCGCCGGATCGATTTGCAGGTCGTTCACCAGCAGGGTCTTCATCTGCGCGTCGCGGTTCTGCTCGGCGAGGAACACGATGCCGTGCCGGTCGATGAAGTCGCGCACCTCGGTGGTGAACGGGAAACCGCGGATACGCATGGTGTCGAGTTCGACGCCATCCTCCGCCAAGCGGTCCAAGGCTTCCGGAATGGGTAGCGCCGTGGTGCCGTAGTAGATGATCCCGACATCGCGGCCCTCGTCCTCCACGACCGGTGCGGGCACGAGTCTGCGCGCGGTCTCCCACTTCCTAAGCAGCCGGTCCATGTTGGCGGTGTACGCCTCCGGAGCCTCGGTGTAGGCCGCGTACTCGTCCCGCGACGTGCCACGGGTGAAGAACGCGCCCTTCTCCGCATGTGTGCCCGGCAGCGTCCGGTAGCCGATGCCGTCCCCGTCGACGTCAACGTAGCGACCGAAGGTCTCGATCGCATCAAGATCGTCGGCGTCGAGCACCTTGCCACGGTCCAACCGGCGGTCGTCCTCCCAAGCGAAGGGATCGGCGAGGTTGTCGTTCATGCCCAGTTCGAGATCCGACATCACCAGGATCGGCGTCTGCAGTCGATCAGCCAGATCCAGCGCGACGACCGCGAAGTCGAAGCACTCGTTGGGGGTGGAAGGAAACAAGAGCGGATGCCGGGTGTCGCCGTGCGAGGCGTAGGCGGCGGCGAGCAGGTCGCCCTGCTGGGTGCGCGTGGGCATCCCGGTGGAGGGGCCGGCGCGTTGGATGTCCCAGAGCACTGCGGGAATCTCCGCGAAATACGCAAGGCCGAGGAACTCGGTCATCAGCGACAGCCCCGGACCGCTGGTGGCCGTGAAGGCCCGGGCGCCGTTCCAGCCGGCGCCGATGACGATGCCCATGGCGGCCAGCTCGTCTTCCGCCTGGATGATGGCGAAGTTGCGTTGCCCGCTTTCGTCCACGCGCAGACGGTTGCAGTACTGCTCGAAGGCTTCGGCCAGCGATGTCGACGGGGTGATCGGATACCAGGCGCACACCGTGGCGCCCCCGTAGATCGCGCCGATGGCGGCGGCGGTGTTGCCGTCGACAAGAATCTTGTTCTCCGCCGCGTTGGAGTAGCGCACCTGGATGGGCAGCGGGCCGTCGAGGTAGTCGAGCACGTAGTTGCGGCCGATCTCCAGGGCGTGGATGTTCGGCGCGATGAGATCGTCCTTGCCCTTGTACTGCGACGAAACCATGCCGGTGATGACGTCGAAGTCGATGTTGATGAGCGCCGACAGCGACCCCAGGTAGACGATGTTCTTGAACAGCGCCCGGTGCTTCGGGTTCGGGAACTCCGGCAGCACGAGTTGCGAGATGGGAATACCGACGTAGTTGATGTCGGCACGGCGCAGGCCGACGTGCAGATCCTTGGAGTTGTCGTACACCAGGTAGCCGCCCGGGACGATGGACGCGATGTCCTCCTCGAAGGTCTCGGCGTTCATCGCCACCATGAGGTCGATGCCTTCGCGGCGGCCGGCGTAGCCGCGTTCCGAGACCCGGACCTCGAACCAGGTCGGCAGGCCCTCGATGTTCGACGGGAAGATGTTGCGCGTCGCCACGGGCACGCCCATGCGGAACAGCGCCTTGGCGAACATGCCGTTGGCGGACGCCGATCCCGAACCGTTGACGTTGGCGAAACGGATCACGAAGTCGTTGTAGCGCACGCGCGCACCGCCCGCGCCGCCCGCACGCGTTCCGGACGGGAATCGTGGTTCGGTCACGTGGATCACCCCGAAGCGTATGAGCCCAACTGCGGGATGTGAATGACGGATTTCTGCATGTCCCAGGCGTGGGTCGGGCAGCGTTCCGCGCACAGTCCGCAGTGCAGGCAGACGTCCTCGTCCTTGACCATGACTCGTCCCGTCGTCAACGACTCGGAGACGTACAGATCCTGCTCCTCGTTCTCTGCGGGTGCCATCAGGGCCGTACGCAGGTCGGGCTCCTCGGCGTTGTCGGTGAACGTGATGCAGTCCATCGGGCAGATGTCGACGCACGCGTCGCACTCGATGCACAGCTTCTCCGTGAACACCGTCTGCACGTCGCAGTTGAGGCAGCGTTGCGCCTCTTTCAGGCCAAGGCGCGCATCGAAGCCGAGTTCCACCTCGATCTTGATGTTGTCGAGCGCCTTGCGCTTGTTGGCATGGGGCACGAGGAAGCGCTTGGCGGCGTCGTGCTCCGCGTCGTAGCTCCACTGGTGGATGCCCATCTTCTGGCTGATGAGGTTGACGCCCTCCGGTGGACGGTCCTGCTTGATGTCCTTGCCCTGGCACATCAGATGAATGGAGATGGCCGCCTTGTGGGCGTGGGCCGAGGCCCAGATGATGTTCTCCGGGCCGAGCGCCGAGTCGCCGCCGAAGAACACCTTGGGATGGCTGGACTGCAGGGTGTCCTCGTCGAGGATCGGGCAGTCCCACTTATCGAACTCGATGCCGGCATCGCGTTCGACCCACGGGCAGTGGTTCTCCTGGCCGATGGCCATCAGTACGTGGTCGCATTCCACGACCACGTCGGGCTCGCCGGAGGGCTCGTAGCGGTAGCGTCCCTTGCCGTCGGGAATCGGCTTGACGCATTCGAAGACGATGCCGGTGAGCTTGCCGTTGTCGTGCAGAAACTCCTTCGGCGGGCGGTTGTTGATGATCGGGATGCCTTCCGACATCGCGTCTTCCTTCTCCCACTCCGACGCCTTCATGACATCGAAGGCGGAGCGAACCACCACCGTGACACGCTCGGCGCCCAGACGCTTGGAGGTCCGGCAGCAGTCCATGGCGGTGTTGCCGCCTCCCATGACGATGACCTTGCCGGAAATGGACGACGTGTGTCCGAAGGCGACGCTCGACAGCCAGTCGATGCCAATAGAGATGTGGTCGTCGACTTCCTGGCGGCCCGGAAGGTCGAGATCGCGTCCCCGGGGAGCGCCGGTACCGACGAAATAGGCGTCGTAGTCCATGTCGAGCATCGCCTTCATGCTCGTGATCTCGTAGCCGAACTGAGCATTGACCCCCATGTCGAGGATGAGGTCGACCTCCTCCTCCAGGACGTCGGCCGGCAGTCGGAACGCCGGAATCTGGCTACGCATCATGCCGCCGCCCGCCGGGTCGCGGTCGAACATGTCGATCTCGTAGCCGAACGGCAGCAGATCGCGGGCCACGGCCAGCGACGCCGGACCCGCACCCATGAGGCAGATGCGCTTGCCGTTCTTCTTCTTCGGCACCTTGGGCATGAAGGCCGAGATGTCGCCCTTGTGATCGGCGGCGACGCGCTTCAGCCGGCAGATGGCGACCGGCTTCTCCTCCGTGCGCACCCGACGGCAGGCGGGTTCACAGGGACGGTCGCAGGTGCGCCCGAGAATGCCCGGGAAGACGTTCGAATCCCAGTTCAGCATGTACGCTTCGGTGAAGCGTTCCTCGGCGATCAGGCGGATATAGTCGGGCACGGGCGTATGCGCGGGGCAAGCCCACTGACAGTCGACTACCTTGTGAAAGTAGTTGGGGTCGGCGATGTCCGTCGCTTTCATCGATGTCGCTGCTGGTGTGACGCCATGCCGCTGCAGTCGAATCCTGTGTTGCCATCCATGCGCGCACGACAAATCCGGCGAGCGGGACGGCGCCCCCTCTCCGGAACCCTTTGCATTCTAGGGGGTCGGTGCACGAAGGCGCAACCGAATCGGTGTACGACTGAGATCAGCCTGTCGAGCAGCCGTCCGGGGGCCGCGGGTAGGTCGAACCGGCGCCGCGGGATCCGTCGAAGGCGGGTCGGCCGTGCGCGGCATCCACTTCATCGAGCCCGACGATGGTTCCGGGCCCATCCCGGTAGCGCAACCCGTACCCGTAGGGAAACAACGGCGCATAGTCGACATCGCCGATGTTCAGGGGCGTTTGCTGGGCGTCACGGGGCCACGAGAACGACAGCCGACCGTGGAAGTCGTGTCCCACGTCGCCGCCGACGCCGCGAAACAGCACGTCGGCCACGCCGCCACCCTCGGTGCCCGGGAGCCAAGCGACCACGAAGGCGTCCGAGGCATTGAGTTCGGGGTTCACCCAGAGGGGGCGCCCCGTGAGAAAGACGGACACCGTGGCAATACCCTTCTCCTTCATGCGGCGCAGGATCGCCAGCGGCTGGGAGTCCTGCGCCGAATAGCTCAGGTGACTGCGGTCGCCGTCACCCTCCGCGTAGGGGTCCTCGCCGAACACGACGACGGCAACGTCCGGTGCGTCGTCGCCGAAATCGCCGTCCGGACTCAGGCGGACGGAACCGCCATGGTCCGCTGCTGCCTGCACGAGGCCTTCGAAGATCGACGTGCCGGTGGGAAAGTCCGCGTTGTCGTTGCCGGTTCCCTGCCAGGTGAGCGTCCAGCCCCCGCATTGCTTGCCGATGTCGTCGGCACCGTCGCCCGCCACCAGCATCTTGGCGTCGCGCCGCAGGGGTAGCACGCCGTCGTTCTTCAGCAGCACCAGGGACCGGCGCACCGCCCGCCGTGCGAGTTCGCGGTGGTCCGGGTGGCCGATCACCGTCTTGTCGCGGGCGTCAGGACGCTCAGACGGTCGTTGCTTGGCAAACAACCCGGCGCGCGCCTTCACGCGCAGAATGCGGGTCGCGGCATCGTCGACCCGCGCCATCGGCACGGCCCCGGCACGCACCTGCTGCAGCAGGTCGTGGTAGGTGCGTCGCCATTCCACGCCCACCATCAACAGGTCGACACCGGCGTTCACCGAGCGTGCGCAGGCCTCGCCAGGGTCGTCGGCAACCTGGAGAAAACCGTCCCAGTCGCTGACCACGAAACCATCGAAACCGAGCGCGCCTTTGAGCACGTCGGTCAGGAGGTAGCGGTGCGCGTGAACCTTCGTACCGAGCCAACTGTTGTACGCCGCCATGACGGTCTGAACGCCGGCGGCGAGGGCGGCCCGGTGGCCCCCGGCATGGAGGTCGCACAGCGTCTCCTCCGAGCAGGCGGCATCGCCCTGGTCTCGTCCATCCGTCGTCTGACCCTCGCCGAGATAGTGCTTGGCGGTGGCCAATACCCGCCCGCGACCAAGAAACTCGCTGGTGCCGGCCTCGCCCTGCAAGCCGGTGACCATCCGGGTGGCGTACGCGGTGACCACGTCCGGACACTCGGAATAGCCTTCGTAGGTTCGCCCCCAGCGGTCGTCGCGGACGACGGCCAACGTCGGCGCGAAAGTCCAGTCGATACCGGTGGCCGCCACCTCGCGCGCGGTAGCCCTGCCGATGGCATGTACCAGATCGCCATCCCGCGCGGCGCCCAGGCCGATATTGTGCGGAAACACCGTGGCGCCGTAGACGTTCGAATGGCCGTGGACCCCATCCGTCCCCCACATGATCGGCACGGCGTTCGATGCCCCGCGACCTCCGTAGGAAGCATCGTGGAACGCATCGGCAAGCGCCAGCCAGTCGTCGCCACTGGCATGCTTGTTGCCATGCGGAGTGCTGCCGCCGCCGTTGAGAATCGAGCCCAGGCCGAATTCGCCCGCTTCCGTCGGCGTGGCGTTGGCGATCTCGGCCTGGATCATTTGGCCAACCTTCTGCTCGACCGAGAGCGCCCCCATGCATTGGGCGACGATGCGTGCGACCGCTCGTTCAGTTGGATGCGCGGGGTCCAGCGGTCTACGGGTCGCCGTCCACCGAGAAGCTAACTCGCGCATCGTCCAAGCATTCCGGACGAGACAATGCAGCTCGTCAAGTGCGATGCATGCCTATGCCGGCGACCGCCCAGCGCCACGCCAAACCCATATGCCATAGCCGGGGTCGTTTCATGAGGAGCGCTCCACGTTACGGTGTCGATGACAACGTTGTCAACCGCGCCTTGTGGCCGATCATGACAGCGGTGTCCAAGACCCTTCCTCTCGACCAGACACCGCCGTGCGGACTCGACCGTGCAGCGTTCGGCCAACTGGGCGCCCCGGAGCACCCCAAGGTCGTTTGGGCGTCTTCGGTGCTAAGATAGGGCGATGCGATCTTCGCCGGCGCCCGAGATCCCGGCGCCCCACCTCATCCACAACTGGCAAGGACTCCACGGCAGTGGTGGTTCCTTGATGACCGCTCGGCTGGCCGCCGACTGCGACCACTTGGTGGTCTACGTGGCGACGGACACCGAGGCGGCCTTCCATGCGTTGGGGGAAATCCGGTTCTTCGGGTCGGGTGCGGTACCCGTGCTGACCTTCCCGGATTGGGAGACCCTCCCCTACGACCACTTCTCGGCCCACCAGGACATCGTCTCCGAGCGCCTGGAGACGCTCTACGAGTTGCCCGGGATGCGGCGTGGCGTGCTGGTCGTGCCGGTCACGACCCTGCTGCAGCGCCTGGCGCCACCGAGTTTCGTCCAGAGCCAGTCGCTGGTCGTCGCCCTCGGCCAGACGTTCGACATCGCCACCGAGCGCCAACGCCTGGCCAGTGCGGGCTATCGCGCGGTCGACACGGTGTCGGAACGCGGCGAGTTCGCCGTGCGGGGATCGCTGGTCGACATCTATCCCATGGGCGGCACGAGTCCGGTGCGCATCGACCTGTTCGACGATGAGATCGACAGCCTGCGCCTGTTCGATGCCGACTCCCAGCGCACGCTGCGTGAAACCGAAAGCGTCCGCATCCTGCCGGCGCGCGAAATGCCCATCGACGAACCGGGGATTGCCCGCTTCCGTGCCGCCTGGCACCACACCTTCGATGCCGACATCCGTCGCTGCCAC
>JAGWBN010000156.1 GCA_021295875.1 Pseudomonadales bacterium
GTCCTGGAAGTCGTCGCGGCGTCCGCCCGAAGCGGCGCCGCCGATGCCTATGCTGACTTTCACGCAGGCCTCCTCTCGCCACTCACAGTCCCGCGGCGATCAGGTGGGCGCCGTCCAGCCCCGCAAGGGGATCCGTGATCAAGTGGATCGGAACCTCCCGCAGGTAGTCCGCCGCCCAGGCCGCGTCTTCGAAGCGACGCCGGAACAGGTGCCCGCGAAGCAGCTCGGCGATCACCGGTGGGATCGAGCCGCCCACGTACACGCCTCCCAGCGACAGCGACGTCACCGCCAGAGAGCCCGCCGCCGTCGCCAGCAGGCCGGCCCAGGTCTCCACCGTGGTGTGGCACACCGGATCCGCCACCTCGAGCCCCCGGCGTGTGATCTCCTCCGCACTCAGCGACTCGGGGTTTGCACCCCAAACCGCGCAGACGGCCCGGTAGAGGGCTCCCACGCCACGCCCGGAAAGATAGTGTTCCCACGCGACGATCCCGCCGTGATCCTCGACTTCGGATTCCGTGAAGGCCACCAACTCGCGTTCGAACGCACCCACGGGGGACACGCGTGCGTGACCGCCCTCGGAAGGCAGGCACTTGCCGTCGGCCACGATGACCATGCCCAGGCCGGTACCGGCGGCGAGGACGCTCTTCACGCCTGACCGGGGCTTGCCACTCAGCAACTCGAAGCGGTCGTCCGGGAGTCCGCCGACGGCGCTCCCCAGGGCGACCATGTCGTTGACCAGGGCGACGGAAGCTGCGCCGGTCGCCGTTTCGATACCCCGGCGCGAGAACGCCAGATCGAGGTTGGTCAGCTTCGCTTCGTCGCCGAACACCGGTCCCGCGACGGCCAGACAGCAGGCGTCTACCCCTGCCGAGCCCAGTTCGGCCATGGCAGCGGCCACTAGGGATTCACCGCCCTCGAACGCGTCGGCGTCGAGTTCCGCAACGCCTACCCGTTCGCCGTCGGCATAGCAGCCGAAGCGGGCGTTGGTGCCGCCGATGTCGCCAGCGAGAATCACGACCAACGCCTGTTAGTAGGCACTCACTTCCTGTTTGCCGGCTTTGGTCAGTTTCGTGAGTTCCCGATCCCCGGTGATGGCCACCGGACCGATCCTGTGCACCATGAGTTCTTGGAACTCGTGGCGTTCGTGTTCGTCGAGCTGCTCCGCCAGGGGGCTTGCGCGGAAGTCCTTGTAGGCCCCGCTGGTGTCGAAGAACGGCATGACGTAGCCCGGAATCATCGCCTGCAGGATCGCCGCCCGACGTTCGTCGGTGCGGTTCACGCCCGCGCGGTGCCAGGTGCGCGAGTCGTAGAGGATGATGCTGCCCGGGGGTGCTTCGACGACATCGGCATCGGGACCGTTGTAGGGCAGCCCGTGCGCCTTGCGGTGGCCGCGCTGGCCGTAGGTGTTGCCGGTTCCCCAATGCTCGGGCGGCCCCGAGTTCAGCGCGTGGGAGCCCAGCTTGAAGGCGGTCGCGCCGCCGACCTTGGTGAACTCGGAGACGCACACATTGCGCTGCACGCCGAGGACGAGGTCGCCGGGGAGCACGGGTATCCGGCCGCCGCCGTTGGCGCGTCCGCCGATGCCCCACAGGTAGGGGAAGTCGGAGTGCCAGCCCTGCACGTCCCGCTCGCCGTCGTCCCTGCCGAGGATGGCGAAACTCGGCGTGTGGCCGAGACGAATTATTCGCGGAGCAGCCACAGCGAGATCGGCTCCACCGCCTGCCGAGCCAGGGCGGATGTCTGGCACAGGGGTTGCCGGCCGCGTTCGTACTCCCGGTCGGCATAGGGGCCCGTGCAGGACACCCGGTGCAGTTCGTCGACGATCTCCGCAGCGAGTATGCTCGTCAGACACACCCAACCGTTGTCTCGAAACTCGCGCAGGTACTCCGACGGAAGTTTCTCGGGACCGCGACCCGGGGCGAACGCCGCGCCATCCTCGCCAGGCGAGCCATCGGCACCCACAGCCTCATCTCGGAAACGCAGCCGGCATGCACCGTTCTCGCCCGCCTCGGACGCCAGGTTCACGCCGGTGACCACGTGCCGGTAGCCACCGTCGGTTTCGTCCCAGACCGCCTTGTCGTCGGCGTGATCGTAGACGCCGAGGCCGTCGCCGTCGGCGCCGAGGAAACGGCCGTCCGGCGAGCGGATCAGGACGTGGTGATGCGCCGGCGGATCGAACCGGGTGACGGTCTCCGCGAAGGGTTCTCGGTGGGCCATGGGTTCGGGGTCGGTCGAGTCAAGCGCCGGATTGTAGCAGCCGACGTTTCAGCCGGGCCGCCGCCGCCCCGTATGACATACTCGGCCGAGGGGAGACCGATGATCGAAGTACTTGCCTACGTGATCGCCGCCGGCCTGACGGCGGTGTGCTGCGTTATCCACTACGCCGCCATGCGTTGGTTGTACCGGTCGCCCGGACTTGGGCGCCTCCCCGTGGGGGTCCTGTTCTTCGTTGGCACCATGTTCGTGGTGCACCTGTTCGAGATCTGGATCTTCGGCCTCGCCTACTACCTGATGTCGGGGACCGTCTTCGGCTCGGTCTCGGCGGCGAGCTTCCTCGACTGCATCTACTTCTCCGCCTCCGCCTACACCACACTCGGTCTCGGCGACATTTATCCGGCCGGCCCGATCCGAGCGGTCACCGGCACCGAAGGTCTCGTCGGCCTGGTTCTCATCGCCTGGACGGCGTCGTTCACGTTCCTGCACATGCAGCGCTTCTGGGATCGGGACGACGATCGGTGAGACTTGGGCTACCGCTCCTGGTCGCGTTGGTGACCATGGTCGCCGGTGCCGCGGAGCTGCGAATCGGCAACGGCGGCGAACCGCTCACCCTCGATCCGCACCGCTACAACCTGAACCTCGAGGAGAAGATTCTCGCCGACCTGTTCGAGGGTCTGACCGCCCACGACGCCGAGGGCCACATCGTGCCGGGCGCCGCCGAGAGCTGGACCACGTCCGTGGACGGTCTCACCTGGACCTTTCGGCTCCGCAAGGACGCCCGCTGGTCCGACGGCGAACCGGTTACGGCCGCCGACTTCGTGTTCTCTTTCCGCCGTCTGCTCGATCCCGCCACGGCGGCGAGCCTCGCCTACTTCCTCTACGCCATCGAGGGCGCCGCGGATGTCAACGCGGGCAGGACGCCCGCGGAGGCCTTGGCGGTGCGGGCGTTGGACCCCCACGTCCTGGAGATCCGCCTGGCGGCACCGTTTCCGTTCTTCGCCGAACGGCTGATCTATCCCACGGGCTACCCGGTACCGGCGCACGTCGTCCAGAAACTGGGCGACGACTGGGTCAAGGCGGGAAACATGGTCACCAACGGCGCGTTCGTGCTCGCCGAGTGGCAGCCCCAGGGGTTCGTTCGCGCCCGCAAGAACCCGCGCTTCCGCGATGCCGCCAACGTGCGACTGGATGCCGTCGCCTACTACCCCACGGCGGACCGCAGCGCGGCCTACAACCGCTATCGCAGCGGCGAGTTGGACATCATCGGCGACTTTCCTCCGGGGGAGATCGCGTGGCTCGAACGCGAGATGCCCGAACACGTCCACATTTCGCCGCTGCTGTCGATCATGTACCTGGTGTTCAACGTCGCCGAGCCGCCCTTCGACGATGCGAGGGTGCGCCGCGCACTCTCGCTCGCCATCGATCGCCAACTCATTACCGGGCGCGTGCTGGAGAGTGGCGAGGTCCCGAGCCATTCCTTCGTGCCACCCATGGTCGAGAACTACACCAGCGAGGTCGCCCCCCGCACGGTCGACACCGAAGCCGCTCGTGCGCTGCTGGCCGAGGCGGGCTACGGCGACGAGAATCCCCTGCGCATCACCCTGCGCTACATCGCGGGTGCCGACAGCAAGAAGGTGCAGGTCGCGATCGCCGCGATGTGGTCCGCCATCGGCGTGGAAACCGCCCTGCACCACGCCGAACTCAACGCCCACTTCGCGGAACTTCGCCAAGGCAACTTCCAGGTTGCGCAAGCGGGCTGGTTCGGCGAGAACAACCCGGAGCACTATCTCGAACTCCTGATGTCGACGACCGGCGACGTCAACTACGGGCGCTTCGCGAACGCCGACGTCGACGCGCTGATGGCGAAGGCGAAGCAAACGGCGGCGCTGGAAGCGCGTCTCGCGCTGCTGCGCCAGGCTGAGGCCGCCGCCCTCGAAATCGACCCGGTGGTGCCGCTGTATGCCGTGACGATCCGCAGCCTGGTCAATCCCAGGATCACCGGCTGGCGAACTAACGCCCGCAACACCCACCCGGCCCGCTACCTCGATATCCAGAGGTGAGCCGCTACCTGCTGAGGCGCGCCCCTGACGGGGCGCGTTCGAGTTTGCTCCGCAAACTCGGGGGCTAACATGGGCCGCTACCTGCTGAGGCGGCGCACCCCTGACGGGGCGCGTTCGAGTTTGCTTCGCAAACTCGGGGTACTCACGTGAGTCGCTACCTGCTGAGGCGCCTGGCGTTCGCAATTGTCACGCTCTTGGCGGTCGTCACCGTGACGTTCTTCCTGGTCCGACTGGCGCCCGGCGGCCCGTTCGACGGCGAGCGACGGCTACCGCCGGACGTCGAAGCCAACCTGCGCGCGGCCTACGACCTCGACCAACCCGTGGTCGTCCAGTACGGCCGCTATCTCGCGCGCCTCGCCCGCGGCGATCTGGGGCCGTCGTTCAGGCAGAAGGACTTCTCCGTCAACGAGCTGATCGCCATGGGATTGCCGATCAGTGTCGGCATCGGCCTGGCGGCGCTGTCGCTTGCCCTACTGCTGGGTGTGGCGGGTGGGACGTTCGCCGGTCTCAGCCGGGACGGACCCCGCGACCGGATGCTGGTCCTGGGAGCGACCCTGGGGCTCGCCCTGCCGCCCATCGTCGTCGCACCCGTGCTGGTGTTGGTGTTCGCGGTGACGCTGGGTTGGTTCCCGGCCGGCGGCTACGCCACGGCGAAACACTTCGTGCTGCCGGCGGTCACGCTCGCCCTGCCCTACGCGGCGGCGTTCATGCGGCTTACCCGCGGCAGCGTTGCCGAAGTGCTGCAGCGCCCCCACGTCGTGACGGCACGCGCGAAGGGTCTGGGTCCACTCCGGCTCGTCACCCGCCATGTCCTGCCGAGCGCGCTGATGCCCGTCGTGTCCTTTCTCGGTCCAGCAGCCGCCGCCCTGCTCGCCGGGTCGATGGTCATCGAAGAGGTGTTTTCGCTTCCGGGTCTCGGACGGTACTTCGTCCAAGGCGCCTTGAACCGCGACTACACGCTGGTGACCGGCGCGGTGATCGTCTACGCGGCGCTGGTGCTGGCCTTCAACCTGCTGGTCGATCTCGGCTACGCCAGGCTCGATCCGAGGATTCGCCATGCGTGAGGCGCTCCTTGGATCCCCGCTCGCCCGGGTCTGCTGTGCCGTCCTGGCACTCGTCGCGCTGGCCGCCGTCATCGGCCCGTGGCTGTCCCCGTGGGCGTTCGACGCCGTGGACTGGGATGCCATCGACGTCGCGCCGAGCGCCGCGCACTGGTTCGGCACCGACGGCGTCGGCCGCGACCTGCTGGTCCGCACCCTGACCGGCGCACGGGTATCCATCGCCATCGCCATCGCCGCGACGCTGGTGAGCTGCCTCATCGGCATTCCCTGGGGCGCCACCGCCGGCTACCTCGGCGGTCCCACCGACATGACGATGATGCGTGTCGTCGACGGACTCTACGCGCTGCCCTTCATCCTCTTGGTGATCCTGCTGGTCGTGCTCTTCGGCCGCAACATCGTGCTGCTGTTCGTCGCCCTCGGCGCGGTGTCGTGGCTCGACCTCGCGCGCATCGTGCGCGGCCAGACCCTTGCCGCGAAGAACGAGGCCTACGTGGAGGCCGCCCGCGCGATGGGAGTCGGTACGCCGGGGATCCTCGCCCGCCACATCGTGCCGAACGTCATGGGACCCGCAATGGTCTACGCGACCTTGACGGTGCCGGGCGTCATCATCGCCGAGAGCTTCCTGAGTTTTCTGGGCCTCGGTGTCCAGGAACCCCAGACGAGCTGGGGCGTGCTGATCGCCGACGGTGCGCGGGAGATGCGTTCGTCGCCCTGGCAACTGATTTTCCCGGCCTCGATGCTCGCGATGACGCTTTTTGCATTGAGTGTCCTGGCGGACAGGCTGCGGGATGCCCTCGACGTGCGTCGTCCATCCGCAAGACAGGCGCTAAGGCGAGCTTAGCGAGCGGTGGGCTCCCTAAGCCGGGCGTTGGGACTCCCGAATCGACTCCAATAGCACTTGGCCGAACTCCACGTAGGCGGCGTCGGAGACCATGACGTGCTGCGCCGCCACCGCGAGATCCCGATAGACCCGTTGCAGC
>JAGWBN010000157.1:0-11541 GCA_021295875.1 Pseudomonadales bacterium
GCGCCCTGCGCGGCGCCACCGTGGTCATCACGCTCGGTGGCGACGGCACCAACCGGGCGTTCGCCAAGGGTTGGCTGGACGCGCCCCTGATCCCGCTCTCCACGGGCACCAACAACGCCTTTCCGGTGATGCGCGAAGCCACCACCGCCGGTGCCGCTGCTGGCGTGCTGGCGTCGGGTGTCGTTCCCGTAGAGGCCGTCGCCGAGCGCGCCAAGGCCATCCACGTGGAGATCGAGGACGAACCCGGCGACATCGCCCTGATCGACGCGGTGCTCACCAAGGAACGATTCGTCGGCGCACGGGCCCTGGAGGATCCCGCGGGGTTCGTCGCGGCCATGCTGACGCGCGCCGATCCCGCCGGGGTGGGCATGACCTCGGTCGGCGGCTTCGTGCATCCCCTTGCGGCTCGGGAAGACGCGGCGCTGAGGCTCGAGTTCGAACCGGGGTCGTCTCGACAGGTCCATGCCGCACTGGCACCGGGACGTTTCGAACGGGTCGGCCTCGGGCAGGTCGCGACGATGCCGCTCGGCGAACCGATGCCGCTGACCGGGCCCGGGGTGCTGGCGCTGGACGGCGAGCGGGAACGGGTCCTGCGCCCGGGTCAGCGCGCCACGCTCACCGCCCGCCGTGACGGACCGTGGGTGATCGACGTGTCCAGGGTGTTGCGGCACGCAAGCGGCTGCGGTCGCCAACCGGGACCGGGGTAGGAGGAGGAACGAATGCCTGCGGAGATCTACCTGGTCAAGGTCGGCATGACCATGCACGAGGGCACCGTGGAGGAGTGGTATGTCGCCGACGGCGAGCGCGTCGACCCGGGTGCCCTGCTCTACCGGCTGGCTCGATGTCGACGCCGAGACCGCCGGCATCGTCAAGCACCTGGCCGCCGAAGGCACCACCCTCGAGCCCGGCGACGTCGTCGGCTACATCTACGCCGACGGCGAAGAGATCCCCGACGTGCTGCCGGCACCGAAACCCAATCGGGACATCGCCGTCGTCGGCGACGACGCGGCCGAAGCTCAATCACCCCAGCCTGCCACGGCTGCGCCGGCAGCCGGACCCGGACGCTCGGACAAACGGATTCCGGCCTCGCCCGTCGCCCGCAAACTGGCCACCGAACTCGGTATCGACCTCGCGACGGTGACCGGCACCGGACCGCGCGGGCGGATCACCCGGGAAGACGTGGAGAACGCCGCCAAGACACCGGCGACCGCCGGGTCGCCCGCCGGCACCACCGAACCCATGACCGGGATGCGGCGCACCATCGCCGAACGCATGCACGCGAGCCTCAGCGACAGCGCGCAGCTCACCATGCACATGGAGGTCGTCATGGACGACGCCGTGAAGCTGCGCGCCGACCTCATCGCCGAATGGGAGTCCGAGGGCATCCGGATCACCTACACGGACCTGGTGCTCGCCGCCGCCGCCAAGGCACTCGGCGACCATCCACGGATGAACTCGGTCCTGACCGACAACGCCATCACCCGGTTCGAGACCGCCAACATCGGTCTGGCCGTCGCCCTCGACGAGGGCCTGATCGTGCCGGTCGTCAAGGACGCCGGCGGCAAGCCCTTGAAGGAGCTCGCCGTCGAGTCCGCCGAGCTCGCCAAACAGGCGCGGGACGGGACGCTGTCCCTCGACCAGGTCGAAGGCGGCACGTTCACGGTCACCACCCTCGGCATGTACGGCGTGGACACCTTCACACCCATCCTGAATCCGCCCCAGGCCGGCATTCTCGGCGTCGGACGCATCACCGACGGTGTGCGCTGGGACGGCGACACGCCGATCAAGACGGCGACGATGCGCCTGTCCCTGACCTGGGACCACCGTGTGCTCGACGGTGCCCCGGCCGCCGAATTCCTCGCCGCCGTGCGCGACACCCTCGAATCGCCCTACCGGCTACTCGTCTGAACGGTGCCCGGCAGACGCGGATACGGTCGACGGGAGTCCCGCGAGGAGCGCGAGCAGCGTGCCAGGCGCGCGGTCGAGAAGCGGCCGCCGGGGCTCGCGCGGCTGCTGCTCGGCGAGCAGAAGTTCCTCACGGAGCAGGACTGGACGGCCATCAAGATGATGCTGCCGTTCTTCCTGGAGTTCAAAGGCCGGTTCGTCCTGGCGTTCGGCTGCCTCGCGGTCATCCACGTGGCGCAACTCGCCGTGCCGTACCTGTTGAAGCTCATCATCGACGACCTGGACTCCGCCACGGCCCAGATCGTCGCTTTGCCGCTGGCGTTGCTGATCGTCTACGTGCTCGTGCGGTTCCTCTCGGGGGCGCTGCGCGAACTGCGCGAGGCGGTGTTCGGCACCGTCACCGTGCGCGCCATGCGTCGGCTGTCGCTGACGCTCCTAGACCACCTGCTCGGCCTCGACCTCGAGTACCACGTGGCGCGCCGGACCGGGGCGGTGAGCCGCGACATGGACCGCGGCGTCATGGCGATCACCTCGCTCATGCGCATCCTCACGTTCCAGCTGCTCGGCATGTTCATCGGCGTGTTCGGCGTCGCGGGCATCATGATCGCCTTCTTCGATTGGATCTACGCCGCCATCGTCCTCGCCGCGGCCGTCTTCTACGGCATGTACACGGTTAAGGCGACGGCCTGGCGCACGCCGTTCATCCGCCAGTCCAACGAGGCCAACTCGCGCGCCAACACCCGCGCCATCGACAGCCTGATCAACTACGAGACCGTCAAGACCTTCGGCAACGAGGGTATGGAGACGACCTTCTACGACGAGGACCTGGCCATCTGGGAGAAAGCCCGGGCGCGCAATCGGTACTCGCTGGCGGCGCTCAACGTCGGCCAGTCGTTCATCGTCCACATCGGCCTCCTCGGCATGATGGTCATCGCCGCGACGGCGGTGGTGGACGGTTCGATCGGCATCGGCGACCTGGTCGCCATCAACGGCTACGCCGTGCAGGTGTTCGTGCCGTTGAACGCCCTGGGCTCCATCTACCGGCAGCTGAAGAACGCGTTCACCGATGTCGAGCTGATGTTCGAGATCCTCGAGACCTCGCCCAAGGTGGTCTCGCCCCGCAGGGCGCGCGGGCTGCCGATGGGCGAGGGTCCGGTGGAGTTCGACAACGTGAGCTTCGCCTACCAGCCGGAGCGGCCCATCGTCGATGGAATCGACTTTCGCATCGAACCGAAGCAGACGCTGGCCCTGGTCGGTCCGAGCGGCAGCGGCAAGTCGACCATCGCCCGCCTGCTGTTCCGCTTCTACGACCCCGACCGGGGTACGGTCCGGGTCAACGGCACGGACATCCGCGACGTCGACGTGGCGAGCCTGCGCCAGGCATTCGGCGTGGTGCCCCAGGACGTCACCCTGTTCAACGACTCGCTGTTCCACAACATCGCCTACGGCCGCCTGGACGCCCACGACTCCGAGGTCGAACGCGCGGCCTCGCTGGCGCGCTTGGACGAGCTGATCGGACGCCTGCCCAACGGCTTCGACACGGTCGTCGGCGAGCGCGGGCTGAAGCTCTCCGGCGGCGAGAAACAGCGCGTCGCCATCGCACGCGCGATCCTCAAGAATCCCACCTTCCTGATCTTCGACGAGGCCACCTCGTCGCTCGACACCGTCACCGAGCGGGCCATCATGCACGCCATCGAAGAGGTCTCGGCGCGACACACGACGCTGATCATCTCCCACCGACTGAGCACCGTGGTGGACGCCGACTGCATCCTGCTCCTGGAGAACGGCGAAATCCTGGAGACCGGCAGTCACACCGATCTCCTCGCCCAAGGCGGCAAGTACGCCCGCATGTGGGCGGTCCAGCGCAAGGAGCGGACGGCAGCCCACTCGACCGACGAGGACTCCCGCCAATCCGCGTGACCCGATCGCGGCTACCGACCCACCACCTTGACGCGCAGACCGTCGAGTTCGTCGGTCAGCTCGATCTGGCAGGAAAGGCGGCTGGTCGGCGAGACCTCGCCGTCGAACTCCAGCATGTCCTGCTCGATCTCGCTCGGTGGACCCACGACCGGCATCCACGCCGGATCGACATGCACATGGCAGGTCGCGCAGGCGCAGCCGCCCCCGCATTCCGCATCGATGCCGTCTATGCCCTCCGCGCGCGCCAATTCCATGACGATGTCGCCGACCTCCCCTTCGACGGCGACGGTGTCGTGGTCAAGCGTCTCGAAGTAGATGGTTGGCATAGCACACGCGTCTAACCCGCTGATCCAAGGGCTAGTCTAGTGCGTCTCGCGAGTACGCGAGCCGTCCAAGAGCGACTCGTAGCGGACCGTAAACATTGGCCCCGCTCAAGGAACCTAGGTCGCCGAAGCCACTGCGATGGACTCGATTGAGGCGCCGAGCCGGGCGGCGAAGGCCGCTTCGTCCATGTCGACGCGAAGCCCCTCGGTCAGGGCCCGGGAGAAGCTCGCGATGACGCCGGTGTTGGCGGCCAGCTTGTCGTTGGCGACCTCGCGGGAATAGCCGCCCGACAGGGCGACCACGCGCAGCACCTTGGGGTGGGAGCAGAACTCGCGGTAGTAGTTGTCTTCCTCCGGCAGCGTCAGCTTGAACATCACCGGCAACTCGCCCGTCATGGCGTCGAGGCCCTCGCGCAACCGGTCGCGGAGCAACGCTTCGCAGGCGGCCTTTTCGCGGGCGTGGATGTCCACTTCGGGTTCGATGATGGGAACCAGGCCGTGTGCGCGGATCTCGTCGGCCAGGGCGAATTGCTGGTCGACCACTGCACGGACGCCGTCGGGGCTCGCCGATTTGATCACGGAGCGCATCTTGGTGCCGAACACGCTCTTGTCGCGCGCCGCCGGCAGGCGCTCGCCGAGATCGGGCACGGGCTTCATGATCTGCACCCCATCCACCTCGTCGGCCAAACCGTGGTCGATCTTTAGGAACGGCAGGACGCGCTTCTCGCGCCACAGGTATTCGCTGCTGGGCACGCCCTCCACGTCCCGGCCCAGGGTGTTCTGGAAGAGGATCGCGCCGAGCACCCGGTCGCCCTGGAATCGCGGGTTGGTCATAATGCGCGTTCGCATGGCGTGGACGAGGTCGAACATCTGGTCGTCGTTTGCATACGCCGACTCGTCGATACCGTAGAGCATGAGCGCCTTGGGCGTGCTGCCGCCGCTCTGGTCGAGGGCGGCGATGAAGCCGGCATCCGAGCGCATGCGTTGAATCTGTGTGGACATTTGGGCGACCCTTGGAGAACACCACTAGGGTATCCCAGCCAAATGACCAAACCCAACATCCTGTTCGTGATGACCGACCAGCAGCGCTGGGACGCCATGGGCTGCAGCGGCGACTGGGTCGAGACACCCGCTCTCGACAGCATCGCCGCCGAGGGGGTGCGTTTCACCCGGTGCGTCACCACCACGCCGATCTGCATTCCGGCGCGGGTGACCCTGGCCACCGGCCGCTACCCGCACAACAACGCGGTGTGGAACAACCTGCAGTACACCATGCCGCCGGATGCACCCACGTGGATGCGCGCGCTGCGCGATCTCGGCTACCGCACCAGCCTGTTCGGCAAGACCCACCTGCACCCGCACCACGGCGACCTGCGCGAGCGCGAGCATCTGTTGAACGCCTACGGCCTCGACGACGTCGACGAGATCGGCGGCCCGCGGGCCAGCGCCAACGTCATGAGCCACATGACGGCGGGCTGGGAGGCGAAGGGACTGCTCGAGGCCTACCGCGAGGACTACGCCGAGCGCTTCGACAACAAGCCGCATGTCGTCAGGCCCTCCGTGCTGCCGCTCGAGGACTACATAGACGTCTACGTCGGCCAGCGGGCGAAGCGCTATCTCGAGACCTACGACCGCGACGAACCGTGGTTCTGCTGGGTCAGCTTCGGCGGCCCGCACGAGCCCTGGGACGCGCCGGAGCCCTACGCCAGCCTGTACGACCCCGAAACCATGCCGAAACCGGTGCCACGCCCCACCGAGGACCACGACCGCCCCCGCGGCCGGCTCGACCACCGCCTGGCAAACCTCTCGCCGCGCCTCGACCCCGGGGACGAGGCGGCGATGCGCGCCAACTACGCCGGCAACGTGACCCTGATCGACGACCAGGTGGGCCAGATCCTGCAAGTGATCGAGGAACGCGGCGAACTGGCCGACACCGTCATCGGCTTCACCTCCGACCACGGCGAGATGAACGGCGACTGGGGCCTCATCTACAAGTCGGTCTTCCTCGACGGCTCCGTCAGGGTCCCGATGCTGGTGCGCACACCCGAGACGGCGACCAACGGTGGCCTCGTCAGCGATGCCCTGGTGGAGAACGGCGACCTCGGACCCACGTTCGTCGAACTCGCCGGCGGCGAGTTGGAGCATCGCCAGTTCGCCCGTTCGCTTTGTCCCGCACTCGCCGAAAACGGCGGCCACCGCGACGCGGTCATCTCCGAGATCCAGGGCGAGATCATGCTCATGACCGACGAATGGAAGATGGTCCTCAACGACGAGGGGCGGTGCTATCTGCTGTTCGACCGGCGCGACGACCCGATGGAGACGCGCAATCTCGCCGGACTGCCCGAGTCGAAGGCCGTGGAGGACGGGCTACGGCTAATGACCTTGGAACGGATCGCCCAGACGCAGCTCAAGGAACCGTAGCGTCGACGGCAGCGGACTGACCGGGCACCTTCCACGTGTGCGGGAGCTTCTTCGCGATCTCCTTGCCGACCCAGACCTGCGGCTTCGAGTGCTTGTGGTCCTGTTCCTTCTCCCAGGCGCGCACCAGCGGCACGGCCCGTTTGAAGGCGGCCCGGAAGTCCGCGTCGATCAGGCTGTCGCGGTAGAACGCCGCGCCGAAATAGGTGTATTCGCGACCGTTCTCGCAACCGAACGACGTGCGGCGCGAGTTGGCGGCGGTGATGACCATGGCGCGCGGCGACTTCAGGGGCTTGATGAAGCCGCCGGAGAAACATGCCGAGACCACCACGACCCGCCAGGGCAATCCCGCACCGTTGACGATTTCGCCCACCTTCCTGGCCGAGAGATCATTCAGGCCCAGTCTCTCGAAGGAGACGGACAGCCAGTGCGCGCGTGACCCGTGGGTGGTGATGTGCAGGAACAGCAGGTCCTCCGCGCCCATCCTGTCGGCCAGCCCCTCGAGCACCGTGGTCAGATTGGGTCCATTGGCCAAGGGGAGTTCGTCGACGGTGTTGCGGCTGTTGACCAGCAGCACCGTGCGGCCATCGGCACCAAGGCTCCGGCGGAACAGCGCCTCGACGTGCTTGACCTCGTTCTCGAAGACGTCCTCGGCGTCGTCCGGGGCGAATCCGACGAAGTAGATCTCGGGAACACCCTTCCGAGAAGGCTGCACACCGGCCAAGGCGCTCTTCACGAGACCCGCCTGGGCGTAGTAGATGCTCTCGATGTCGAGACGCTTCCTCTTCGGGCGTTCCTCGTCGGCCGCCACGTTCACGGCCAACGCCGTCACGACGATCACGACATACCATCCCAAGCGACCTCCGAAGGCCATTCGCAGCTCCCGTCTGTCCGGGCGGCACACGGCTGAAGCCGAGCCGGACCATTGAACGCGTGACGGAGCATAACCGACCTCGCAGCAGTCGCGTCTTGCACTCATCTCATATCTGGGTATAGTCGGGCGCCGTGTTGGGCGGAATAAGGAGGTGATCAGTGCAATCTTTTGTTGGGGGCAACCCCCTCTGACTCCTCGGAGTTGAGCCGACCGCATGGCGGTCGGTGTTGAGGGAGGTTGAGTCCCTCACCAAACCACCGGGGCGGCGTCCAAGCTGACGCCGCCCCGGTTTCACATCCGCACCCCGTCGACGAGACCCCATGAAACTGTCCGTAGAGTTCCCGAGCGTCAGCTACCGCGAGGAAGGCACCGGCGTACGCCGCCTGGCACAGAGCATCGAGGCCATCGGTTTCGACCAGCTCGACGTCTTCGATCACGTCGTGATGGGCTTTCCCACCCCGACCCGGGAAGCGCCGATGTACCCGCCGAAGATGCCCATCCTCGAAGCTCTGATGGCTTTGTCCCACATCGCTGCCGTCACCGACCGCATCGGTCTCGGCACCGAGGTGCTGGTGTTGCCTCAACGCCAGCCCGTGCTGGTCGCGAAGCAGGTGAGCACCCTGGACACGTTGTCCGGCGGGCGCGTCCGGCTCGGCATCGGCGTCGGCTGGCAGGAATCCGAGTACGACGCCCTGGAGGAGGATTTCCGCACCCGCGGACGGCGCATGGACGAGGCGATCGAGCTGATGCGCGCCTACTGGGCCGACGAGCAGGTCGACTACCAGGGCGCGTTCTACACGTCCACCGCCATGGCCATGGAACCCAAGCCGCCCCAGGGCCGCGCCCTACCCTTGTGGATCGG
This sequence comes from Pseudomonadales bacterium, assembly GCA_021295875.1. Lineage (GTDB taxonomy): Bacteria > Pseudomonadota > Gammaproteobacteria > Pseudomonadales > Azotimanducaceae > VXYL01. Next base: position 8,303 of record JAGWBN010000157.1, read on the forward strand.
CGGCGCCTCCGACCGCGCCTTGAAGCGCGTCGCCGAATACGGCGACGGCTGGATGGCCACCGCGATTACCGATCCAGCGGTCGCCGCCCGCTGCAAGGCCAAGATTTCCGGCTACGCCGAGGCGGCGGGAAGAGATCCGGCGGAAATCGGCTACCAGATGATGCTCGACGTGCCGCCACGCGACGAAGCCGGCAAGCGTTTCTACGCCGAACTCGACCGCGTCCGCGCCCGCGCTGCCGAGGTCCGGGACATGGGCTTCGACTGGGGCGCGCTAAACGCCACCGCGATCTTCCAGGCCGGTGCCCGCAGCGTCGACGCCATGGTCGACGTCCTCGGCCGAGCCCACGAGGCGATCCGCAGCGAGGTCGGTGGGTAGCGTTCGGCAGACCCCGTCCAGTTCAATTGTGTTCGAGCAGCAAATGCTCCCCGATGCGTAGTCCCTTGTAGGGTCGGTCGGGAATCACGACCTGGAACTCCGCCGCGCCGAGAACCTCACGAAGCTCCTTTTCGGAGAGGTCCGTCCACCCAACCCCCGTCCCGCCAGGTCGCACAGCGGCTTTCGACGTAGCCGGACGTAACCACCCATACGGCCACTACCTCGGCGGTCTCTCCGGCACCGAGATCAACGCGATACAGAACGTCCGGAGGCCGGCTTCGGTATTGCTCGAGCACTTCGACGAGGCCCGCGGTGACCTCGAAGGGCTCCGGCCTCATCACGATCCGGGCCAACTGTCCCGGCGTCCATCCGCCGACTTCCTCGCCCTCGGCAAATCGGGCGCGCACGGCAAGGGCCGCCTGCGGGTCGCTTTCCTCCGGAGCGCGTCCAGCTTGATTCGGCCGGGGCGCCCCAATTCCCGCACGTGATCCGGATCCAGATCCTCGACGGGCAACTCTCCGGACTCGACGCGGGCGAAATGGCTCCAGGCGGAAAGGGTCCGGAAATCCAGCAGCGGCGAGGCCGTGAGCAGCAGGCTGGCCAAGACGACCCAGGACATGGGGTGATTGATCCGAGGCAGGACCGACGGCCAATCGTCGCGGCGCCAAGCGATGGCCGCGGCGTAACCGAGCGAGAACAGCGCGATCAGCACGACGTTCAAGAGTGTCCAGCAGTGAGCCGGTGTCCAGCCGTCCTGCGCGATATGCAGCGCCAAGCCGTACGCGGCCAAGCCAACCAGGACGGGAAAAAGCAAGATCGCCACCGACAAGGCCCGATGGACGGTGCGCGCATACGGAAGCCGCTCGCCCGTCTGGTAGACGGCGTTGAGGAAGAAGAGACCCCAGACACTGGCTGCCATGAGGAGGCCGGTGCCGAAGTTCGAGTCCCACAGGGGCTGCAGCCCGGTGAACGGCAGCGCCAGCAGAAAACACGTGGTCGCCAGCGCAAGGATCGGCAACAGCAGCCAGAAGAACCTGGAGAGCAGGATGGAGACTCGGTCGATGATCGAACTCGCCGTAGCGAAGCTGTTGAGTCCCAGCGCGAACGACATGCCGAGGATCGGACACATGAACCAATCCTTCTCGAACAGGGTGAACAGATTCCCCCACAGCACCGTGACCAGCCAAACGCCAAGCGCCAGCAAGCCGGACAGGAAAACCGTCAGAAAGTTTCGCCACGACAGCCCGAAGACCGTCGCATAGTCCCGATCGCTACCCCAGATCGCGGGCTGCAGGTGAATCAGGGCGACGAAGCAGGCGATCACCATGGACCAACCAAAGGTGTCGCCGAGGGCGAAGGCCAGCCAATCCGGTAGAAATGAGTCGTCGTCGAGCGGAGGAGCCTGCCAGCCCGTGTAGAAAGCCAGCAGGACCAACAACGCGCAGAATCCACTCACCCATCCCAGCCCGCGCAGGCCATGTCCACGCCGGTAGCCAAGCAGCAAGAGCGTAGGCCAGAAGAGCGCGAGCACCCACCCGGGATACGCGACATGGGCGTTTTCCCTCAGCCATTCGGCGTTCTCCATGAGGCCATAGACCGCGAGGCCCATGAGAAGCCCAACGAAGAGGTGGATTGCCCGGTCGGAGACCAGAGCCGGCAAGCGTCCGTGTTGTTTCTGACTTGCGTCGGTTACGTTCGGCATCGCCGAGCCACCCTGCGAAGCTGCGAACCAGCCTAGCAGTCTGTGCCGCAACTTCACATCAAGCTAAGCCACCCGTCAGTGTCGGCAGCCGACGCCAATCCCGGGCAATGGCTCGTGTCCCCTCCGTTGTACGCTTTCGCCTACGAGTGGATGCCCCTATTTCGCCTTTCCTATTTCGCCTATTGCGGGAGTCGCCATGGCGAGCGGGTTACACTCGTTCAGGTGAGTGAGGTGAACCCCATACGGACGACGGAAAAGCTCGCGCCGCTGATCCGCGAGCACGCGGACGAGGCCGAGCGCATCCGCCATCTTCCCCGTCCGGTCGCCGCGGCGTTCGCCGAGAACGGGCTCTACCGGCTCGCGGGTACACCCGACATCCATGGCGCGGACGCCGATCCGATGACGCAGATCGGGGTCATCGAGGCGGCGTCCCGGGCCGACGGCAGCGCCGGCTGGAACCTGATGATCGGCATCGAGACGTTCGGACTGATCGGTCCCGGATTCAAGGACCGATGTCCCGAGTTGATCGCCGACCCCATGACCATCATGGCCAGTTCGACCGCCGCCGTGGGACGCGCGCAGAAGGACGGCGACGGCTGGCGCGTATCGGGCCAGTGGCAGTTCGTCAGCGGCATCCACAACGCCCAGATCTTCGGCGCCACGGTACGCCTCTACGACGGCGACGAACTGCTCGACGAAGGCAACCGCTATGCGGTCGTGCCGGAAGGGGAATTCGAGATCCTTGACACGTGGCACGTGGCGGGACTGCGCGGCTCCGGCTCGCACGATGTCCGCCTCGACGACGTCTTCGTGCCGGATTCCCGGATCATCGCCCCCATCGGCGGCAACCAAGCGACGACGCCGCAGTTGCGTCTGCCGTTGGGCAACCGCCTCGCCTACAACAAGGCGGCGGTGGCCATCGGCATCGCCCGGGCGGGCATCGACGCGTTCGTCGACTTGGCGACCGCCAAGCGGCCCCGGTTCACGACCAAGACCGTCCGCGAGCGACCCTTCGCCCAGCGCGCCATCGCCTTGGCCGAGGCCCGGTTGACGGGGACGCGGGCCGCGTTGCTGGAACTGATGGCGGCAAGCTGGGAGACCGTGCTCCGCGGTGACGACGTCGCAGCCAAGGATCGGGCGCTGTTCCACATCGTCGCGTCG
>JAGWBN010000157.1:11648-12001 GCA_021295875.1 Pseudomonadales bacterium
TCGCGCCGCATCTCATGGAGGACGCCGGGCGCACGTTGCTGGGCCTCGAATCCCAATCGTACGTCGTCCGCTCACGCGGTGCCTGACGGGTCATGGCGATCCACGCGACGGCTGCCATAGCGGTCGCGGAGCTACGCACCGCGATGCGGCTGGTGCGTACCTGGACGTTCGCTTTCCTGGCCGTCTCGGCCGCCCTGGTCTGCTACGGGGTCCAGAGCCTGGCACACGTCACCCTCTGGGCATCGTCACACCTGGTAACCGCGCCGCGCTTCCTCGTCGGCACGATCGGCACGGTCGTGCTATCCATCGTGACCGTCACCGCGGTGCTGCTGACCTTCGATATCCGCGCCCGG
>JAGWBN010000157.1:12242-12638 GCA_021295875.1 Pseudomonadales bacterium
TCTCCGCGGCGCTGCGATTCAGGCTAGCCGTCGTGGTGGTCACGCTTGGCCTTCTCGGCCTACACCTCGAGATGACCATGGAAGTCCCCCTGTTCCTGCACGCTAGCGTGGCAACCAACCTGGCTGCCACGCACCTGCCGTCGGACGTCGCACCGGTTCTCCCTTCAGCCTCGGACATCGTGCTCCGTGCGGCCTTGTTGATCCTAGGCGCTGGATTCGTCGCCCTGGCCGCCGTGTTCCACCCGCGCCGAGACAATCGGCAGCCGCACGTTGGCGTAGTCGCAGGCACCGCTTTGGTGGCCATCGGCGCCGTGCTGATCGCCGAACTGGTCGCTCGGAGCTTTGCCGGAATGGACTTGAGAGGGGCCTGGCTCGCCGCCCAGGAAACGCGGCGAG
>JAGWBN010000158.1 GCA_021295875.1 Pseudomonadales bacterium
ATTTCATGTAGTCCGAGGCGGCGACGAAGACGCCGTTCTCGGCGGCCAGCAGCGTCTCCACGTAGGGCCGCTCGTCCGCCCCGCCGGCGGTGAGCATCTGCGCCCGTTCGGCGGCGGTGCCCTGGCGTGCGAGTTCGGTGTAGCTGGTCACGCTCCACACGTTCACCCGCTTGCCCATGGCCCGCAGGGTCTCGGCCGCCTCGAGGACTTCGGTCATGATCGCGCCGCTGCCGAGCAGGTTGACCGAGGCCCGCGCCGACCGCTGCAACGGATACATGCCCCGGACGATGCCCTCCGGCGCATCTTCCGGCATGGGCGGCATGACGTAGTTCTGGTTGGTGAGCGTCAGGTAGTAGAAGACGTCCTCCCGCTTCTGGTACATCCGGCGGATGCCGTCGCGGACGATCACCGCGAGTTCGAACGCGAACGCCGGGTCGTAGCTGACGAGATTCGGCACCGTGGAGGCGATCAGGTGCGAGTGGCCGTCCTGGTGCTGCACGCCCTCGCCGTTCAGCGTCGTGCGACCGGAGGTGCCGCCGAGCAGGAAGCCCTTGCACATCATGTCGCCGCAGGACCAGACCATGTCGCCGACGCGCTGGAAGCCGAACATCGAATAGAAGATGTAGAACGGCACCATGGGCAGGCCGTAGTTGGCGTAGGCGGTGCCCGCCGCCAGGAACGACGCCATGGCTCCGGTCTCGCAGATGCCCTCCTGGAGAATCTGGCCGTCCTCGGCTTCCCGATACGGTGCGATCGTGCCCGCATCCACCGGTTTGTAGTGCTGACCGGCCGGCGAATAGATGCCCGCCTGGGGGAACAGGCCGTCCATGCCGAAGGTGCGCGCCTCGTCCGGCACGATGGGCACGATGTAGCGCCCGAGACGCTTCTCCCGCAGAAGCTTCTGCAGCATGCGCACCATGGCCATGGTGGTCGACACCGCGCGACCGCGGGAGCCATCGAGCATGTCCTGGAAGAACGCCAGCGGCGGCGGTTCGAGAATCGGACAGTTCACGGTGCGCTTCGGCAGCGGGCCACCCAAGGCTTGCCGACGGTCCTTGAGGTAGCGCACCTCGTCGCTGTCGTCCGCCGGCCGGTAGAAGTGTGCCCGCTCGATCTGCTCCCGGGACAAGGGGATTCGCAGCCGCTCCGCCAGCGCCAGCCGCTCGGACGGATTCAGATGCTTCTTCTGATGGACCGTATTGCGACCCTCGACGTCCGGGCCGAGGCCGTAGCCCTTCACCGTCTTCAGGAGCAGCACGCAGGGCTTGCCGGTGACTTCCTCGGCCTCCTTGAAGGCCGCGTAGATCTTCTTGTGGTCGTGGCCGCCGCGCTTGATGGAGCGGATCTCCTCGTCGGTGAGCGCGCTCATCAGGTCTTTGAGCGGCTGGTTGTTCTCGACCCAGTGCTCGCGGACGACGTCACCCGGCGACACCGTGTACATCTGGTAGTCGCCGTCCACCGCCTGCTCCATGCGCGCCTGCAGGATGCCTTCCACGTCGCGCTGCAGCAGCACGTCCCAGCCGCTGCCCCAGATGACCTTGATGACATGCCAGTCGGCACCCCGGAAGGCCCGCTCCAGCTCCTGAATGATCTTGCCGTTGCCGCGCACCGGGCCGTCGAGGCGCTGCAGGTTGCAGTTCACCGCCAGGACGATGTTGTCGAGTTGCTCCCGGGCCGCGATGGCGATGGTGCCGAGCACCTCCGGCTCGTCGGACTCGCCGTCGCCGATGAACGCCCAGATCTTGCCGCCGTTGTCGGGTTTCAGGCCGCGGTGCTCGAGGTACTTGGCGAACCGGGCCTGGTAGATGGCGCTCGGCGTCGACAATCCCATGCTGGCGCAGGGCATTTGCCAGAACGCCGGCAACCGGCGGGGATGGGGATAGGACGGCAGACCGCCGCCGTCGCCGAGTTCGCGGCGGAAGTTCTTGAGCTGCGTCTCGCTCATGCGTCCTTCCAGGAACGCTCGGGCATAGATCCCCGGCGCGGTGTGCGCCTGGAAGTGCACCTGGTCGCCGCCGTACGACTCGTCCCCGGCACGGAAGACGTGGTTCAGGCCCACCTCCATCATGGTCGACGCGGACAGGTAGGTGGCGATGTGCCCGCCCACGCCCGAGCCGCTGTCGTAGGCCTGCAGGACCATGGCGGCCGCGTTCCAGCGCAGGATGTCCTCGATGCGGCTCTCGAGTTCGATGTCGCCCGGATACGGCGGCTGGTCGGCGAGGGCGATGGTGTTCTTGTAGGGCGTGTTGAGCGCCGCATCGGTGAGCACGATGCCCTTCTGCGAGAGTTCGTGCTGCAAGGCGTCGTCGCCACCGCGCTCGTGGAGGACGCCGGCCAGGGCCTCGATCCACTCCTGCAGTTCGAGTTCCCAGTCGGCGGAGGACTGCATCAACTGTGGTTCCGCCACGCGCCACCTCCACTCGTTGGGTTGCTGAGAATACCGACATTGGCGACGTCGTATCCATAACGACCCGCATGCACGGGCGCAACGTCCCGCGCGGATCCGCGACGCAGCGGAGGACGACGGGAACGACTGCTGGCCGCGTGCGTCACGCTGGACTCATGGGCGCGTAAGGCGTCCCTGCTCGTCGATTACTGTCACGCGCGTCGGGTGGTCGTCGCCCCAGCGCCACATCACGAGGTTCATGTCGTCTTCGCTGGCGCCAACCGCGAAACTGCGGACGAGCATGCCCACGTAGCCGGCTTCAACCAAGCTTTCCGCGAGTCGTTGGGACGCGGCGACACGCCCGTCCAGCATGTCGGCTTCCCACGTAGGGCAGGCCAGATCGGCTTCGCGAAACCCGCTCTCTCGCAGCTGGCTTGGGTCGCGAGCATCGAACACCGGATCGGCATCGACGTCATACGCGCAAAGCGTGAGCGGCTGCATCGGTCTGCCTAGTGGCGTGGCCTCCCGTATCGCCGCAATCTGGGAAAGGGAACAGTAGAGCGTGGGGACGCCGCGCCTGTTGAAGCGGCCGCCGTGACGCCGCGCACCTTCGCCCGACACCGGCGTCCACGCCCATTGGGGATTGTGCGCGCGGTAGACGGTGCCGCGGAAGCGCATACCGGCAACCGCCGTCAGGCATACCCTCCTGCTGCAACGCGGTCCAGGTAGGCATGCACATGCTCTCCCTTGCCGTCGCGCACCAGCATGTCCGGCGTGGCACCCCCGAAGCCGGGAAGCCGCACACTGCGGAACCATGCGTATGCGGCGATCGGCGAGTGCATCTCCGGCTCGATTCGGTTCATGATCTCGACCATCTGGCGCAGCCGCATCTGGGACTTGCGTGCCCGAATCCTAGAGGCGCGCGTGAACGCATCCTGCTGGCAAGTTCCCGCCTGGTTGTGCGGAGTTCGTCGGCGATCAGCGTCGGTGAGAAGAGCTGATCGCGTACTAGCTTTTCGACTCGCATTGCCCGTTTCACCTCATCTTTCGTAACGCATTATACCGTGAGAAAAGGCGTGATGTATCAAGAAGACTCTTGGGAGCCGACGCCGAAGGAAACATCCTGTGCCAGCGGCAACGAATCCGAATAGTTGATGGTCGCGGTAAGGCGTCGCATGTAGCCCTTCCAGGCGTCCGAACCCGACTCGCGGCCACCGCCCGTGTCCTTCTCGCCGCCGAACGCCCCGCCGATCTCGGCGCCGCTCGGTCCGGTGTTGACGTTGGCTATGCCGCAGTCGCTGCCCGAGTGGGTCAGGAATTTCTCCGACTCCCTGATGTCGTGGGTGAAGATGCTGGAAGACAGTCCCTGCGGCACACCGTTTTGCAGCTTGATCGCCTCGGCCGTAGAGCAACGGGGCGAACAGCTCGGCCTGTAGACCCTCATGATCGCTCTCGACGCGCACCACGGCCGGTTGAACGTAGTACGTCCTGGCACCGCCGAGACCTTCCTTGCGCCCGCCCCCCCTCGACGCGGTAGCCGAGGGACTTCAGTTCGGACATGGCCGTCTGCAGTGCGTCGACCGGGGAGTACACCGGGTGCTCACCCGAGGCGAGCGTGCTTGCCGGTATGTCGAGCGCTCGAAAGATCTCCTCGGCACGCTGCCGCGAGCCCAGGTCCGGGTCTCGGTAGGAACAATCGTCGGAAGGACCCCTCATCGCATCACCCTGATCGGTTGTCCGGCGGACCCACAGTCGCTTGCGAAGATGCGGCCAAAGCGATTGGCGAGGAAGTCGGCAAGCCGAATGTCCTCCTGGCGAACCAGCCCCGGTCCACGGATGCAGCCGTCGGCCAACAGATCCAGTACCGCGCATGCGCTCGACGCGGTACAGAGTTGAATCGCCGTGTAGTTGCGGCCCGCGAATTTCCGCCCGTAGATCCTGTTGGTGTAGGTGACCTGCTCCAATCGGCCATTCCGCCTTCCGGCGATCTCGATGAAGATGATCACCACGTCCTGGCTCGTCACCGGCAGCGAGTGCGCGAAGATGTCCAACAGCAGCTCGCGTCGGTTCGAAAGACCGAGATCACGCAATAGCGCACGCATGATCGCGGCGTGGCCGGGATAGCGAATGGACTGATAGCTCAGGTTGCGGACCCTTCCGTCCCAGGTGGAAGCCAGACTGCCGAGGCCCCCCGAGGTGTTGAAGGACTCGTACTGGACGCCATCGATGAACAGGACTTCGCGCTGCTCCAGGGGGGGCACCTGCATGCATTGGCCGTCGAGGATGACGGTGCACGGATTGCAGTACTCGTTGACGACCCCCGCCGGACTCCAGGTCAGGTTGTAGGAGAGCGCGTTGCTTGGATACCTCGGCAGTGCGCCCACCTTGAGCTTGACCGTATCGAGCTCGTCGAACTCGTGGGCGATGTCCGCCGCCAGTATCGACACGATGCCCGGCGCCAGGCCGCATTGAGGAACGAAGGTCGTCCGGCCGTTGGCGGCGAGCGTCCCGACCGCCCGCGTGCTGGCGACGTCCTCGGTGAGATCGATGTAGTGCGCGCAGCCGTCGGCGGCCGCCCGGGCGATGGATTCGGTCAGGTAGTAGGGCGCCGAGTTGACGACGACGTCGTGTTGCCCGACGGCATCCTGGAGGGTGATCGCATCCGCGACATCCAGGCGCGACTTCGACAGCCTCGGGTGGGCCCGGATCCTCGCGAGCTGGCACTCGTTCGAGTCGAACAGCGTGACATCGTAGTCACCGGACTCGACCAACAACGCGGCGATCAGGTCCCCGATCTGTCCCGCGCCTACTACGGCGACCCTGTTCATGACTCACCAACCGCTCCGGGAGCGTCACATTGACGCTAGCGCGTCTCGCGAGTACGCGAGCCGTACAAGAGCGACTCGTGGCGCCCGTCAGCAAATGCAACCTGACCGTTAACATTGGCCCCGCTCAAGGAATCTAGGGGAGCCGCTTGCCGAAATCAATGGTGAAATAAGACAATCTGATTGATCTTTTCGTTGGAATACGGTCACTATTCGTAATAATGGATAGTCTGGACAAGCGCCTCATTGCCCTGCTGGGTGAAAACTGCCGGACGCCGACTTCGGCAATCTCCAGACGGCTCGGGGTCTCCCGTTCCACGGTTCAATCGCGAATAGACCGGTTGATCCAGCGCGGGCTCATCGAGCGGTTCACGGTGGAGCTTGGCACCGAGTACGAATCCCGCCTGGTCAAGGCGCATGTATTGGTCAAGGTGGACCAGGCACAGACGCGGATCGCCCACGAGGGTCTTCGTCGAATCTCGCAGGTCACCGCGGTCTACGCGATCAGCGGCGAGTACGACCTGATCGCGGTGGTTGCGGCGGAGTCCACCGTCGAGCTGAATCGACTGCTGGACAACGTCGCTTCGCTGGAAGGGATCACCCGCACGAATTCATCGGTGGTTCTGGAAACGATCCTCAATCGCTGACGGGCCGGCGCCCCCTGACGGGCGCATTGAAGTTCGCTGACGGCGCGCCCTGACGGGCGCATTGAAGTTCGCTGACGCGAACTTCTGCGCTGTCCTGTTGGGTTGTATGCTTCCACGCCTTGCCGTCCGTGCTCGGACGGCGGCTCCAGACTCGACCAGCGGAACTGAGAGGCGAAATCATGCGGCGAGTGTTGTTTGTCCTGACGGCCATCGGCTTGCTCGGCGGCTGCGACCGCGATGGCGATTCCGAAAAAGGCGCCGCCGAGATGTCGGTCGACGAGGCCGCGGCCCGCGCCGAGGTCATCCGCGCCGCCACGGCGACGGTGGCCGGGGAGCGCATAGGCGCCGCGAACGAAGAGCCCGGCAACTGGCTCGCCCATGGCCGCACCTACGACGAGCAGCGCCACAGTCCGCTGGCCGACATCAACGACGCCAACGTCGCCGAGCTCGGCCTCGCCTGGTACTGGGACACCGGCGACACCCGGGGACTCGAAGCCACGCCCATCGTGGTCGACGGCGTGCTGTTCACCACCGGCACCTGGAGCCGCGTCTACGCCAACGACGGCCGCACGGGCGAGCTGATCTGGAAATACGATCCCGAAGTGCCGAGGGAGTGGGGCAAGTACGCCTGCTGCGACGTGGTCAACCGCGGGGTCGCCGTGTGGAAGGGACGGGTCTTCGTCGGCACCCTGGACGGCAGGCTCGTCGCCCTGGACGCCGGCACCGGCGAGGTGATCTGGGAAACCCTCACCATCGACCAGGAACGGCCCTACACGATCACCGGTGCGCCGCGCGTGATCAACGACCTCGTGGTCATCGGCAACGGCGGCGGCGAGTACGGCGTGCGCGGCTACGTCACCGCCTACGACACCGAGACGGGCGACGAGCGCTGGCGGTTCTGGACCGTGCCCGGCGATCCGTCGAAGCCGTTCGAGAACCCCGCCATGGAACTCGCCGCGAAGACCTGGAGCGGCGGCAACTGGTGGGAGATCGGCGGCGGCGGCACGGCGTGGGATTCCATGGCCTTCGACCCCGAACTCAACCTGCTTTACGTCGGCGTCGGCAACGGCACGCCGTGGAACCGGGATCTGCGCAGCCCCGGCGGCGGCGACAACCTGTTCCTCGCTTCCATCGTCGCCCTGAACCCCGACACCGGCATGCTGGTCTGGCACTACCAGACGACCCCCGGCGAGACCTGGGACTACACCGCCACCCAGCACATGATCCTCGCCGACATCGTCATCGACGGCACCCTGCGCAAGGTCATCATGCAGGCGCCGAAGAACGGTTTCTTCTACGTCCTCGACCGCACCGATGGGCGGTTCATCTCCGCCGAACCCTACGTGCCGATCAACTGGGCGACCCACGTCGACCCCGACACGGGACGTCCCGTCGAGATTCCCGAGGCGCGCCACCCGAACGACACGGCTCTCGTCTTTCCATCCGCCCACGGCGGACACAACTGGCACCCCATGGCCTACAACCCCGCCACCGGCTACGTCTACATCCCGGCCATCGAGATGGCCCTCCTCTACGCGCGCGAACAGGACTTCGAGTACCTCCCGGGGGCGTTCAACTCGGGTATAGACCTGACCCCGCTGCTGCCGCCGAAGACGGTGGAGGAACGGGCCGCGATGTTCCAATCCATGAAGGGTCACCTCGCCGCCTGGGATCCGGTTCGGCAAGAGGAAGCGTGGCGCGTGCAGCATCCCGGCACGTGGAACGGCGGCGTCCTCACCACCGCCGGAAACCTCGTCTTCCAAGGCCGCTCGGACGGCCACTTCGCCGCCTACGCCGCCGACACCGGCGAACTCAAGTGGGAGACGCCGGTGTACACCGGCATCATCGCCGCGCCGGTGACCTACGCCATCGACGGCGAGCAGTACGTCGCCGTCATCGCCGGCTGGGGCGGATCCTTCACCCTGTTCACCGGCGCGCCCCGACACCGGGGCAACCTGCTCTCCGAGGGACGCCTGCTCGCCTTCAAGGTGGGCGGCGAGTCGAACCTGCCGGAACCCCAGGTCACCTACGTGAACATCCCGGAGCCGCCGGAAATGGCCATGAGCGAAGAGGAGCTCGCCGAAGGGCAGATGCTCTATCACACCTGGTGCTCATCCTGTCACGGCTCCGATGTCCACTCGGGAAGCTCGGTGCCCGACCTGAAGTACCTGCCCGCGGCCAGCCACTCCCGCTGGAACCTGATCGTCCGCGAGGGCGTCTACAGCACCGTCGGCATGCCCGGCTTCAAGGAGATCTTGAGCGAAGCCGACGCCCGTCTTGTGCACGGCTACGTGGTCAACCGCACCAAGGCCGCGATCGAAGAGTGCCAGAGCGACTACCCGAAGCAGTACCCGGAAGTCTTCGGCACGGCTTGCACGAAACGGGTCGTCGCCACCCCGTAGGGGGCGGTCGAAGCCGTCAACTATCGGGCCCACTTCTAGCCACACCAAAGGCGCGCTGCCGCCTCCAACGCCAACGCGCTTTGGATTTA
>JAGWBN010000159.1:0-2466 GCA_021295875.1 Pseudomonadales bacterium
CAGGACGGCAACGGGCGACTGTCCCGGATCCTCACAACCTTGCTATTGCTGCGTGGCGGCTACGCATACGTACCCTACAGTTCGCTTGAGCGCGTCATTGAACAGAACAAGGATGGCTACTACCTCGCTCTGCGCAAAACCCAGCGCTCGCTTGGCACCGACACGCCGGACTGGCAACCCTGGCTTTCGTACTTCCTCACGGCATTGCAGGAGCATAAGGACCTCCTACGCCGGAAGGTTGATCGCGAGCGGCTTCTTCAAGCTGGCCTTCCCGACCTTTCCGCCCGGATCCTCGAGATTTCCCGAGAACGTGGCCGAGTGACCGTTGCCGAGGCCGCCAATCGCAATACCGTCAAGGACCACATCAGAGCCCTGGCGGCGGCAGGCCACCTCACAAGGCACGGCGCTGGGCGGGGAACCTGGTACGCACCGAACTGAGCGCAGCCAGGTGCCACCATCCGTCGTCATCGGCCACGCGACTTCCCACGCACGACGCTTGCGACTACTCTGCGCCGTGTCTCGATGGAAACGTGAACTCGAACGGCAACACGGATACGGCCACCGTCTGCGGCGAGGAGGCGCAGGTGCCCGGCCTATCGGGCTGGCTCCCGAGATCGACGAACATGGGTACGCGATGATTCCCGATTGGATCGGTCTGGAGCGCGTCGAGAGGCTCGGTCGAGACCTGCGGCGGGAACGTCGTAGCCGAAAATTGACTTCAAGGAACCTAGCCAGACGGCTTTGCCCGAACCACGCCATCGGCAACCAGAGCGCCGATCTCTTTCTCGGACAGCCCGGCTTCCGCGAGAATCCTCCGCGTGTGCTTTCCCAGCGTGGGAGACGCCGTTGTCGTCGACATCGGTGTGTCGCTGAACTTGACCGGCGGGGCGACCACGGTCATGCCCCCGACTTCCTCGTGGTCCAGGCGCGCCAGGTAGCCGTTTTCCCAGACGTGGGGATCTTCGAAGATCTCGTCCTTGAGCCGGTATTCGCCGACCGGGAGGCCGGCGGCGTTGAACTTCTCCAACCAACTGGCCGTGGTCTCCTCGGCTAGCCGGGCCGCGGACCGGCGCCGCATCCTGCGCGTGTAGGCGGCGATGTCGTCGATCTTGAAGTTCGGGTCGCCTAGCGCCGGGTCTTCGATGCCGAGCAGCTTCGCGACCCGCACTTGGAGCCCCCGGCCGCCCGCCCCGATGACGACGTAGCCGTCCTTGGTCTCGAAGAAACCGTAGTACGGCGGGCTGATCGACGGCTTCAGCGTTTCGCGTCTCTTGAGCACTTCGGAAATGGTCCGACCGTCGGCGAAAGCGGTCTTCAAATGTTCGACGAACCCCTTGCGCCAACCATCCACCGCGTCGACGTGATGGATCGAGTTGTTCTGGATCACGAGTGCCGCCTGGAGGAGCGACACGTCGAGCTTCTGTCCCTTGCCGGTTCGTTCGCGGTTGTAGAGCGCGGTGGCGATTCCCCACGCCATCAGCAGTGCCGCGGTGTAGTCGACGAAGGGGTCTTCGAGGGGCCGCGGCCCGTCGTCCGTCAGCGGCGCCATGCCCGTGTAGGCCTGCAGGAGGATGTCCATCCCGGCCCTGCCGGCGAGAGGGCCCCGAGGACCGAAGGCGGTGTTCTGGGCGTAGACGATGCGGGGGTTCGTTCGCGACACCGTCGCGTAGTCGAGACCCAGTTTTTCGCCCTGTCCGGGCCGGAAGTTGACGATGGTGACGTCGGCCTCGCGCAGCAGGTTCTGCACGACCTCGACGATGCGCGGGTCCGAAAGCTGTAGAGCGATGCTGCGCTTGCCGCGGTTCTTGTTGAGGTATTGGCGCGCCTCGGTGGGCGAGAACCGCGTGCCGTTGCGCCTCGCGTCGTCGCCCACCAGCGGTTCGACCTTGATGACGTCGGCGCCGCCGTCGGCAAGCAGTTGGCCGCAGTACGGGGCGGCGATGAAGCGACCGAGTTCGACGACCTTCAAGCCGGTGTATGGACCGTTCACGCTTGCTCCTCTTGGGGTTGGATCGGCACGGGACGCCACAAGGACGTCCGCTACGGGAGATGCTTCGCGTGGCTGTCGAGCAGGGGCAGCACCCCGTCTGCGCCCTCGGACGGCACCGACAGGATGGCGCGATCGATGCCGGCTTCGCGGTAGAGGTCGAGCACGGCGGCATCGGCCGGCGCGCCGAACACGTTGATGGTCAAGGTGGCCATGTCGCGTTCGTGGGCGTCGGCGACGGCGCGCAAACGACTGACGCCTTCGTGGGGATCGAAACCACCCCGGGCGCGGGGCAGCCAGCCGTCGCCGTAGTCGACCACGCGGCGCAGCGTGTGGATCGACTCGCCGCCGACGAGTATCGGCGGGTTCGGCTTCTGCACGGGTTTCGGGTACGACCACACCGGGTCGAAGTCGGTGAATTCACCGTGGAACTCGGGTTCCTCTTCGGTCCAGAGGGTCTTCATCACCTTGGCCCGCTC
>JAGWBN010000159.1:2539-3181 GCA_021295875.1 Pseudomonadales bacterium
TTGGACAGCAGGTCGAGGCTGGCGATCGCCTTGGCCGTGACGATGGGGTCGTGTTCCGGCAGCAGGCAGATGCCGGTGCCGACGCGCAGGTTCGTCGTCGCCGCCGCCGCCGCCGTCAGGGCCACGAAGGGATCCAGCGTATGCCAGTACGCCCTGGGGAGGTCCGGCCCGCCCGGCCAGGGGCTGCGGCGGCTGGTGGGGATATGGGTGTGTTCCGGGACGAACAGGGACTCGAAGCCCCTCGCTTCCACTTCCCGGGCCAGGTCGTCGACGCGGATGGCGTAGTCGGTGGCGAACATGCAGATGCCGAGTCTCACGGCTCGATAGGCCCCATTGGGTTGTTGCTGTGACGGGGCGTCTGTGATGGCGTGTAGGCGATCAATGTTCCATCACCGCGCCGCCGTCCTGGTTGATCGACTGGCCATGGATCCACGATGCCGCCTCGGTGCAGAGGTAGGCGACGAACTCGCCGACCTCGTCGTCGCTGCCCCAGCGGTTGACGGGATCCCCGGGCCGTTTGCGCTCGGGTCGATCATCGGGACGCACGTCGTCCATCCGCGACGTATCCACCGCGCCGGGACAGACGCAGTTGACGTTGACGCCGCGCGGTCCGAACTCCCGGGCCATGGACTGGGTCATGCC
>JAGWBN010000159.1:3235-7876 GCA_021295875.1 Pseudomonadales bacterium
ATCTTGCCGCCCTCGTCCTGGCGGTAGATGTGCCGGATGACCGCCTGGGTGCACAGGAACGTACCGCGGACCTTGACATCGACGACGCGTTGGAAGAGGTCCGGATCCAGGGTCTCGACAGGGGTGCGGTCCTCGCCCCGGGCGATGGCGGCGTTGTTGATGAGAATGTCGACGCGACCCAGTTCGGCGATGATCCGGTCCACGGCGGCGTTCACCTGGTCCCGGTCGGCCACGTCGAACACCAGCGGCAACGCCCGCCGACCACAGCCCCGGATCTGCTCCGCGACGCTGTCCACGTCGCGCCAGCCGATGGCCTTCTCGTCCTCCGGAAACGTCGCGGGGTCACGGCCCGTGCCGCTGATGGCGACGTCGGCGCCGAGGCGTGCCAGGGCCACTGCCGCCGCGCGGCCGATTCCCCGCAGCCTTCCCGCGCCCGTGACGAGCGCCACCCTTCCACGGAGTCCTTGGAGTCCACGGAGTCCTCGGAGTCCTTGGAGTCCTTCCAGCTCCGCCATGATCAGTTCCCTGTGCCGATGATGCGGGCGTCGACGAGGGCGTCGACCTGGGCGCCGTCTAACCCGAGATCCGCCGCCACCACCTCGCGCGTGTGTTCGCCGAGGAGGGGCGCGGCCTGGATGGGCACCTTGCTTTCGGACATCCGCGCCGGCCAGCCGAGCAGCTTGACGGTGCCCGCTTCGGGATGGTCCACCTCGTGCACGAAGCCCCGCTCGACGAGGTGCGGAATGCGGTAGAGATCGCTGGTGTCCAGCACCGCGCTGGCCGGCACGCCGCCTTCGGCGAGGTGGCGCATGGCGTCGTACTTGTCGCGCGAGCGGGTCCACTTCTCGATTTCCGCCCTGATCTCGGCACGCCGCCGGTGACGCTCCCGGGGATCGGTGTAGCGCGGGTCGGTGAGCAGGTCTTCCCGGTCGATGGCGCGGCAAAGCGCCTCCCACATGCGCGCGGTCACGGCCATGATGTAGACGTAGTCGTTGGGGCCGTCGCCTTTGCACGGATACAGCGACATGGTGGGCGAGCCGCCGTTGCCGGACCGCCGGGCGGCGCGTTCGCCGTAGTTGCCGCCGGAGGTGGCGGTGCGCAGGTAGTAGGTCATGGCTTCCTGCATGGAGAGCTCGATGAGCTGGCCCTTGCCGGTATTAAGCTTCTGCACGTACGCGGCGGCGATGGCCAGCGCCATCTGCACGCCGGTGCCGGCGTCGCCGGTGGTGGGTCCGGGCCGCATGGGCGGGCCGTCGGGCTCGCCGGTGATCGAGAACGCGCCGGCCGCGGACTGGGCCACCATGTCGTAGCACTTGTAGTCCGACCACGGGCCGGTCGTGCCGAAGCCCTTGATGCGCGCGTAGATGATGTCGGGCTTGACGGCGCGCATGGCGTCGTAGCCGATGTCGAGTTTCTCGACGACGCCCGGACCGTAGTTCTCCACGAAGACGTCGTAGTTCGGCAGCATGTCGAGCAGCAGCTGCCTGCCTTTCGGCTGCGCGAGGTCGATGGCGACGCTGCGTTTGTTGGAGTTCCACACGACGAAATACTCGGCGCTGCCGCCGGGACCGCGACCGGGATCGCCCCGTTCCGGCCGCTCGATCTTGACCACGTCCGCGCCGAGCCAGGCAAGCGCCTGGGTGCACGACGTGCCCGCCTCGTACTGCGTCATGTCGAGGATGCGCAGTCCTTCCAGCGCAGGCATGAACGCCTCCCTTGGGTTCTACAGGTGGTTGGCGAGGTCGTCCGCGATCTGCGCGGGTGTCACTCTCGGCTCGTAGCGCGCGACCACGCGGCCGTCACCATCGACCAGGAACTTGGTGAAATTCCAGGCGACGTCGCCGTTGCCGTCGCCTCGGGGCTGCTCCGACTTCAGGAACTCGTACAGCTCGCAGGCACCCGGCCCGTTGACCTCGACCTTGGTGAAAATCTGGAAGTTGGCGTCGTACCTGTCGCGCGCGAACTTGAGTATTTCGTCGTTGGTGCCAGGCTCCTGCCGGCCGAACTGGTTGCAGGGGAATCCGAGCACCTTGACGGCGCCACCTTCCTCGAGGGTACGCAGACCTGCGTACTGGGGTGTCATCCCTCATTGACTGGCCAAGTTCACCACCAGACACGCCGCGCCCTTGTACTTCTCGAACCCGAGCGGTTCGCCCGTGATGGTGTCCATGGTGAATTGGTGGAAACGCGCCATCTCGTCCATCCCCCCTCTGCTAGCATGGATAGTCGGGCGATTATTGCGAAGTGGGGAGGCTTGGCAAGTCATGTCCGCCACGGAACTCACCCTCGACGAGAAACGACGCTTCTTCGAGGACGGTTTCATCGTCATCCGCGAGGCCGTGCCGCAGGAACTGACCTACCGCGCGCGCCGCGCCGTCAACCTGCATGCCGCGAGGCAAGGCGTGCGCCGGCCCTACCACGATCTCGCCGCCGACAGTCCCCTTCCCGACCTCGTCAACAAGAGCCGATTGGGCGAGATCATGCGCAACACCATGGGGCCCTACGATCCGCCCCGAAGCGCCTTTGCGGCGATCCTCCATCCCCAGCCGGAAACGAAGATGCCGAACTACGGCTGGCAACCCCACGTCGACGGCATGTGGTACTCGCCCGACCTGCCAAAGTCCCCAGACGAAGTGGACTCCTGGGAGGCACCGCGAACGCCCCACTTCGGCAGGGGCGACGCCACCGAGATGGGGGCCAACAAGACACCGTTCTTCCAGGATCCGGACTGCACGCTGGCGCTCGGTAGCTTCACCGCTTTCGTGGGCGTCGCACTAAACGATCAGACCGAATTCGGGCGCGGCAACCTCTGCCTCCTCAAAGGTGCCCACGAGGAAGTCGAGGCGTTCTTCCGCATGCAACGCGACGCCGGCGGGAATGTCGGCCCCGAGGGCCCCGGCTGGCCACGCCTGGCACAGCGCCAGGACGGCAGCGTCGCGCTGACTCCCATGCCGCAACCTGTGCGCGAGAAGTTCAGCGCCGATGCGGAGGTGATCGACGGGGTTGCCTGGCCGACGCCGACGCCGATCCTGCTCGACGAGGGCGACGCCGTGATCGCCCTGCACGCCTGTCCCCACGGTGGCAGCGTCAACGCCGGGGCGGACCCCCGCATGAACGTCTACTTCCGGCTACGCCACGAACGACCCGGCGGAGCGACGGTCTTGGGCGACAGCGACCACCCGGACCGGGGCTGGGACGGCGAATTCCTCGACTATCCCGAGGACTACGACCCTTGGCGGATCGCCGTCGATGCGATGTGCGACCACTGGAGCGAATGGGACGGCATGGCGGAGGTGGTGGCTGAAGCGCGTTGTGACGAAGGCGAGGTGGAGCGCTGACCGTTTAGGTTTAGGGTGCGTCCTGGTCTTCGTCGGCTCGAAGGGCGCGGAGCCGGGCTGCCGCTGCGGATTTCTCGGTCGGGGAGTCGATCGCGTCAAGCAGAGTTTCGGCGGCCTCCGTGTCGAATATCCGCATCCGATACGACATCATGGCCAGGAGCAGCCGGTCGCGCGCCGCGCCGGGCGGATACGCCATGACGGCTGTCGTCGCGGCCGGTCCATCTCTTGCAGACCAGACGACGAATACCCGTGCCACCAAGGAAGCGGTTTCCGCTTCCGTGCCGAGCGTCGCGACCCAGCGCAACGTTTCCGACGGCTCCGCTTCTTGATGCAGCCCCTGATGAAACAGGCCCTCGGCAGCGTGGATCCGCGTCGCGGTGTCGTCGATCCCCTCGACAAGCCGCTTCGCCAACGGGGCGTCTATTTTCTGGATGCTGCCGACCAGAAACGAAAGGGTGTTCGCCCGAACCGGCTCGTCCAACGCCATCGCCCACGCGAGGGCCGCTTCCGAGTTCTCGCCTGCCAGACGGTTGCCAAGTCTTAGTGCGACACGCTGCTGGGTACGCGAGTCCAGTTCTCCAAACGCCGTAACGGCGCGGTCCAAGTGGTGTTCGTCAAGCACGACGGCGAACACGCTAAGCTGGGCCTCGAACCTGGCCGTACCTTCCGGCAACGCCGCGACCAGCGCCTGGGCCTCCGCCAGGTCCACCATCGCAAGGGCGCCGAAGGCAGGTCCCGTCAGTTCCGCCACGTCCGCAGGCTCGCGGGTCAGCAGCCAGTCCACCGCCGCGCGCGGGTCGGCCTCGGACCAAGCGTCCATGACCCGGCTCAGCCACAAGCCCTTGAGGTCCTTGTCGCCGCTCCACTCGAGGATCGCCGCCAACGCGCCGACGGCGTCCTCGGCCGCCCAGGCCGCCGCCACGGAAACAATCTCCCGATGGCGCGCCGCGACGTCGTCGATGGCCGCGATTCGAGCCAACGCCAGATCATGGGGTTCGGCGGCGGGAGGCGGGACCGCTTGTTCGACCTCTACGAAGTTCGGTCGCATGGCAAGGCGTTCGGCAATCGACGCGCGCTCCGAAGGCGTCAGGTCGAGATCGAGAATGACCCGGGCCGCGTCCTGCCTCATGACCGTCGAGAGATTGGCCGCCCGGGCGACGGCCGCTTCCAGATCCACGTGTGCCCAGGCGCGGAATACCGCCTGCAGGACCTGGGGCCTGGCGTAGTTGCCGAGCGCGTGCGCAACGGCCGCCGAGGGTTGGAGCGATGCGAAGCGGATGTAGAGAACACCGGCCGCGTCATC
>JAGWBN010000160.1 GCA_021295875.1 Pseudomonadales bacterium
GCATCGACTCCAGGTGGGGACGGATCAACCGTTGCCAGTCGGCCAGCGACAGCAGTCCCGCCCAGGAGTCGAACACCTGCACGGCATCGGCACCCGCACGCGCCTGGGCGATCAGGTAGGCGGCCATCGCGTCCGACAGTTTCGCGAGAAGCGCGTCGAGGAGGTCGGGTTCGGCTGCCGCGAAGGCGCGCAGCGTGGGGAAGTCCTTGACCCCCCGGCCCTCCACCAGGTACGCCGCCAGGGTCCACGGCGCGCCGCAGAAGCCCAACACCGCCACCTCCGCCGGTACCGCGCCGCGCACCGCCCGAACCGTCTCAATCACCTCCGGGGCCATTTCGCCAGGGTCCGGGGAGCGGAGCCGATCCACGCCAGACGGGTCGCGGATGGGATCGGCCACCACCGGGCCCGGCGCGAAATCGAAATCGACCCCCAATGCCGGCAGCGGACTCATGATGTCCGCGAACACGATGGCGGCATCGAAGGGGAAGCGCTTGAACGGCAACAGGCTCACTTCGGCCGCCAGTTCGGGCGTACCGGACAAGGCCTTGAACGAGTGGGACTGGCGCAGTGCCCGGTACTCCGGCAGGCAGCGCCCGGCCTGGCGCATGATCCACAGCGGGCGCCGTGCAACCGGCTCACCGCGAATGGCTTCGAGGAGCAGGTTCACGAGTTGGCCACCAGGGTCTCGGGTTCGCGGGTGAACCGGTAGCCGACACCGCGAATGGTGTGCAGGTGGGTGGGCGCTTCCGGGTTGCGTTCGAATCGCCGACGCAGGCGGACGATGAAGTTGTCGATGGTGCGCGTGGACGGAAACACCTCGTAGCCCCAGACCTTGTCGAGGATGTCTTCGCGACCGACGACACCGTCGGAGCGTTCCGCCAGGAGCTTCAGAATCATCGCCTCCTTGTGGGTCAGGACGTGCTCTCTGCCGTCCCAGGCCTGGGCGCGGTAGGTGTGGAAATCCACCGTGTTGCCGCCGAAGCGCAGCCTCGCGGTGCTGTCGTGGTACCACCTCGTCCGGCGCAGGATCGCCGCGATCCTGAGCAGCAGTTCCTGGCGATGGAAGGGCTTGACCAGATAGTCGTCGCCGCCGGCCTCGAGTCCGCGGATGCGGTCCTCCGGGGCACCGCGAACCGTGAGGAACAGCACCGGCGTCTCGACGCCGCTTTCGCGCAACGCCCGGCAGAGTTCGAGTCCGTCCATCTCCGGCATCGCGACATCGAGCACGATCAGGTCGAAGGACTCGGCGCGGGCCGCGCGCAGACCCTCGACGCCGTCGGCGGCGGTTTGGGCCACGTAACCCTCCGCCAGCAGGTTCTCGCGGATGCCGGCGGCGAGGTGGACTTCGTCGTCGACGACGAGAATCCTCGCGGGACGGTCTTCGGCACCCATTTTCGTCAGGCGGCCGGCCAGGTGACGGTCAGCCGTGCGCCCCGCCCGGGTCCCTCGCTCCTCGCCTCCACCCGCGCATCCGACAGTTCGGCGAGTCGGCGAACCACGTAGAGTCCGAGCCCGGTGCCCGGCATGGGGGTCTCCGCCGCCTCTCCCGAGCGGTAGAACTTGTCGAAGATCAGGCCTGCCTCCCGGGGTGGGAAGCCCGCACCGTCGTCGGCGACGACGATGGTCACCGTGGAACCTTCCACTCGCGCCTCGATGCTGATCTCCCGACCTTCTCCCACGATGCAGGCCTTGACCGCATTGTCGAGAAGGTTGCGGAGCACGCTCTCGATGGCCAGCGGATCGGCGTCGAGGTCGACATCGGGCACGTCCACGCGGATGTCGATCCCACGGCTTCCCGCCTGCACCGAGTGTTCGGCCCGGGCGGCCTCGACGACGGCCCGGAGCGGCACGTTCTCGCGGCGCAGACCAATGCGGCCATCGTCGACGCGCGCGGTGTCGAGCAGGTTGTCGACGAGGCGCAGCAGGCGATCGCCATCCTCCACCAAACGCCGTCCCAAGCGGCGGCTGTCCTCGTCGCCGCCGCGTGCGGCGAGCGTCTCCGCCGACAGCCGCATGCTGGCCAGCGGGCTCTTGAATTCGTGGGATACGGCGGCGATGAAGTTCTGCTGCCGGCGGCGCAACTGGGCGTCGTGGCGAATGGCCCGGGTGAGCACCGACATGCCGACGATCAGAACCAGGAGGAAGAAGCCTCCCTCCCAGGCGTAGCGGTTGATCCGGGACGCGACTTCATCGGCCAGCCGGTCAACGGCCTCGGGGCGGACCGATGCGGTGCCGGCGACGGGGTCGAGGACCAGGTGCGGGAGATCGTCGGCAACCCGGGCCCAGCCGGCACGCCCCGGGACGGCACCGTCACCCAGCAACGCGGTCACCGCCTTGGCGTCGGCCTCGAAGAGCTCGACAACGCGATCCTGTTCATCCCAGGCCAGCCATCGTTGGTCCGCGATCCACCACGCCACCTGCGCGGTGGCGACAACGAGCATCGCCAGGAACCCCACCTGGAGTGCCTTGGTCGGATCACGCTTCAGTATCATCACCGGCTCCCCCGATCATCCCGATCCCTCCGACGCCCGCCGTCCACGACACCGCGAAGCAGATTCCGGCGTTCCGGATCGAGCCCGCGCAGGAACGCGTCCAGCGAGCCTTCGGGACCGTAGCGCAAGAGCCCCTTGAGGCCAACGGTCGGAAGATGCGCCATGCGCCGGGCCAGGGACCGCGCCCAGGCTTCTATCACCTCCCGGACCGCCTCCCGGACCGCCTCGGGGTCCGCCTCGGGATCCACCTCGGTGTCGACGTCGCCGCCCAACATCTTGAGCAGGCGTTCGACTCCCGCGCTCGCCGTCTCCTGGTAGTGCTGCTGCAAGGCGCCGAACATGGGACCGTAGATCCGATCGACGACCTTGTCGCGCAGCCGGGGCAGGGCCTCGTCCACCTGCGCCCGGGCATCTGCCGCCGCGAGCAGGCGGGCGCTCCGGTTGGCCTCGGCCTCGTGCACGATTGCGTCCATGCCGATGCGCAGCACACCGAGCCTCGAGCACGCCTCGGCGTCGATGTCGGCGGGTACCGCCATGTCGATGGCGAGCGGCGGTTCGCCGGATTTCGCGGCTGCGGTGACGCGGGCCAAGACCTCGGCATCGAGGACCGGTTCGGCCGAGCCGGTCGCACACAGCAGCGCCTCCACCGGCGGCGGAGCGAGGCAAAAGGCAGTCAAGGACGAGTGGCGGCCAGCGAACCGCTCGGCCAGCTCACGCGCCTTGTCCTCGGTCCGATTCACCGCAATCAAGGGCACGTCTTCCTTGGCCAGTGACAGCGCCGCACGCTCGGTCATCGCGGAGACACCGATCAAGGCGACAGCCCCCGGTGTTCGGACGAGTCTTCGACGAAGGTGTCCCACCGCCACCTCCGCCAGCGACACGGAACCCTCGCCGAGGCCCGTCGCGCTGCGCACGGCGGCCGCGATGCGCCCCGCCTCCTCGAACAGCAACGTGAGACGAGCGCCACACAGCCCCGATGCCCGCGCCCGGTCGTGGGCGAGGCGCACCTGGCCCGCGATCTCGACCTCGCCCACCGCCGCCGAGTCGAGGCCGGCCGCGACTAGGAAGAGGTGCTCGCAGGCACCTTCGCCCCGCCAGGCCCGCAGCGTCCGCTCGGCCTCTCCCGGCTTGGGCGCCGATCCCGTCAACAGTTCGAAGGCGGCCACCCGGTGGTCGCTCGCCGGTGCCCCGGCCGTGTCCGCGAACACCACCTCCACGCGGTTGCACGTCTCCAGGTAGGCCACTTCAGCCAGTCCCTGGGAGCGCGCGAACGAGGCCAGACGCGCATCGCGTGTCTCCGCGGGCAACGAGTAGCCAGCCAAGGCCTCGCTGCCGACCTGGCGCCAGGAGATGCCGACGATGCCCAGTTCATCCAGCATTGCCTCACCATAGCCATTTCATCGGCATCTTGTGTCACGGGATTGTCAGGCCGTGCAGGCGAGCGGTAGGATCACCCAACCTTCGAGTATCGGCCGCGCTCGAGGCACATCTGCCAATGGAGAAGGCCGGTATGAATCAATGTCTCTCCGCCGTCCCGTTCTGTGGTGCAGCGGCGCTGAGCGCCTGCTTCGCCATGGCCGAAGCCAAGATCGAATCGTTCACGCCCACCGGCTTCAACAAGGACGTCCGGCAGGTGGCGGCGCGCTTCTCCGAACCCATGGTCATCCTCGGCGACCCTGATCGATCGGATCCTTTCACCGTGAAATGTGCGATACCCGGCACCGGCCGCTGGGTCGACGAGCGCCACTGGGTCTACGACTTCGAATACGAGGTTCCGGGCGACGAGCGGTGCAGCTTCACGCTGCGCCGGGGCGTCCGCACACTCGCCGGAGAGGCGGTCGCCGGACCCCGCGAAGCGGCCTTCCATACCGGCGGTCCGACCATCATCGCAAGCCGTGTATCGCGATGGAGGTCCGACCCAATCGACGAACGGCAGGTGTTTCTGCTGGCGCTGGATGCCCGGGCGGACGAGCAATCCATCGAGCGCCATGCGCGCTGCCGGGTCGCGGGGCAGACCGACACCATCGCGGTCGACGTGGTCGCGGATGCGAAGCGCACCGAGATAATCGATGCGCTACGGGACAACGGGCTTGAACTCATCGACGAACTCGTCGAGGAGGCGAGCAGCCACCTTCAC
>JAGWBN010000007.1 GCA_021295875.1 Pseudomonadales bacterium
CTCCACGGGGTTGCCCCCACTGGCACCTGAAGCCAGCGTGTCTACCGATTTCACCACCTCGGCTTGAGGCGCGCGACTCTACTACAACCCGTGGTCGGTTGAACACCGGGCCGCACAGTGCGATTCCAACGCAAAGTGAGCCTTAAGTCGGCGTGGGCAAGGACAAGCCTCGCCCTGTACGGCATGCCTCATCGGTCTGAGGCGGAGTGGAGTCCAACAGCGGATAATGGCGGCACTCGGAACAGCCAAGGAGGGGCAATGTCTTCCCCGAGCAACGCCACCGACCGGGCACCGGAACTCCACACCACGCGATGGTTCAACACGGCAAAGCCGCTTGCCCTCGACGACCTCCGGTTCTATGTATTGATGTGTGTACTCGGAACGGCACTGCCTTACGGCGCGCTGGTCGCGTGGGGGGTGGAGAACGGGGGGTTCAATGTCGCGGCCATGCTCGGCGAGATCGCAGGTTCGCGCATGTCTCTGTTGGCCTGGGCCGATGTCCTGGTGGCGGCCGTTGTGCTCATCTATTTCATTCTTCGCGAAGGCCGACGGTTGTCGATCTCCGGTGTATGGATGCCCGTTGCCGGCACGTGCGTAGTGGGCGTCTCACTCGGTCTACCCCTATTCCTGCTGATGCGCGAGAGGAAACTGCGCCGCCTCAAGCAAGGGGTTGGTTCCGACGAGCAGAACGTAGGGTAGGTTTGTCTTGACCAAACATCCCACCACGTCCGGGAACACCGGGTCGCGACCCAGGCGTCGGCCGACCGGGCCGACATCCCGGATCTCGCCCCGCGTCGTGCGCGATGCGCTGGCCGCTGTCGGCGACGCGAGTTGGTCCGAGTTGACCGATCACTTGGAGCTGAGGCGAGGACCGGAGTCCCGGAACCTGCGGCAGGCGCTCGAAGGTCTCGTTGCCAGCGGGGACGTCGACGTGTCCCGAAAGGGTCGCTATCGCCTCGCGCCAGAGCCGCCCGAGTCGGAGGCCGGGCCGAAAGTGCCATTCGACGTGATCGGCCGAGTGGCCGGTCATGGGCGGTCCTGGTTCGTCGAACCCATCGGTCCGGATTTCGACGAGCGGATCGATCTGGTCGCCAAGCCACAGGCGCCCTTGGGCGCAATCGTCGAAGTGGAGGTGGTCGGCATATCGGCCGACGGCTGGCGGGGACGGGTCAAGCGCCTCGTCGAGGCCGGGGGCGAAGCCGCCCGCGCGGCGGAGGCGATGCTGGCAGCGCATCGGATTCCGCAGACCTGGCCCTTCGATCCAGAGAAGCTCGAGGTGGCGCGTTCGGTTCCGGCGGATGCAGCCCAATCGCGCCAGGATCTGCGCAAGTTGCCGTTGGTGACCATCGACGGTGCCGATGCCCGCGACTTCGACGACGCGGTCTACGCCGAACCTCGGCGCGGGGGCGGGTGGCGCGTGGTGGTGGCGATCGCCGACGTGGCGCACTACGTCAAAGCCGGTTCGGCGTTGGACCGGGAGGCCCGCGAGCGCGGCAACAGCCTCTATCTGCCGGACCGCGTCATCCCGATGTTGCCCGAGGCGTTGTCCAACGGCATCTGCTCGCTGGTGCCGAAACAGGATCGCCTGGCGGTCGTCTGCGACATGCGCGTGTCGCGCCGCGGTCAGGTGTCCGCCCACCAGTTCCACGAGGCCGTCATCCGCTCCCACGCGCGGCTCACCTACACCCAGGTCGGCGAGTTCCTCGATGGCGGCAAGCTCGAAGTCGACCGTGCCGTCGCGACTTCGTTGCGGGCGCTCCACGACGTCTACGGCGCACTGCGGGAGCGGCGGGACGAACGCGGGGCGCTGGACCTCGACACACCGGAACTGGTGGTCGTTCTCCGCAAGGGGATGCCCACGGGGGTACAACCCGTGGTCCGCAACGATGCGCACCGGCTCGTCGAGGAAGCGATGATCGCCGCCAACGTCGCCGCCGCAGAGCATCTGGAGAGACGCAAATCAGGCGGACGTCCCGTCCCGCCGGTATACCGCGTTCACGAACCGCCGCCCGCGGACAAGCGCGACGCGCTCGCCACGGCTCTCCGGCTGGTCGGCCAGAGCCTGCCGAGCGGCGTCGTCGAACCCGCCCAGTTGGCCGAGGTCGTCCGGCGGGCGCAGGCCAAATCGTCGTGGCCGGCGTGGATCTGGGAAGCCTTGGTGCTGCGGTCTCTGTCGCAAGCGCGCTACGAGCCGCGCCGGCTCGGTCACTTCGGCCTCGCGCTGCCCTCCTATGCGCACTTCACCTCGCCGATCCGGCGTTACGCCGACCTCCTGGTGCACCGCATGATCAAGGGCGACGAAGTTTCCCTCGACGAACTCGACGCCGCGTCGGCGCACATCTCCATGACCGAGCGCCGTGCCGAGGACGTGGAGCGCGCCGTGGACGCCTGGCTGAAGTGCGTGCTGGCCGAACGCCATGTCGGTGAGACCTTCTCCGGCACGGTCGCCGCGGTGGTGGAGTTCGGGTTGTTCGTCGAGATCGATGGCTTGCACGTCCAGGGACTCGTGCACATCTCCAAGCTCGGCCGGGACTACTACCACTACGTGCCGGAGTCGATGTCTCTCGTGGCGGAACGCTCCGGGACACGGTTCGCCCTGGCCGACCGTCTCGACGTGGTGCTCGAAGAGGTCTCGGTGGTCACCGGGCGCATCGACCTGACACTCGCCGGCGGAACGCGGCACGGCGGCCGGAGGCGCCGTAGACAACGATGAACCGGACCCCGCAACAGGCGGACCCGCACCATCCCGACGTCGATTGGGTGTTCGGCCTCCATGGCGTACGCGCCCTGCTCGATACGCCCGACCAGGTTCGGCGGCTGCTCGTCGCCGAAGGCCGGCGCAGCCGGGAAGTGGAAGCGCTGGTGCGGGCGGCGCGGGACGCGGGTATTCGGGTGGAACGGGCACCCAAGCGCGCGCTCGACCGGCAGGTGCAACGCGCGGCGCAACCCTCGGGCGGCACGTCGACCGACGCGGGAACGGTGAACCACCAGGGAATCGCCGCCGAACGCCACGCCTTCGCCCCCGCTTCGGAACGTGAATTGGAGATGCGCTGGCCGTCGTTCGAGGAACCGCTGGTCGTCGTGCTCGACGGCATCGAGGACCCGCGCAATCTGGGCGCCTGCCTGCGCACGGCCGAGGCGGCCGGTGCCGCCGCGGTCCTGCTGCCGAGACGCGGCTCTGCGCCACTGTCGAGTACGGCCGCGAAGGCCGCGAGCGGGGCCATGGAGCGCCTGTTCATCGTCGAGGTGGCGAACCTTGCCCGGCGGTTGCAGTGGCTCCGCGATCAGGGCACCTGGTTGACCGGCGGGATCAGTGACGACGCCGGCGTCGCGCACACCGAGGTCGACTACCGGGGAGCTTGCGCGATCATGGTCGGCGGTGAATCCAGGGGATTGCGTCGCCTCACCCGGGAGCGTTGCGACCACCTCGTACGCATTCCCATGGCCGGCGCCACGCAGAGCCTCAACGTGTCGGTGGCACTCGGCGTGCTTTTGTTCGAGGCGCGCCGTCAACGCGCTCTGCCGAGCGGCTCGGGTTGATGGACGTTCGCGACACAATCGCCCGCCAGGGGTTCGTTGATCTCGGCCAAGTGCTCGATGCCTCGGAGGTAGAGCACTTCAGGGGCTTGTTCGAAGCCGACCGGCGGGACTATCCGTATTTCTGGCATCCCTACGGCCATCACCAGGAGGCCAACTACGACGCCTTGATCACCACCCCGGCTTTCGACGGTCTGATCCGCCACCCTCGACTGTTGGCGGTGATCGAGACGTTGATGGGCGGCCCGGTGTGTTTCGGCGAGATCGGCCTGCGCCGAATGCCGGCCTACGAGGGCGAACCGCACCAGCAGTGGCACCGCGACCGGGCCCACTGGCCCGACCATCCGCTGCGCCTGGACTACGTGCAGCTCATGGTCTACCTGAGCGACGTCGACGAAACCACGCACTGCTTCTCGCTGTCCCCCGAGGCCATCGACGAACCGATCCTGACCGACAGCGCCTCGCAGTTGCGACGCGGCGTTTACCACCTACACGGCCCTGCGGGAACCTGCGCGCTGTGCAACGCCGCGGTGCTGCACACGGCCACGACACGGCCGACCGCGGTGGAACGCAAGACGGTACAGATCTACTACGGCCACCGGCACCGCGCACCGTTGGCCAACGACTCGGCCGTTCCCGCGACCTTGTGGAGGGATCACCACGACGCGGAAACCCGAGGATTCTACGGGGTTCTGAACGAGCGCACCCGCATCCTGGCGTCGGCGTTTCCGAACTTTCCGAACACGGAGGGTTGACGGCGCACCGCCGCCAGACGGTGCTACAATCCGCTTCCGCGTCGGTTGAACGGCGCTCACGTAAATCGACTCCTTGCCTCACGCCTGCCGACAAGGTGCCGCGGAGGCCAAGACCGAAAGGAGAGTCAGCATGCGACATTACGAAGTCGTGATCATGGTGCACCGTGATCATTCCGATCAGGTGCCCGGCATGATCGAACGCTATCGCGCGTTGATCGCGCGCGGCAACGGCCAGGTCCACCGGGTGGAGGACTGGGGCCGGCGCCAACTCGCGTATCCCGTTGCGAAGATCCACAAGGCCCACTACGTGTTGATGAACATCGAGGTCGAGAAAGAGACCTTGGCCGAACTGGAGAGCGCCTTCCGGTTCAACGACGCGGTGCTGCGCAACCTCGTCATCCACCGGCAGCAGGCCGACACCGGCACGTCGAAGATCTACGAAGAGGAACTGCGGGAACAGGAGAAGGACCGCGAGCGCGAGCGCCGCAGGGACGAGGAGGTCCGCGCCCGGGTCGCGCGCCGCGAGCGCGAGAGCGAAGTGAGCACGGCAGATGAGGCCGAGGCCGAGCCGGAACCCGCCGAAACCGTGGAGACCGACTAATGGCACGCCGATTCGGACGCAAGCGCTACTGCCGGTTCACGGCGGAGGGCATCAAGGAGATCGACTACAAGGATCTCGATCTCTTGAAGCAATACATCACCGAGACGGGCAAGATCGTCCCCAGCCGGATCACCGGCACCAGCGCCAAGTACCAGCGCCAACTGGCCACCGCCGTGAAGCGGGCCCGGTACCTGGCGCTCCTGCCCTACACCGATCAGCACAAGTAGCGGCCGATGCACGTCATTCTTCTCGAACGCGTGACCAACGTCGGCGACCTCGGCCAAGAGGTTTCGGTCAAGAACGGCTTCGCGCGCAACTACCTGATCCCGACCGGCAAGGCGGTTCGCGCCACGACGGACAACCGCAAGGTGTTCGAAGACCGTCGTGCGGAACTCGAACACGCCGCCAACGCCAAGCTGACCGAAGCCGGAGACCGGGCCGGGAAGCTCGTCGGCCAACGCGTCACCATCGTCGCCCGGGCCAGCGAAGAGGGCCGTCTATACGGCTCCGTCGGTCCCCAGGAGATCGCCCGCGCGCTGACCGACGCCGTGCTGCCGGTGGCGAAGAGCGAAATTCGCATGCCGGATGGCGTGATCCGGGACGTGGGGGAGTACGAGGTGGATGTGCAGTTCCACGCCGACGTCACCCAGTCCATCGAAGTCGAGGTCGTCGCCGAGTAGACGCAGCTGCCCGTAGCTTCGGCGCGGACAGCTTTTCCACAGGAACGAATGCCCAGGAAGTGCACCTATCCCCAGCTAACGCATTTCCTCCACAGGAAACTGAACGAGGGATTCACGGCATTTCCAAGCATTCGTCGCCTTGACGACCCGGCACGGCGGGCGGACTCTCTTTTGCTCGACCGCACACCACGACTAGTCCCCGAAGAAGATGGCTGAACCCGCTCCCGTCCCGGCCCCCTCGGACCGCCTGAAGACACCGCCGCACTCCAATGAAGCCGAGCAGTCCCTTCTCGGGGGAGTCATGCTCGACGAGCAGGCCTGGGACCGGATCGCCGACAAGGTGACCGCGTCCGACTTCTACTTCCCGCAGCACCGCATCATCTTCGAGGTGATGTCGACACTCGCCAACGACAACAAACCCCTCGACGTGGTAACCGTGTCCGGCGCGATGTCGTCCCGGGCGATCCTCGACCGTGCCGGCGGCAACGCCTATCTCGCGGAACTCGTCGACCGCACCGTGGGCACGTCGAACATTGCGAGCTACGCGGAGATCGTCAAGGACCGCTCCATCCTGCGGCAGCTCATCCGGGTCGCCAACGAGATTTCCGAAACGGCGTTCCTGCCGGAGGGCCGGGCGAGCACCGACGTGCTGGACGTGGCCGAACAGATGGTGTTCGAGATCGGCGAAGACCGCATCAAGGAATCGGGACCTCGACTCGTCGGCCCATTGGTCGATGCGGCCTACGACAAGATCGACTCCCTCGCCGGGATGAAGAACCCCGTCACCGGTCTGGCGACCGGCTTCGCCGATCTCGACCGCAAGACCGCAGGCTTTCAGAAATCCGATCTCATCATCATCGCGGCCCGACCATCCATGGGCAAGACCGCGTTGATGGTGAACATGGCCGAGCACGTGGTCATGGACGCGGAAGGCGACGCCGGGGCGGTACTGATCTTCTCGATGGAGCAACCGGCCGATCAGTTGGTCATGAGGATGCTGTCGTCCCTCGGCAAAATCGATCAGACCGCCATGCGCTGGGGAAACATGGCGGACAAGGATTGGAAGAACTTCGACTCGGCGCGCATCCTACTGAAGGACAAGCCGCTCTACATCGACGACACCGCCGCGCTGACACCCAATGATCTCCGCGCCCGGGCGCGACGCATCAAGCGCGAGGCGAATGGCTTGAAGCTGATCATGGTGGACTACCTGCAACTCATGCGCCCTTCCCGGGAACAGGACAACCGCACCAGCGAGATTTCCGAAATCTCCCGATCATTGAAGGCCATCGCCAAGGAGATGGACTGCCCCCTGGTGGCCTGCTCGCAGCTCAACCGCAGCGTGGAGGGCCGCAACGACAAACGACCCTACATGTCGGATCTCCGCGAGTCCGGTGCCATCGAGCAGGACGCGGACGTGATCCTCTTCATATACCGCGACGAGGTCTACAACCAGGAATCCGAGGACAAGGGTCTCGCCGAGATCATCATCGGCAAGCAGCGCAACGGTCCCATCGGCACGATCAAGCTCACGTTCACGCCCAACCTGACCAAGTTCGACAACCACCAGGACGACGACAGGTACGATGCCGACTACATGCCGCCCGCCGGTTTCGTGCCCGACCCCGATCCCAACTGATGGCCAAGGCCAAGGTCGCGTTCGTCTGCGGCGATTGCGGCGCCGAACACGGCAAGTGGCAGGGCCAGTGCGCTGCCTGCGGGCGGTGGAACACGCTGCGCGAGTTCATCCTGCCGACGACCCGCTCCCAAGGCGTCGGCTATACGGGTGAGGCGCCCCGATCGTCCCGGTTGGACGAGATCGTAACGACGACGGGCGCGCGCCTTGCCTCCGGCTTCGGCGAACTCGACCGGGTTCTCGGCGGTGGCTTCGTGACAGGCTCCGTGGTCCTCATCGGCGGCGACCCCGGTGCCGGCAAGAGCACGTTGCTGCTGCAGGTGTCCACCGTTCTCGGCAACGGCTCCGCCGCCGGCGCACGTGTGCTCTACATCAGCGGCGAGGAGTCTCTCGGGCAGATCGCCGACCGGGCGCGGCGCCTGGGACTCGATACGGGCAACCTCGCCGTTGCTTCCGAAGTGCAGGTGGCACGGATCGCCGAACTCGTCCAGGCCGAACGTCCCGCGCTGGTGGTGGTGGACTCGATCCAGGTCATGCAGACGGCGACCTCGGACAGCCTCCCGGGAAGCGTCACCCAGGTCCGCGAGTCCGCCGCGGAGCTGGTGCGGCTTGCCAAGCAGACGGACATCGCCGTCGTCCTGGTCGGCCACGTCACCAAGGAAGGCAACCTCGCCGGTCCCAAGGTGCTCGAGCACATGATCGACTGCTACATGATGCTGGACGCGCCCGCCGGCAGCCGCTATCGGACCCTGCGCAGTCTCAAGAACCGCTTCGGCGCGGTCAACGAACTCGGTGTCTTCGCCATGACGGACACCGGCATGAAGCAGGTGTCGAACCCCTCGGCGATCTTCCTGCAGCGTCCGAAGGAGATGGCGCCCGGCAGCGTCGTGACGGTCACGTGGGAGGGCACGCGGCCGCTCCTGGTGGAGATCCAGGCGCTGGTGGACCCGGTCCAGGGCGGCTACCCGCGACGCGTGGCCGTCGGCCTCGACGCCCAGCGCCTGGCCATGCACCTCGCCGTGCTGCACCGTCACTGCGGCGTGTCGCTGGCCGACCAGGACGTCTTCGCCAACGTGGTCGGCGGCATACGCATCGGCGAGACGGGCGCCGACCTGGCACTGATCGTCGCCGCCATGTCGAGCTTCCGCAGCCGCGTTCTGCCGCGGGACCTGGTGGTCTTCGGCGAACTCGGCCTCACCGGCGAGGTGCGGCCCGTACCCAACGGCGAGGGCCGCCTGCGGGAAGCCGCCAAGCACGGCTTCACCCAGGCCATCGTGCCGCGGGCGAACCGCCCCCGGGAGGCGATCCCCGGCATCGAAACTCACGCCGCCGCCTCCCTAGCCCAGACTCTCGGCGTCGTCAACAGTCTGCCCGACACCCCCCCATAGGGGCGACGCTTGGCGTCGCCGTTGTGGTCTGTTCAACGCACGTCGCCCGCGGTTGAGCAAAGGGGCGACGCCGGGTGGGTGTCCCCATTTGACATCCCTATCCGACACGCATCCCGGCGCGTCACAAGGTCGTGGGAGTACAATCCAACCATGCACTGCCCGTTCTGCAGCGCCTACGACTTGGTGTCCGGCGGAGACCAGGTGCGGCGGCGCCGCGAATGCCTTACCTGCAGCGAGCGCTTCACGACCTTCGAGAGCGCGGAACTCGTGATGCCCCGGATCGTCAAGAGCAACGGCGCCCGGGAGCCGTTCAACGAGGACAAGCTGCGCGCCGGGCTCACCCGCGCACTGGAGAAGCGACCTGTGTCGATGGAGATGCTCGAAACGATGATGAACCGCATCCAGCACGACCTGCGAGCCACCGGGGAGCGCGAACTGCCGTCGCGTGCCGTCGGCGAGACGGTCATGACGGAGCTGAAGAAGGTTGACCAGGTCGCCTATGTGCGTTTCGCGTCGGTGTACCGCGACTTCCAGGACATCAGCGAGTTCTCCGAGGAGATCGCTCGGCTCAAGATCGAGCTCGAAGGATCGTGATCCGCGACATCGATCGCCTGTTCCTGCGCCGCGCCGTCGAACTCGCGCAACGGGGTCTCGTCAGCACCACGCCGAATCCCCGCGTCGGCAGCATCATCGTTCGCGGCGACCAGGTCATCGGTCGGGGATGGCATGTTCGCAGCGGCGACGCCCATGCCGAGGTCAACGCCATCAACGACGCCGGCGGCGATGTCGCGGGGGCCACGGT
This sequence comes from Pseudomonadales bacterium, assembly GCA_021295875.1. Taxonomy (GTDB): domain Bacteria; phylum Pseudomonadota; class Gammaproteobacteria; order Pseudomonadales; family Azotimanducaceae; genus VXYL01. The sequence continues at coordinate 9,400 of JAGWBN010000007.1, forward strand.
CTACGTCTCGCTGGAGCCCTGCTGCCACACCGGCCTGCAACCGCCGTGTAGCGAGGCGTTGATCCGCGCCCGCGTGTCCCGCGTGGTCGGTGCCATGACGGATCCGGATCCCCGGGTCGCGGGCCGGGGATACGAGGCCCTCAGGGGTGCCGGCATCGAGGTGGACTCGACGGAGCTGCCGGAAGCGTGTGAACTGAACGCCGGTTTCGCCAAGCGCATCACCCAAGGCAGGCCATTGGTGCGCATCAAGGTCGGTGCTTCGTTGGACGGTCGGACGGCGATGGCGAACGGCGAGAGCCAATGGATCACGTCACCCGAAGCCCGCGCCGACGTGCAGGCCTGGCGGGCACGAAGCTGCGCCATTCTCACCGGCGTCGGCACGGTGCTCGCGGACGATCCCCGGCTCGATGTGCGCGATGACCGGTTCGCCACCGCGGGCGTCATTCGCCAGCCGATCATCGCCGTCGCCGATAGCCGGGGTCGCACGCCCGCGGACGCCAAGCTGTTCCATGGCGGCGGTCGGGTCGTGCTGTTCTGCGGCTCGGCCGGCCCAGGGGACCATCCCCATGCCGAGGTGGTCCGGCACAAGGCCGAGCAGGTCGACCTTGCCGCCATGCTCGACTGGCTCGCGGCGGCGGGTTGCGGCGAAGTGCTGGTGGAAGCCGGACCGACGCTGACCGGCGCGCTGCTGCAGGCCAACCTGTGGGACGAAGCGGTGATCTATCTCGCGCCGAAGGTGCTCGGCGATGCGGCGATGCCCATGGCGCGACTGCCGATCGAGCACCTCGCCCAAGCACTCCAAGGCGACATCCGTTCCTCCGAGACCGTGGGTGGCAACCTGCGGCTGGTGCTCGCACCCAACCGGCAAGGCGTTCCATGAACGCGCCGAAAGTCAGCACCTGGGCTCGGCGACGGGCCCGTCGCGCCCTGCTGCAGGCCGTGTACGCGTGGCAGATGACCGCCGCCGACCTGGACGACCTCGTCGCGCAGTTCTCGGACAAGCAGCTGAACCGCGCCGACATCGACTACTTCAAAAGTTGCCTGCAAGGCGTGTTGACCGACGTCGAAGCGTTGGACCCCCTGTTCGGACCCTATCTCGATCGGAGCATCGGCGACCTCGACCACGTCGAACGCGCGATCCTGCGCACCGGCGTGTTCGAACTGAAGAACCGGCTCGATGTCCCGGCCCGCGTCGTCATCGACGAGTGGGTGGAACTCGCCAAGAGTTTCGGCGCCGAAGAGAGTTTCCGCTACGTCAACGGCGTCCTCGACCGCGTCGCCCGGGACGTGCGCGGAGCCGAACTTGAAGCATGACCGGCGAGTTCGACCTCATCGACGCGATCATCGACGCACTCGGAACAACCGCCACCCGTGACGGCGTCGTCGTTGGTCCCGGGGACGACGCCGCCGTGCTCGCGATACCCCCCAACCACGAGCTGGTCGTTTCCACCGACACGCTGGTGGCGGACAGGCACTACCCGGACGGCGCCTGTGCGGATGCCATCGGCTACCGGAGCCTGGCCGTGGCGACGTCCGATCTCGCCGCCATGGGCGCCGAGCCGGCCTATGCCACGGTGGCGCTCACCAGTCCAGACCTGGCGGCGGACTGGGCCACGCGTTTTGCAGATGGGCTGGCCCAGGCGGCCCGGGACTTCGGCATGGCCATCGTCGGCGGCAATCTCGCGCGCGGCCCCGAGGCTGTCACCGTAACCGTCTTCGGCCACACGCCGCGGGGTGCTGCGATCACGCGATCGGGCGCCCGCCCGGGACACACGCTGTACGTGACGGGCACGCTGGGCGGGGCGGGTCTTGCCCTCGGCGACGAGTCCTTGGGCGAATGTTCGCTGGCGGCACTCGACCCGTCGTCGGCCGACCCCGGCTCGCCCCTCGCCCGGTACTGGAAGCCCCAACCGCGCATCACCGTCGGCACCGACCTCAGAGGCATCGCCAGCGCCGCCATCGACATTTCGGACGGCCTGTCCTCGGATCTCGGCCACCTGTGTCGGGCGAGCGCCGTGGATTGCGGTGTCGATCTCGCACGCCTACCGCTGTGTCCGGGCGCCGAGCCCACCGCCGCTGCCGCAGCGGGCGACGACTACGAGTTGGTTTTCGCGGCGCCGCCCGAACTAGAGGATGCGGTGGAGGACATCGCACGTCGAACCGGGGTCGCCATCACGCCGATCTGCACCGCGCGCGAGAGCACCGGGGCAGGTGTGCGTTGGTTCCACGACGGCACCGTGGTCGACATACCCGCCGGCTTCCGTCATTTCTGACAACGCGACCAAGCTGACCGCCCGCGACCTGGGCGACCCGCTGGTTCTGATCGCAACGGGGGCGGGCTGTGGGCTCTTTCCCGTCGCGCCGGGAACCGTCGGCTCGCTCCTTGGGGCCGTCATCTGGTGGTTCGCGTTCGCCGAACTCGACCTCCCTATCCGCGCGCTCGCCGCCTGCGCCGCCTTCGCGCTCGCCACGCTCGCCGTCCAACGTCTGCAGACGCGCAAGGCGGTCGGCGACTCACCGGCCATCGTCGTCGACGAGATCGTCGGAATCTGGTTTGCGTTGCTGGCCGCGCCGAAATCCCCGTCTTGGGTGATCGCCGGTTTCCTGCTGTTCCGGCTGCTCGACATCGCCAAGCCCTGGCCGATTTCGTGGGCGGACCGCAACCTCAAGGGCGGGCTCGGGACCATGCTCGACGACCTGATGGCCGGCGTGGCGACAACAGGTGTGCTGGCCCTGGCCGGCTGGGTATTGGTCGATATCGTCTAGTGGTCGAACTTCACCACGCCACCAAACTGGCGCCGCACCTGAGAATGCGCAGCTTTCTCCAACGCGCCCACAGGGCGCGCCGGTGGGGGCTGGGGCCGGACGCCGAGCCCGCGAGGCGTCTTGGCGGCGCTAGGCGGGCGAGTCCGTGTCGCCTTCGGCGTTGGACAGATCCAGTTCGTCTCCTTCCTGGGTCAACGCCTTGATCCGAAGTTCGGCGTCGCGCAACGCCGACTGACAGTCCCGCGTGAGCTTGATGCCCCGCTCGAACGCGGCGAGGGATTCTTCCAGGCTTAGGGAGCCCTCCTCCATTCGAGTGACCAGGGCCTCCAACTCGGCCAGCGATGCCTCGAAATCGATCGGTTCGTCCGTTCCACCTTCGGTCATGATCGTCCCCGTGCCGCGTTCGCCGCCTCAATGGAGAAGGTTGCGCCGTTGACGAGCCGCCAGGAAGCCGTTTCCTCGTCGAGCTCCACGAGGCCGAGGCGCTCGAGAATGCTCAACTCGCCGCGTACCTCCCAGGCCCCGTAGGGGGTGCCTTCGGCACGCAGGTGAGCGGTCACGTCGCCAGGCCCGAACGACTCGATGCCCGCCTGCCCAAGCGCCGCCACCGCGTCGAATACGGTCTTCGTGCGCCTCGCCCGTTCGCTCAACTCCGGTCCCCCGATGGATCGCGCGGCTTTGTACCAGAAAACCAGCGGCAAGCCTACCGGACTATTCCAATCCGCATCCAATCCGCGGGTCCCGCCCGGGAAACGCCGGATAGAATGTCTCGGAACGAACACCCCGGAGCGACGAATGTCCGACGACGAGCTGCTCGAGGAACGAACCGGCCATGTGGCGATTCTCACCCTCAACCGTCCCGAGAAGCTCAACGCCCTGAGCGGGGAGTTGAGCGGTGCGATGCGCGACACGCTCGCCAGCATCAGGACGGACGACCAGGTGCGTGCCGTGGTCGTGACCGGTGCGGGACGCGGCTTCTGTTCGGGCGCCGACCTGACCGCCGGCCAACCGGCCGTGGCGCCACCACCGCCCACCCAGAACGACCACTTGGACGACCTCGGCTGGGTCGGGCGCCAGGCACTCGCCGTCTACGGCCTGGACAAACCCGTGATCGGCGCGGTGAACGGTGTCGCCGCGGGCGCGGGCATGAGTCTCGCGCTGGCCTGCGATGTGCGCGTGGGTTCCGACCGGGCCCGGTTCAAGACCGTGTTCATCGAACGCAACTTGTCGCCCGACTCCGGCATGAGCTTCTTCCTGCCCCGCATCGTCGGCTATTCGCGCGCCGCGGATCTGATCTACACCAGTCGCATGGTGGACGCCGAGGAAGCCTTCCGGATCGGCCTCCTCGACCGCCTGGTCGACCACGACGGGCTTCTCGACGGCGCCGTGGCGTTGGCCGAACAGATGACCGATTGGCCGCCGCTGGCGCTGCGCGTGTCCAAGCGCGTGCTGCAGCACAACGTCGAGTGCGACCTCGACACCGCGTTGCGCTTCGAACTCTCGAGCCTCGCCGTCGGCAATCGGGCGGTCAACGACCGCAGGGAATCCGTCGCGGCGTTCCGCGAGAAGCGCAAGCCGAACTACACCGGCACCTGAACGCCGCTTCGGACGCGTTGACGACGGCGCTACTCGTGGGTGATGCCGTCGATCTCGTAGTCGCGGCTTCCCTGGGGCGTTTCGACCGAGACGGCATCGCCCTCGGACTTGCCGATCATCGCCCGCGCCAACGGTGACATCACGGAGATCTTGCCCTCCTTGATGCTGGCTTCGTCTTCGCCGACGATCTTGTAGCGCGCCTCTTCTTCGTTGTCGAGGTCGATGAGGGTTACCGTGGCGCCGAACACCACCTTGCCTGTCGGTCGGATCTTCGCGATGTCGATGATCTGGGCGTCGCTCAGCCGTGCTTCGATCAGCCGGATGCGCGCCTCCGTGAGCCCCTGCTGATCCTTCGCGGCGTGGTATTCCGCGTTTTCGCGCAAGTCGCCGTGCTCCCGTGCCTCGGCGATCGCCTTGACGATGTCGGGACGCACGACAGTCTTCAAGTGCGCAAGCTCCTCACGCAGCTGTTCCGCGCCTTCCACGGTCATGGGTGTTGGCATGGTCGGACTTCCGCGTGGCGAATCATGCGACGGCCACCGGACAGATGCGCGAGCCAATAGACGGCCACGCCCCCAATCCAGCAGCCGGCTTTGGTGTAGCACACTTCGTCACCGAGCGCGAGCCTCCGGCCCGGCGTCCCGCGCGGCGCACATCACGGGGCGTGCAACGCGGCATGCAGATCCTGCAACCGGCGGACCTTGTCGGATCGGCCTTCGCGGATCGCCGTGCACAACGCCTCGCCGCCGGACAACGTCGTCGTGTAGCAGACCTTGTGCTGCAGCGCGAGGCGCCGGATCGCCGCCGAGTCGGCGATCGCCTGGCGGCCTTCTGTGCTGTTGACGATCAGGTCGATCACGTCGTTCCTCAACAGATCGGTGATGTCCGGACGACCCTCCGTGACCTTGTTGACCACGTCGCAGGTGACCCCGGCATCCCGCAGGCAACGCGCGGTGCCCCGGGTGGCGACGATCTTGAAGCCGAGGTTGGCCAGCGCTCGTCCGACCTCGCCGACATAGGGTCGATCCGATGGCTTGACGCTGACGAACGCCGTACCGCCTTTGGGCAGCACGTCACCGGCCCCGAGCGACGCCTTGGCGAACGCCTCGGCGAAGGTGTCTCCCACCCCCATGACCTCGCCCGTGGATCGCATCTCCGGACCCAGGATGGGGTCGACGCCCGGAAACTTCGGAAACGGGAAGACCGACTCCTTGATGCTGATGTGATCGGGCACGATCTCTTCCGTGAAACCCTGTTCGGCGAGCGTTTTGCCCGCCATGCAGCGCGCGGCGACCTTGGCCAGCGACACGCCGATGCACTTCGACACGAACGGTACGGTGCGCGAGGCCCGTGGATTTACCTCGAGCACGTAGATATCGCCGTCCTGGACCGCGAGCTGCACGTTCATCAGGCCGACGACACCGAGTTCCACCGCCATCGCCTTCACCTGGCGACGGATCTCGTCCTGCAGGGCGGCCTGCAGCGAATGCGGCGGCAGCGCGCAGGCCGAGTCGCCGGAATGCACCCCGGCCTGTTCGATGTGCTGCATGATTGCGCCGATGACCACCTCGTCGCCGTCCGACACGGCATCCACGTCGACCTCCACGGCCTGTTCGAGGAAGCGGTCGAGAAGCACAGGGGCCGAGAACGAGACGTCCACCGCATCGGCGAAATAGCGCTCGAGTTCGGTCGCGTTGTAGACGACTTCCATGGCCCGTCCACCGAGCACGTAGGAGGGTCTGACGACGATGGGATAGCCGACCTCCGCCGCCGCCGCAACGGCGTCGGTCACGTTCACGGCGGTGCGGTTGGTCGGTTGCCGCAGACCCACGTTGTCGATCACCGCCTGGAAGCGCTCGCGGTCCTCGGCGCGGTCGATGGCATCGGGCGTGGTGCCGATGATCGGCACGCCCTCCCCGTGCAGCCGGTCCACGAGCTTGAGCGGAGTCTGCCCGCCGAACTGCACGATGATCCCCTCCGGACGTTCGACCTCGACGATGGCGAGCACGTCCTCCAAGGTCACCGGTTCGAAGTACAGGCGGTCCGACGTGTCGTAGTCCGTGGACACCGTCTCCGGATTGCAGTTGACCATGATGGTTTCATAGCCGTCTTCGCGCATCGCGAGGGCGGCGTGAACGCAGCAGTAGTCGAACTCGATGCCCTGACCGATCCGGTTCGGACCGCCGCCCAAGACCATGATCTTGGGCTTGTCGGACGGTGCCGCCTCGCACTCTTCCTCGTAGGTGGAGTACATGTAGGCCGTGGCCGCCTGGAACTCCGCGGCGCAGGTGTCGACGCGTTTGAACACCGGTTTGACGCCGATCGCCTGGCGCGCTTGGCGGACGTCCGTCTCCTCGCAATCCAAGAGCGTGGCCAGGCGCGCATCCGAGAAGCCGTCCCGCTTCAACCGGCGCCAGTCCAGGGCGTCGAGATCGCCGAACCTCCGTCCGGCGAGCGAGGTCTCGGTGGTCACCAGCTCTTCGATCTGGTGCAGGAACCAGGGATCGATGCCGGTCGTCTCGGCGAGGGCGTCGATGCCGTAGCCGGCGCGTACCGCGTCCGCCACGTAGAGGATGCGCTCCGCACCGGCGCGGCTGAGTTCATGGACGAGGGAGATGCTCGTTGAATCCGATTCGTGACCGTTGCCGATGCGCGGGTCGAGCCCGGCGACGCCGGTCTCGAGACTCCTGAGCGCCTTCTGCAGCGACTCCTTGAACGTTCGGCCGATGGCCATCGCCTCGCCCACGGATTTCATCTGCGTGGTGAGGCGGTCGTTGGCCTGTTCGAACTTCTCGAACGTGAACCGCGGCACCTTCGTCACCACGTAGTCGATGGCGGGCTCGAAGGACGCCGGCGTCACGCCGGTGATGTCGTTGTCGAGTTCGTCCAGGGTGTAGCCGACGGCGAGTTTCGCGGCAACCTTGGCGATGGGGAATCCGGTCGCCTTCGACGCCAGCGCCGAGGAACGCGACACCCGGGGGTTCATCTCGATGACCACCATGCGACCGCTCGCCGGATCGATGGCGAACTGGACGTTGGACCCGCCGGTCTCCACGCCGATCTCGCGCAGTACCGCGATGGAGGCGTTGCGCAGCAACTGGTATTCCTTGTCGGTCAAGGTCTGCGCCGGTGCGACGGTGATGGAGTCGCCGGTGTGGATGCCCATCGGATCGACGTTCTCGATGGAACAGACGATGATGCAGTTGTCGCGCTTGTCGCGGATCACCTCCATCTCGAACTCCTTCCAGCCGAGCAGCGACTCGTCGATGAGCAGTTCCGTGGTGGGTGAGAGGTCCAGGCCGCGGCGGCAGATTTCGATGAATTCGTCGCGGTTGTAGGCAACACCGCCGCCGCTGCCGCCGAGCGTGAACGAGGGACGGATGATGCAGGGGAAGCCGATCCGGCTCTGCACCTGCACGGCCTCCTCGAGGCTGTGGGCGATCGCGGAGCGCGGCGTGGCGAGCCCGATCCGGTTCATCGCCTCGATGAAGCGTTCCCGATCCTCGGCCTTGTCGATGGCGTCCTGGCTCGCGCCGATGAGTTCGACGCCGAACGATTCCACGACGCCCTCGCGGACGAGATCGAGAGCGCAGTTGAGCGCCGTCTGTCCGCCCATCGTCGGCAACAGCGCGTCGGGGCGCTCGGCTTCGATGATCTTGGCGACGGTACGCCACTCCACCGGCTCGATGTACGTCGCGTCCGCCATCGCCGGGTCCGTCATGATGGTCGCGGGATTGGAATTCACCAGCACCACCCGGTAGCCCTCGTCCCTGAGCGCCTTGCACGCTTGGGCACCGGAATAGTCGAACTCGCAGGCCTGGCCGATGACGATGGGCCCGGCGCCGAGAATCAGCACCGACTGGATGTCCGTTCGCTTGCCGGTCGCGCTCACGCGCGGTCTCCGTCAGCCATCAAGGCCACGAAACGATCGAACAGATAGCCGCAGTCGTGGGGACCGGGACTGGCCTCCGGGTGCCCTTGGAATCCAAAGGCCGGGGAGTCGGTACGGCGGATGCCCTGCACCGAGCCGTCGAACAACGACACGTGGGTGACCTCGACGTTGTCGGGCAGCGATTCGCCGTCGACCGCGAAGCCGTGATTCTGGCTGGTGATGATGACCGCGCCGGAGGCGACATCCCTCACCGGATGGTTGGCGCCGTGGTGGCCGAAGGGCATTTTCAGCGTCTCGCCCCCACTGGCGAGAGCCAGCAATTGATGCCCGAGGCAAATGCCGAATACCGGCAGGTCGTTGTCGAGCACTTCTCGAATCGCCCCGATGGCGTAGTCGCACGGCTCGGGGTCACCCGGTCCGTTGGACAGGAAGACGCCGTCGGGGGCCAGGGCAAGCGCACTCTCGGCCGGGGTCTCGGCGGGCACGACCGTCACCCGGCAGCCTCGGTCTACGAGCAATCTCAGGATGTTGCGCTTGACGCCGAAGTCGTAGGCCACCACGTGGGGACCGGGCTCGGCGCTTGCGGCCCGGTAACCACTCCCCAACGCCCAACCGCCGTCGTCCCAGGCATGCACCTCGCACGTCGACACGACCTTCGCCAGGTCCATGCCTGCCAGACCCGGAAACGCCCTCGCCTCGGCCAGCGCCACGTCCGGATCGGCATCGTCGCCCGTGGCGATGCAACCGGCCATGGCACCCTTTTCGCGGATCAAGCGGGTGAGCCGCCGGGTGTCCAGATCGGCGATGGCCACCACGCCGGCATCGGCCAGGTATCGTCGCAAGGGCACCTCGGCGCGCCAGTTCGAATGAACCGTCGGGCAGTCGCGGATCACCAAGCCGGCGGCCCACATCCTCGCCGACTCCGTATCCTCCGCGTTGACACCGGTATTGCCGATATGGGGATAGGTCAGGGTCACGATCTGACGGGCGTAGGAGGGATCGGTGAGAATCTCCTGGTAGCCGGTCATCGCGGTGTTGAACACCACTTCGCCAACGGCCATGCCCGGCGCAGCGATGGCGCTGCCGCGGAAGAGACTCCCGTCTTCCAGCATCAATAGCGCAGTCATGCCATTCCTGTCCGAAACGCCCCAGGCCATTGCCGATACGGCATGCGGCGCACGTTCCCACCCTGCAACAAAGCTGCAGCTTCGGCTACGGCTTCAGCCTCAGCCTGGAAGAAAGCGCCAGCGGTCGAGCCCCGACGCGGCACGAAAGCGAGAGACGAACGTAATTGCCCCGACCCGGGAACCTGAAAAACGATTCTAGCAGCGGATGCGCCCGTGCCGGAAGCGCCGCATCCCCAAACCCCCAAAACTTAGGTCTGTTGCGAGTCCGAACGCAGCACAATTCTCCGCCAGGGCCGGAACGGTCATGCAGTCGTCCCGGCTCGGCTACCGCGTTTGGGTGCTCGCGATCTATCTCATGACGACCTCGCTCAAGGGCGTCTGTCCGGTCTCTAGACTAGCTTAGACTAGGCTGACTCGACCCGCCAGACATAATGGATCGACAGACCGAGCAGCACAGCGAATCCGATCAACGCCAGACAACCGATGGCCCATAGGTCCAGGTTGACGATGCCGGGCCCGGCCAGAAAGGTGGCGACCGACCAGTAGAGGGTTGCGGTTGCCAATCTCGGCGTGGACCGGATGCACGCCAAAGCCACCGCGATGGTTATGAAGCACACCGATGCGGCACCGGTGAAGACCACCATGCTCGGGACGAACGCGAGCATGGCGAGGATAAGTGCAAACGAACAGATCGTGGCGGCGACGGGTCGTGATCGAGTCATCGTCAGGTCCTATTCGGCGTCGTCGGGCAGGCGCACGGTCCAGCAGTCGTTCTTGGTCTGTTCTTAGCGAGGTCGCCGGCGACGGGTTCGGCCCCCGTGCCGTCCACGAGTTCGCCGCATCGGATTAGGATGTCGTGTATTGGTCTGTCCCTTGATTGCCGCGCAACAATCGTCGTGCCGGGGTCTTGGCGTGTCAAGTTTTGCCTCGGCCACGTCGACCCCGCCCTGCGGCGGGTTGCAGTGACGGAAGGTGTGGCGCTCTTTGCGGGACAATCCACGAAGCGATTCGCGGTCAGACTTGCAGCGCCGCCTGCTGCTGCAGGACCGCGACCGACAGTTCGATGTCGCTTATGGCCTGGGCCATCGCCTGCCCGATCAGATCCAGCTTGCGAACCTGTTCGATGCGCGCCGTCGCCTGCTCGTGCTCCCGCCGCGACAGCAGTTCCTTCAATATGCCGCAGGCATCCGCCAGGCAGATGATGACCACATCGCGCGGTTCCGGGATGACGTCGCTGAACAGCACGCCCATGATGCGCAGCTTCACCTCGCGCTCGGCGCGACCGTCGATCACCGGGTAGCGGCGAGACCGGAACACCCACAGGAATCGGTCGTCGCGACGTTCCAGGATGCCGCGTTCGACCAGCCGGTCGAGGGCTCGTTCGCGGATATCGTCGGCGTGACCCCCTGTCCGTTCCACCCAGAATCGGGCGTCGTGCTGGCCCTCGGTCTTGGCGATGTCGTCCAGGGTCGGGTCGAGGAGACCGTCGCCTGTGCGCGTCTCGTCGAGCACCACCAGCGTCTCGAGATCGGTGTCGATCCGATTCTCCAGAGCCAAGTCCATCAACACGCCGCCGGCGAGCGCATAGTCGAGAGACCAGCCGGGGACGCGCGCGAATTTCCCCTCGTGGTCGTGGAGAAGGAGCAGCATGATCTCCTCCGCGAACCTCAGTGTTGCCGCGTTCCTCATCCCGCCTTCAGCCATGTCCATCACCCGTCCCAGGCGCCCTCGTTGAGGCGAGTGTATCGCCCTAACGGGCGCGTTTGGGAGTTTCGCTTGGCCAAGCGGCAGCGTCAGCCCGACGCCACGCCGCTGCGGAGCGGGTCGCCGATACCTATCCAGCCGCGGCCGAGCCTTGACGCCACGGCACGGGTGTTCCTGTCGCCGCAGAAGGGATCAAGCACCAGGTCACCGGGACTGCTGCCCACCTCGATGATGCGCTCCAAGAGTTCCAAGGGCTTGCCCGAGCCGCGTCCCGGGTCGTCGCCGAACCGCTCCGGGAGACTGGGCACGAACGCCCAACTGAGCGACCGCGACGAGGGACCTTGGGAACGCGACTCGGCGTTGCCATGGAACGTCCAGAGAGGACCCCTCGCGTACCAGAGGATGGCCTCATGCGCCGTGGCGAATTGGCGCCGGTTCCCCCGGTAGGGCCGATCGTCGCACCAGACGATCTCGTTGCGGAAGTTCCCCGGCCCGAACACCGCATCCATCAGCACCTTGAGGTAGTGGCCCGCCGCCAGTCCGCAGTGCAGGTACACGCTACCCGTGGGCTTCAGCACGCGCCTGATCTCCACCAGTCGGGCGGCCATGTAGGCGAGAAACGCCATGATGCCGCAGTCGCCGAGGGCGATTTGAAGGCCCAGGACGGCATCGTGGGCGGGGTTGTCGAGATCCCGTTGTATGGCCTCGACGCATTCGGCGGCACTCTCGTCCCAACGCCAAGGATCACCGGTCGGGGAGACCGCAGGGCCGCTGTCCCGCCCGGACAACGTTCCTTGGGGACGCCGGGGATGCGGCGGATCGGCATAGCATAGATCGACGAAACCGCCCCGCCAGGTTCGCAGGACGTCGAGACAGTCGCCGCGATGCACGGAACCGACTGCGGGTAGTTCGTTCATGGCGCGGATGTTCCGGTACAACCGTAAATCCCGAACACCCGATGGTGCCGGGTCAGAAAATCCCATCCGCGCAAGTAGCTTGGCTGATGTCCTGCCTATTCGTCCCGGCGCCGGGAGCTACCCTTTGCCTTTGCGAGACTGTCGTATTCGGCAGGCGGCCCGGCGTTCGGGCGACCTGCACGGATGGAGATTTCGCTTACCACGGTACCGAGGGTCCGCAAGGCGCGCAAGCGATCCCGCATGTCGCGGACGAACACGTCACGTGCGGAGAACTGTGATGAAATACGAAGCGGAACCACCGACGTCCGCCGGCTGCCCGTGGAAAAGTACTCCCTGTTCTCCCTCGTCAAGCACGGTCGCCGCCACCATGAGACCTGGCAGCGTGCGTGGCGCGACCCGTCGCCCAAGCAAAGCTACGACACGGTCATCGTGGGGGGTGGCGGTCACGGGCTGGCGACCGCGTACTACCTCGCCAAGGTACACGGCGTTCAGGACGTCGCGGTGGTCGAGAAGGGTTACTTGGGCGGTGGCAATACCGGCCGCAACACCACCATCGTCCGCTCCAACTACCTGCGCGACGAGGCAGCGCACTTGTACGACTTCGCACTCAAGATGTGGCCGGGCTTGAGCCAGGATCTGAACTTCAATGTCATGTTCAGTCCGCGCGGGGTCCTCAGTCTCGGCCACACGCTGCACGACATGCGCGAAATCGAGCGGCGCGTGAACGCCAACCGCCTGAACGGAATCGATGGGCGGATGCTCGACACGGCCGATGTCCAGAAGCAGGTGCCGCTCTTGAACTGCTCGCCCGATGCCCGCTACCCCGTGCTTGGCGCCTCCTGGCAACCGAGCGGCGGGGTCGCCCGGCACGACGCCGTCGCCTGGGGTTTCGCCCGGGCGGCGGACAGCCACGGGGTGGACCTGCTGCAACAGACCGAGGTCACCGGCATACGCGTTCGCAACGGCACGGTCGAGGGCGTCGAGACCTCCCGGGGATTCATCGCGGCACGCAAGGTCGCCTGCGTCGCGGCGGGCCACTCGGGCGTGCTGGCGGCGATGGCCGGTCTGCGCCTTCCCATCGAATCCAGACCGCTCCAGGCACTCGTCTCGGAGCCGCTGAAGCCCTGCCTGGACACGGTCGTGATGTCCAACGCGGTCCATTGCTACATCAGCCAATCCGACAAGGGCGACCTGGTGATCGGCGCCGGCGCCGATAGGTACAACGGCTACGGCCAACGCGGCTCGTTCTCGACCATCGAGCACACCCTGGAGGCGGTGTGCGAGCTGTTTCCGTCGTTCAGCCGGGTGCGGATGAACCGGCACTGGGGCGGCATCGTCGACATCTGCCCGGATGCCTGTCCGATCATCGGCCCAACCCCCGTCGAGGGTCTGTACTTCAACTGCGGGTGGGGAACGGGCGGCTTCAAGGCCACACCCGGTTCGGGTTACGTGTTCGCCGACACGCTTGCCAACGAAAGACCCCATCCTCTGGCCGCCCCGTTCACCCTCGAGCGCTTCGCCAGCGGCGCCCTGGTCGATGAGCACGGAGCCGCCGGGGTCGCGCACTGACGCCGCGCGTCGGCAACGGTGAGTCACTCGTGTCAATGCATCGCCATCTTCATGCCACGGTCTGAGGTCCGCCTGCCGTGCTGCTGATCCCCTGTCCCTTCTGCCGCGAGGACCGCAGCGAAGAGGAGTTCTCCTGCGCCGGCGAGGCCCACATCGCCCGTCCCGAAAAGCCCGCGGAACTGTCGGACCACGAGTGGGGGGACTACCTCTTCATGCGCACCAATCCGCGCGGTCCCCATCGCGAGTTGTGGGTCCACACCGCCGGCTGCCGGCGGTACTTCAACGTGCTGCGCGACACCGTGAGCTACGAGGTTCTCGTCGTGTACGAGGTCGGACAGCCGCCGCCCGATCCGCCCGGCGGGGACGAATCGTGACCGCGCCACGATCACGACGCCCGCCGCCACGATCACGACGCCCGCCGGCGGGATCAAGACGCCTGCCGGCGGGATCAAGACGCCTGCCGGCGGGAGGGCGCATCGACCGCGCGCAGCCCCTGGCGTTCTCCTTCGACGGGCGCGCCATGCACGGCTTCGCCGGGGACACCCTGGCTTCGGCCCTCCTCGCCAACGGCGTGTCCCGTGTGGCGACGAGCTTCAAGTACGGCAGACCGCGAGGCGTGGTCGGCCATGGTGCGGAGGAACCCAACGCCATCGTGCAGTTGGGCCAGGGCGGCGCAAGTGTGCCGAACCTGCGCGCCACCCAGGTGGAGTTGTACGACGGGCTCGACGCGCGCCCGTGCAGCCGGTCCAAGGCCCAGCGCCTGGCCGGCACCTTCGGTCGGTTCATGCCGGCCGGTTTCTACTACAAGACCTTCATGGGCGCACCCCAGCGCTGGACCGCCGGCGTCGCGCGGCCGACGGCGTTGTGGACGGCCTCCGAGCATGTTCTGCGTCGGGCGACCGGCTTGGGGCGCGTGCCCGCGGGGAACGATCCGGACACCTACGACAGGTTCAACCGGCACTGCGATGTGCTCGTCGTGGGCGCGGGTCCAGCCGGACTCGCCGCCGCCCTCGAGGCGGCCCGTTCGGGAGCGAGGATCCTGATCGCCGACGAGCAGGCGGAGTTGGGCGGCAGTCTTCTCGACGGGTCGTACAGTCTAGGGGGAGAGCACGCGTCGAAATGGGTTGCCGACGCCGTCGCCGAACTGGCCTCCAGCGCAGACGTCGACCTGCTGCCCCGAAGCACGGTCGCCGGCTACTACGACCACAACTTCCTCACCATCGTCGAGCGCCGTACGGACCATCTCGGCCTGGTGGCCGCCAACGGCACCCGTCAACGCCTACACCGGGTGCGCGCCGGACAGGTCGTGCTGGCCACCGGTGCCATCGAACGCCCGCTGGTGTTCGCCAACAACGACCGCCCCGGCGTCATGATGGCGTCGTCCGTGTCGAGCTACCTGAACCGCTACGCCGTCGCGGTCGGCGACGAGCTTCTCCTGTTCACGGCCAACGACCATGCCTACCGCACGGCGTTGGACTGGCAGCGTGCCGGTCTCGCCGTCGCCGCCGTGGTCGACTGCCGGGAGGCGCCTGAAGGCGGGTTGGTCGACGCCGTACGGGGCGCGGGCACACGCGTCATTACGGGCCATGCCGTGACCGAGGCGTCGGGGAGACGTCGCGTTACCGGTGCGATGATTGCCCCGCTTGGCCCCGGCGCGGACTCGCTAACCGCGGCCCCGCAGCACATTGCCTGCGACGTGATCGCCTGTTCCGGCGGCTGGAGTCCGACACTGCATCTGAGTTCGCAGACGGGAACCAGGCCCCGATGGCACGAGAGTGCGGTCGCCTTCCTCCCCGGCGACTTGGGCAAACGGGCCCTCTGCGCCGGGGCGGTCGCGGGAGCGCGTTCATTGCGCGACTGCCTCGAACAGGGCGCACTCGCCGGCGCGACCGCCGCCTCCCGCGCCGGTTTCGGCAGCGGCCGAACCACGTTCACCGCACCGGAGACCGACGAACCGTCGCAGGCGCCGTCGCGCGCGCTCTTCCTGGTGCCGCACCCCAAGCCCGTGAGCCGCGCGCCGAAACAGTTCGTGGACTTCCAGTTGGACGTCACCGCGGCGGACATCGAACTGGCCGCGCGCGAGGGCTACACGTCCGTCGAGCACGTCAAGCGCTACACGGCCCTGGGCTTCGGCACCGATCAAGGCAAGCTCGGCAACGTCAACGGCGTGGCCATCCTCGCCCGCACGCTCGACCAGGACATCGCCACCACCGGCACCACCATGTTCCGCCCCGCCTACACCCCGGTGACCTTCGGCGCGATCGCCGGCCGGGACGTGGGGGAGTTCCACGATCCCGAACGGCACACGCCCATGCACGCGTGGCACGCATCCCACGGCGCGATGTGGGAGGACGTCGGCCGGTGGAAACGTCCGTGGTACTACCCCCGACCGGGCGAAACCATGCAGGACGCGGTGAACCGCGAATGCCTCGCCGCACGCGATGCCGTCGCCGTTCTGGACGCCTCGACGCTCGGCAAGACCGACATCCAGGGCACCGACGCGGCGGAATTCCTGGACCGCGTCTACACCATCGGCTTCCGCAAGCTCGCCGTGGGCCGCTGCCGCTACGGACTGATGCTGCGCGAGGACGGCACGATTTTCGACGATGGCGTGACCGCCCGACTCGCCGAAAACCGTTATCTCATGCATACCACCACCGGCAACGCCGAGGCGGTCTTTGCCTGGCTCGAACGATGGCATCAGACCGAGTGGCCGGAACTCGACGTCTACCTGACTTCGGTCACCGACCATTGGGCGACGACGGCCCTGGTCGGCCCGGAGTCGCGCGCCGTTCTCGCCCGGGTCTGCGACGACATCGACCTCTCGCGCGACGCCTTCCGCTTCATGGATGTGCGCGAAGGTCACGTCGCCGGCATCGCCGCCCGGGTGTTCCGCATCAGCTTCAGCGGCGAGCTGTCCTTCGAGGTAAACGTCTGCGCGCAACACGGCCGGCAGGTGTGGGACGCCATCGTCGAAGCCGGTGGCGAATTCGGCATCACGCCCTACGGCACGGAGGCCATGCACGTGTTGCGCGCCGAAAAGGGCTTCATCATCGTCGGCCAGGACAGCGACACCACGACGACGCCCCACGACGCCGGGATGGACTGGGTCGTGCGCCGCAACAAGCCGTTCGGCTTCCTCGGCGACCGCTCCCTAGACGTGTCCGACCATCGACGGGAAGACCGTCTGCAGTTGGTCGGCCTCGCCACCACCGACGAGGACACGGTGCTCCCCGAAGGCGGGCAGTTGGTCGACAAGCCGGAAGCCGAGGCACCGGTGCCGATGGCGGGCCACGTCACGTCCAGCTACCACAGCGCAAGGCTCGGGCGCTCCATCGCGCTGGCGATGGTCAAGAGCGGCACCACGCGCTTGGGCGACACCCTCCACTGCCCGCTGGCCGACGGCCGGACCGTCTCCGCGAAGATCGTCTCGCCCGTGTTCTACGATCCTGACGGAGAACGCCAGAATGTCTGACGGGCCGGGTGTCGTGATGCGCGAATCCGGAGCGCGAGGTTGGTGGAATCTTCGCGGCGACGGTGACGAGCCGCGGTTTCGGGACGGCGTCGCAGCGGTCGTCGGAGTGTCACCGCCGATCGAACCGTGCACGTGGCACGCAGCCGGTGATCGGCGGGCGTACTGGCTCGGCCCCGACGAATGGCTGTTGACCGCAGAACACGGCACCGAGTTCGAGTCGCCATTGCGCGGGGCGCTCCACGGGCGTTGTTCCATCGTCGACGTCAGCGGCGCGCAGATTCTCGTCAACCTCTCGGGCGCACAAGCCGGGGAGGTGCTGCGCAAGTCCAGTCCCTATGACTTCCATCCCCGGCGCTTCCCTCCGGGGAGGTGCGTGCAAACCAACTTCGCGAAGGCGACCGCCCTGGTCGCGGCCAACGCCGATGCGTCGTTCGACGTCGTGTTCCGTCGAAGCTACGCCGACTACCTGCGGGGCTGGATCGCGGATGCGGGGCGCGAGTACGGGTTCCTGAGGGGATCACTAGGTACAGATCACCCAACACGCCGGCAGCGCCAGCCCGCACAAGACGACGACTGAGCGTCGTTCAGCTTCGGATAGCACTGGCAGGGGCGGTGTGCGCCGCAGCCTCCGCCCACAGCTGACTTCACGCCCTTTCGCGCTCCTGAAAGGTATATACGGATATATACTCTAGCGGATGACCTCCCTGGAACGAGTCTGCGCTGCGCTGCGGGATGCCGGAGTTCGCTACGCCATAGCCGGTGGCCACGCGGTCGCGCTTCACGGCGCCGTGCGGGGCACTCTCGACATCGACCTCGTCCTGCGATGGACCAAGGACACCCTCACCCAAGCCGAAGCCGCGTTGAACGGCATCGGCCTTGTCTCGCGCCTACCAATCCGCGCCGAGGACATGTTTGAGTTCCGGGACGAGTACGTACGCAAACGGCATCTGATCGCCTGGAACTTCCACAATCCCGACGATCCTCTCGAGCAGGTGGACATCGTCATCACCTACGACCTCGGGACCAAGCGGACCAAACGCATCGAACTCCAATCGGGGCCAATCGAGGTACTCCCGGTTCGGGATCTCATCGCCATGAAGCGGGAGAGCGGTCGGGAGCAGGACATCGAAGACGTGAGAGCTCTGGAGCGCCTTGCATGAACCGGGCGACCCGACCGGTGCAGCACTTCTCGGACGACTATCTTTCGCGCTGCCGCGACTTGTCACCCGACGACATCGTTCGCTTTCTAGAGGACTTCAAGCGAATCCACCGCACCACGCAGAGGGGTTCCCGGCTGATCAGCATCAAGGTGCCGGAGGCGCTGCTGGCGGCGTTCAAGATCCAGGCACGGCTGCGCGGAGTCCGCTATCAGACGCAGATCAAGGCGCTGATGCGGTCCTGGCTGGAAGAAGCAGCTCCGACTGGTCCTCCGACGCCGGACGCGGGTGTGCGGCAATGACCGCGAGGAACGCCTGGGCATAGCGGTCGAGCTTCGCCTGGCCGACCCCGTGGATGTCCAGCATGGCATCGGTCGTATTCGGTCGCACCCGGACGAACTCCTTCAGCGTCGCGTCGTGGAAGACGACGTACGGCGGTACGCCCGCTTCCTGGGCGAGTGAAATCCGCGTCGCCCGCAACGCATCCCACAACGCTTCGTCGCCGGATGGGATCATGAAGTCCGCATCGCGCGTGTTGGCCGGCGTCCGGGCGCGTTTGGCGATCTTCGTCTCCTCGCGCAACGTCAGCGTGGCCTCGCCGCGGAGCAGCGGTCTCGCCGACGGCGTCAGCGTCAAGGCATTGAAGCGCCCCGGATCGCTACGCACATAGCCAAGGCCGACCAGTTGGCGGAGCACCGAACGCCACTGGTTGTCGCCCATGTCCCCGCCGATACCGAACGTCGACAACCGGGCGTGGCGATGCTGTTGGACCTTGGCCGTGTCCTTGCCCCGGAGCACGTCGATCACGTGACCCGCGCCGAAGCGCTGGCCCGTGCGCACGATGCACGACATCAGTTTCTGCGCCGCGACCGTGCCGTCCCAAGTCTTGGGTGGTGCCAGGCACACGTCGCAGTTGCCACATTCGCTCGGCGGTTCGTCGCCGAAGTAGCGTAGCAGCGCCGCACGCCGGCACGTGGTCACTTCGCACCAGCCGAGCAGGGCGTCGAGCTTGGCGCGTTCCACCCGCTTGTGGCCTTCGTCCGCCTCCGACCCGTCCACCATCTGCCGCAGGCGCACCACGTCCTGCAGCCCGTAGAGCATCCACGCCTCGGCGACTTCGCCGTCGCGTCCCGCGCGGCCGGTCTCCTGGTAGTAGGCCTCGATGCTCTTCGGCAGGTCCACGTGGACGACGAAGCGCACGTCCGGCTTGTCGATCCCCATGCCGAACGCGATCGTCGCGACGATCACCACGCCGTCCTCGCGGAGGAACCGCGCCTGGTGCTGGCCGCGCATGGCGTTGGGAAGACCCGCATGGTAGGCGAGCGCATCGTGACCCTGCGCCCGGAGTAGCTCGGCGGTCGCCTCCACTTTCTTCCGCGACAGGCAGTAGACGATGCCGGCCTCGCCACGGTGGTCGTCGACGAACGCCACGAGCTGGGTGTTGGCATTGGCCTTGAGTCGCACCGAATAGCGGATGTTCGGCCGGTCGAAACCACTGACGAACCGCGCCGGCTTGGCGAGCTTCAGGCGACTCACGATCTCGGCCCGGGTACGGGCGTCGGCGGTGGCGGTGAGGGCCAATCGCGGCACCCGGGGGAACCGTTCGGCCAGCACGTCGAGGCCGAGGTAGTCCTGGCGGAAGTCGTGGCCCCACTGCGAGACGCAATGCGCCTCGTCGATGGCGAAGAGGTTCACCGGGGAGCGTTCGAGCATCGCCAGGGTGTCTTCCTGGAGGAGCCGTTCGGGGGCGAGATAGAGCAGATCGAGCGTGCCGCGCGCGAACGCGTTGGCGATCTCGGTCTGCTCGAACCACGGCAACGTGGAGTTGAGGAAGGCCGCTGCCGCGCCCGTCTCGCGCAGCGCCGCGACCTGGTCCTGCATCAGGGCGATCAACGGCGAAACCACGATGCCGGTACCCGGCAGCACCATGGCGGGAATCTGGTAGCACAACGACTTTCCGCCGCCCGTGGGCATGAGCACGAGACAGTCGCGACCGGCGAGGACCGCTTCGATGACGGCCTCCTGACCGCGACGGAACGCGGTGTAGCCGTAGACGTCTCGGAGCGTCTGGCGGGCGGCATCGAGCATCGGCAGATTATCCCGAAAAACGTTGGCAGAGCGTCGGTTGTTCGACGGCGATCTCGATCTACACATCCATGTGCGACGT
>JAGWBN010000161.1 GCA_021295875.1 Pseudomonadales bacterium
GTTGTAGAATCGCCCGTTCGACCAAGGGAGGGACACACGGGTGAACCGAACGTTGAGGGGCGCCACCGCCGTCGTCGGTGTGGGCGAGACGACCTACTACAAACGCGGCCAGTCGCCGGACGCGGAGTTCAAGCTGGCACTGAAGGCGATCCTGGCCGCCTGCGAGGATGCAGGGATCTCGCCCAAGGCAGTGGACGGTTTCGCGTCGTTCTCCAACGACCGCAGCGATCCGTCGCGGCTGGCGAACGCCCTCGGCATCCACGATCTGCGTTTCTCCAATATGCAATGGGGCGGCGGGGGCGGCGGCGGTTCCGCGGCGATCGCCCATGCCGCGGCCGCGGTCGCGACGGGTCTCGCGGAGTGCGTCGTCGTGTTCCGTGCTCTGGCCCAGGGCCAGTTCGGCCGTTTCGGCCAGGGGCCGCGCAGCAACGTGGTCTCGGGCGCGGGCGCGTTCACGGTGCCCTACGGACTGATGTCGCCGGCGCAGAGCTTCGCCATGAAGGTCCAGCGCTTCATGCACGACTATGGCGTCGAGCAATCGGCGCTCCGGGCGATCTCGCTCGCGTCCTACCACCACGCGCAGAGCAATCCCCGCGCGGTGATGACGAGGCGAAGTACGACAACTCGCGCTGGATCGTCGAGCCGTTCCACTTGTTCGACTGCTGTCAGGAGAACGACGGCGCGGCGGCGATGATCGTGGTGCCGGCCGAGCGCGCCAAGGACTTCGACCATCCACCGGTCTATGTGCTGAGCGCCGTCACCGGCTCGCACTACCGGGCGGGCGCATCGGTTCACAACACCCCGGACTACGCCACCTCCAACTTCAAGACCTGCGTGCCGCGGCTCTACGACATGGCGGGCTGCGGGCCCGACGACGTCGACGTCCTGCAGTGCTACGAGAACTTCACCGGCGGCGTGCTGATGAGCATCGTCGAGCACGGCTTCTGCGAGCCCGAGGAGTGCAACGAGTTCCTGACCACGGAGAACCTTCTCGCGCCGGACGGCAGGCTGCCGACCAATACCAGCGGCGGCAACCTCGCCGAGTGCTACATGCACGGCCTGGAGCTCAACATCGAGGCGGTGCGGCAGATCCGCCGCGCATCGCCGAACCAGGTCGAGGACGTCGATGTCTCGATGGTGGTCTCGGGACCGATGGTGACGCCGGTGAGTTCATCGATCTTCGGCTCGGAGGCGACGGTATGAGCGCGTATCTGAATCCCGGGTTGCCGAAGCCCGCGCCGGCACCGGACGGCCTCGACGCGCCGTATTGGCAGGCCATCGCCGAGGAACGCCTGGTCATGCAGCACTGCCGGGCCTGCGGCACCTGGCAGTGGGGTCCGGAGTGGATCTGCCACAACTGCTTTTCCGAGGACGTGGCCTTCGACGAGGTTCCGCAAACCGGCCGGATCTACAGCTACGAGCGGGTCTGGCACCCGGTGCACCCGGCGTTGAACGAGCAGGGCCCGTACATCGTCGTGCTGGTCGAGTTCCCCGACCACGATGGCGCGCGCATGGTCGGCAACCTGCTCGGCGACCCCGGGCAGGACGTCGTGATCGGCGCCCCGGTACGGGCCGTCTTCGAGCATCACCGGGACGACGATCCGTCCCACACGCTGGTGCACTGGCAAGTCGAGGATTCCTAGGATCCCCCCTTGTCAAGCGAAACTTGCAACCGGCTGGATGCGGCTCTCGCGACATTCGAGGGAGTCGTAGCGGGGCAGGGCGCCAAAGGCAGTCACGTCCACGATCACGGCGATCACGTCGTCGTGGCGCTCGTCTTCGATGGCGGTGTGCGGGGCCAAGCGGCTGCGCTGGTGACTGGTCAGATCTTCCGCCAACTGGGAAACGGGGCGCGCCTGGACGGCCGCGCGCCCGTGTCGGCTGACGCCGCGCTCGCCTGCGGCTGCCCCACGCCCGACGCCGAATTCTATGGGCTATCGAAGCAGCAGGCGGAGGTGTTCGTACGCGTGCTTCGCTATGCGACGGACATGGGATACGACCCTTTTCGCGACCGTTCGCCGGGTTCGCCGCCCGGTATCGATCCCGTCTTCGGGACGCCGTTGTTCGTCCTCTTGAGCCATGCCTTCGAGACGCTTTCGCGCTGCTACGACATCGCGGGCGCCGATGGTGAGTTCACCCCGTCGCTGGGCGTCTGGAGCAATGTGCTGCGGCCGTTCGACGATGATGACCTCGATCAGCCGGAACTGATCCGGCGGACCGTGGTCTCGCGGCGCGCCATGCGGGCGTTGGTCCGCGACCTCGAGCGTCGAGCCTGGCTTCGGGTCGACAAGCCGGCACGCGGGCGGTCCGTCTTGCGGTTGACCGCGGCGGGGGAACGGGCGCGGCAAGCGGGCGCCCGCCTGGTCGAAGCGGCGGAGGGGGAGTTCGCCCACCGGTTCGGTGCGGATCGCACCGCGAGCCTGCGCGAGGTGTTGGTCGAGGTCGTCGATCGATTGGAGTTGGAACTGCCCTGGTTCCTGACGGGCTACGGCCTCGCCGACAGCAGCCCGACGGGCGGCCAACATGTGCCGGCCCAGACCGGCCCGCCGCGCATCCCCGCCCACGGCGCGGACTGGCCCGTGGTTCTCAAGGATCCGGCGGCCGGGTCGACCGGGCAGCCCCTGTCCGCGCTGCTGTCGAAAACACTGGCCGCGTACCGCATCGACTACGAGTGGGACATGCGCGGCCACGGAACGGGACTCGACTTCGTCGCCAATTTGCTCCAGTACGTCGACGACGACGGCATCGACCTGGCGAGGGCCTCGGCCAAGGGCGGCGTCACGGGCAACGGTCGCTCCGCGTTGGAGCGGCACTTCGTCGTGGTCGCAGAGCCTCGCCGCGGCCGGGGCGCGCCCCGCCGGGTCCACCTCAGCCCCAAGGGCAGACAGGCCCGCGATACGTATCCGTACCTTGTGGCGCGGCTGGAGCGGGAATGGGCCGAACGCTACGGTGCCTGCGTTGGCCGCATGCGGAAAGCACTCGAGTCCCTCGACGAGGACTTCGACACCGACCTCCCCAACCATCCCTCCACCACGGACTGGCTGTATCGTTCCATGCTCGCCGGTTCGGCCGCCAGTCGTGCCGGTGGAAACCCGGCACCCGGCAACCGACGGCGTTCTTGAAGATAATCACATAGTTGGTCTAGTATTTGGTCATGATAAGGATCAACACCGCCGAGGCGAAGTCGCGGCTGTCGTACTATCTCGACAAGGTCGAACAGGGCGAGACGGTCGTCGTCTGCCGCCGCAACGTGCCAATAGCCGAGCTGCGGGCGCTGCCGAAGCAACGCCAGGGGCAGCGGCCCGTAGGCCTTGACCGCGGCATGCGCCTGCCCGCCAGTTTCTTCGAACCCCTGCCCGAGGATCTGCTCGACGCGTTCGAAGGTGGTGGTCACGAAGACCCACGCCCTCGGCAATGAAGCTGTTGCTGGACACGTGCACCTTTCTCTGGCTGGCGGCCGATGACCCCATGCTCACCGCGACGGCGGTCGATAGCTGCCGCGATCCCGACAACGAAGTCTTCCTGAGCGCTTTGTCCGCCTGGGAGATCGCGATCAAGTATCGCCTCGGCCGCTTGCCGTTGCCGGAGCCACCGAACCGCTACGTCCCGAGCCGGCGCCAGTGGCTGGGGTTGGCGCCGCTCGAGTTCGACGAAACAAGCGCCGCCCATGACGCCCTGCTACCGGTCCATCATCGCGATCCGTTTGATCGGGGTCTGGTATCGCAGGCGATCCTCAATGGCATGATGATCGTCACGCCGGACGCGCAGATCGCCAGGTACCCGGCGCCTGTGCTGTGGTAGCGAAGCCGGTATTCGAGTGAAGGAAAGCCCATGAATTTCGACGCCGTGCTCATCGCCAACCGCGGCGAGATCGCCATCCGCGTCGCCCGGGCCGCGGCCGAACTGGGCCTGCGTACCGTGGCGGTGTATTCCCAAGACGATGCCGCGAGCCTGCACACCCGGGCGGCTGACGAAGCCCACCGGCTCGACGGCATCGGTGCGGCGGCCTACCTCGACGAGGAGGCCATCGTCCAAGCCGCCAAGGACACCGGCTGCGGCGCCATTCACCCCGGCTACGGGTTCCTGGCCGAGCGGGCGAGCCTGGCCCGCCGTTGCGCGGATGCGGGGATCGTCCTTGTGGGTCCGAAGGCAGAGCATCTCGAACTGTTCGGCGACAAGGCCCGGGCCCGAGAAGCGGCGGTGGCTGCGGGCGTCCCCGTGCTCAACGGGCTGGATCGCGCGGTGCCCCTGGACGAAGCCCGGAACTTTCTGGCGTCCCTCCTTGGGGGTGCCATGATCATCAAGGCGGTGGCCGGGGGTGGTGGCCGCGGCACCCGCGTGGTCGAGAACGCGGACGAACTGGAAGCCGTCTACCAGCGGTGCCAATCCGAAGCCCGGGCGTCCTTCGGCGTCGAGGATGTCTACGTCGAGGAATTCCTCACCCGGGCGCGGCACATCGAGGTGCAGATCCTCGGCGACGTCCATGGTTGCGTCGCCCACTTGGGCGAACGCGAGTGCAGTGTCCAGCGCCGCCATCAGAAGGTCGTCGAGATCGCGCCGGCGCCCTGGCTGGACGACGGTCTGCGTCGCGCGATCATCGCCGCCGCCGTGCGCTTCGCCGAGCGTGAACGCTACGCCAATCTCGGCACGTTCGAGTTCCTGGTGGACGTTTCCGACGACGGCGGCGAGCGGCCGTTCGTGTTCATCGAGACCAACGCCCGCCTTCAGGTCGAACACACCGTGACCGAGGAAGTCATGGGTGTCGACCTCGTCCAGCTGCAACTGCGCCTTGCCCAGGGCATACCCTTGGATGAACTGGGACTCGCCGACCCGGACATCGCCAGGCCCCGAGGCTACGCCATCCAGACCCGGGTCAACATGGAGACCTTCGACGAGGACGGCACGGTACGACCGGCGAGCGGCACACTCACCGCCTACGAGGCGCCGACCGGACCGGGGGTGCGTACCGACGGCTTCGGCTACGCGGGCTACCGCACCAGCACGGCGTTCGACTCGCTGCTCGCCAAGGTCATCGCCCATTCGCCGCTGGCCTTCCCGGCCGCCATTGCGCG
>JAGWBN010000162.1:0-4523 GCA_021295875.1 Pseudomonadales bacterium
TGTCGCCAGGCATCCACCGTGATCGCCTGTTCGTACACGGTGGCGCCCGCACCCTCGACCTCGGCGGCCGCGATCGCCCCGTCCACCAACGATCCCAACGCGCCAAGGTCGAGGGCGTCGAGCGTCTGCCCCGTCGCCGTGGCATAGGCGATGCGGTCGCGGTCCATCCAGAACCACCGAGGCGGATCCTCGCGCGTCTGCCAGTCGATCTCGGGATCCACCAGGCGGGACGACAGGGCGTCGCCGATGCGGTCCATCAACTCTTCGCGCCGGGCAACGTCCACGGCCTGGTGCCCGTGCAGACGTATCGCCACGGTGCGTTCGTAGAAGCCCTCCAAGGCGGCGGCGAATTCGCCGAGGATCTCCTCGCGTTCCCCTTCGCCAAGGTCCGACGGACCCACCAGGTCCAGGGCGAAGTTCTGTTCCGACGGCACCGGCTCGAGCCGCTCGTCGGCTGCGTCGACCTCGACCTCGTGTTTCAGATAGGTGTCGTCGAGAAACAGCACGGTCGCCTGCAACGGCTGCAGCCGCTCGCCGTTCAAAATCTTGTTGAACCACAGATCGCCCGTGATGGCACCGGTAAACGTGCCGACGGCCATCATGACGAAGGGCCAGACGAGCACGAGGAAGATCACGTGCACCAGCATCGGCCGCATGAACGGCCAGGTGCGCACGAACAGCCAGAGGAAGCGACCGAGCGAGATCTCCGGCGGCCGCGTCTCGTCCGCCAACTCCCGACTCGCCCACGACGCGGTCGCGGCCCGCCAGCGTTTCCTCACCCGGCTTGTTTCACGAAGTCGTCCCAAGGACCGGTGATCGCGAAGGTGATCCCCGGGATCTGGATGTTCGCGAACACCCAGTCCCCGGCCCGACACACCCCGCACCATTCCGCATCGCGGAAGTCACCGACGAAGCCGTTCCTGCCGTCCAGCACGATGTTGTTCTCGGCGACGACCCCCAAGGAACCGGAAGGCGTCAGCATCGCCAGACGCGTCGGCTTGCCACCGTCTTCGCAAAGCAACAGCGCGCCGTTGGCGAGCTTCGTGACGTTGTCCGGCTCGTTGAGCACGCCGGCTCCCGGCGATTCGTACAACAGTCGAAGGCGCGATGCTTCGGCGTCGAGTTCCCAGATCTGGCCCGAGCCCGCGGAACCGCCCGTGGTGGACACGAAATACAGCCGTGCCCCGTCCCACCAGCAGCCTTCCAGGCGTTTGAACCGCATGCCGCCCCGGGCGTATCCCTGGTCGAACACGGAGGTCCCCTCCCGGCCTTCCGGATCGTCGACATCGACCCACGCGACGTCCTGTTCGAGGCCGACGGACCATCGACTCCCCGATCGGGGACGGCCGTCGATGGCGAGCATCTGCAACCGGCCCGGATGGCGAAGGGATTCCGGACCCCGCCTGCCGGCACCGGGAACAAAACGGTAAAGACCGGCACTCGACTCGTCTTCGGTGAGGTAGACGATTCCCGTGGCCGCATCGACGGCGGCGGCTTCGTGCTCGAAACGGCCAAGTCCGGTCAGCGGCCGGGGATCGCCCATGCCGAGCGCCGGAACCTCGAACACGAACCCGTGGGGATGGTCGATGACGCCGGGCAGCCAACCGGTGGTGGTCTCCTCGCAGCTCAGCCAGCTTCCCCACGGGGTGGGGCCTCCGGCGCAGTTCTTGTACGTGCCGGCCAACGTCGCACGGGAACCGAGCCACTCCCCACTGCCGAGGTCGAAGCTCAGCGTCGTGGTGCCCCCGCCGCAACGCGGGTCGTACACCGCCGCCGCTCCGTTGAGGGGCGCCCGGGTGATCTCGTGGTTGCGCACCAGGATCGCCGTACCGTCGTCCTGCACGAAGGCCCCCATGCCGTCGTGCAGTCCGGGCACCCCGTTGCCGTCGTCCATGGGATCCCGCCGCCAGCCGTGGGAGACGTAGCTGAAGTCCGGGGGCAGCTTCAGCAACGGCAGTCCCGTGGCCCCGTCGGCCACCGGCACCAGACCCCGGGAGACGCTCTGCGCCTGGGGCCGCCAGGCGAACGCCGCCACGGCGCTCGCCGTCGCCGTGAAGGCGATGAGTTCACGTCGCGTCGGCATAGCCCACCATGGTAGCAAGGACGGCCGGCGCGGTTCGGCCTCCCATGAAACAAACACGCCGTTGTTGCCTGGTCGTCGGCGGCGCTCGATGCCGGGAGAAATTCTCGGGGCGACCGCGAAGCGGTCGCGTCTCGCATGGAAGCATGAGGGTGTCCAGACCCTTGCCGGCGCAGCCAATCTGGGTGAACTCTTACCGGGAGCGCTTGGAAGCATGGCACCCGCTTCGACTCCCGCCTTGCGTTGCAGGCGCCTGCCAATGTCCAATGTCCAATGTCCTGGTCGAACCGGGCACAGTGACCCCGCTTCGCGACCTGGCCGCAGACTCGACGGGGCCGGCCAAGGGTTGTCCGTTCACACGGGCACGGGCGGTGAGATGGTGGCCAAGAAACCACGGAAATGGGAGATCGCGATGAAATTCGGCGTACAGATGGGTCAATACAACACGAAGTGGTCTGACATAGCCGCAACGGCGAAAACGGTGGAAGCGGGTCGCTGGGACAGCCTGTGGCTTTCGGATCACTTCATGCCGCCGGGGCGCGGTGGACATGGTTGGGCCATGGAAGGCTGGACGCTGCTCACGGCGGTGGCGATGATCACCGATCGGGTGCGCCTCGGTATTCTCGCGACTGGAAACACCTACCGTAACCCGGCTCTCCTGGCAAAGATCGCGGCCACCCTCGATCACGTATCGGGTGGACGGGTGGAACTGGGCCTAGGCGCCGCCTGGTACGAACAGGAACACACGGCCTACGGCTGGGACTTTCCGTCGTTGCGGGAACGCAGTGACCGGTTGGAGGAGGCGACGCATTTGATCCGTCTGCTGTTCACCAAGGACCCGGAGGAATACGTGAACTACTCCGGCAAGTACTACCAGTTGAACGACGCGCCCATGTCGCCTAGAACCGCTCAGGACACACCGATTCCCATCTTGATCGGGGGCAATGGCGAAAAGCGCACCTTGAGAACCGTTGCGCGCTATGGCGACACCAGCAACCTGGACTTCTGGCACCCCGGCGGTGTCGACGTCTACAAACGCAAGCAACAGGCGATCGATCGCCACTGCGAGGACTTCGGGCGCGATCCGGCAGAAGTCCGCCGCACGGTCTGTCTGCCCACCCGGGTGTTCGACAGCGATGAGGAATGGAAGAAGTCACCGGGTCAGCCCTGGTACTGCTGGGGCACCGTCAACGCCCTCCAGGACTATCTCGGCGGATACATCGAAGCCGGCGCCGACGAGATCATGTTGTGCGGCTTTGGCAACGATCCGGCCGCCGTGCAGCGGGTTGAATCAGAGGTCTTGTCGGTGTTCTAGATCTCGTCAGCAAGACAGCACAAGGCGATGCCCCGCAACTTGCCGTCCGACTCTGCATCCGCGGCGCTTGTACGCAGCGAGCTTTGACCTGAGCGGCCTGAGAGCATAATTTGCAGATCGCGCGGGCTATGTAGGGCGGCTGCCCGCCCAACAGGAGGCACCGCCATGAGCACAAGACTCACTGCGAGGTCTGCAACACCGGAATAGCAACTGTCGAGCCCTGGACGGCCAGTTCGCGATGAGCATGACTCCAAGCGACGGAGTTGGCGCGTCGGTCCATCGGGCTGGTCCACCGGCCGATCCCATGCCAGCTAAAGCCAACCAGAACCCCGAACAGGTCGCCCGAGACCGGATCGACGATCGCCTCCGGGCTTCCGGCTGGCACGTTCAGGACAAGGACGCCATGGACTTCATTGCGGGGCTGGGAATCGCCGTACGCGAATATCAGACCGACATCGGGCCCGCCGACTACGTTCTTTTCGTCGACCGGGAGGCCGTCGGCGTCGTCGAGGCCAAACCGGACAGCTGGGGTGCCAAGCTCACCACCGTCGAAGAGCAGTCGGAGGGCTACGCCACAGCCAAGCTCAAATGGGTCTCGAATACCGAACCCCTGCCCTTCCTCTACGAGAGCACGGGGCAGATCACGCGGTTCACCAACGCGCGGGACCCCAATCCACGCTCCCGGGAAGTCTTCGCTTTCAACCGCCCGGAGACGTTCAACGCCTGGATGCTCGCCCCGCAGTCCTTTCGCTCGGGCATCGCCTCACTCCCGGCATTAAACTCCGTGGGCCTGCGAGAGTGCCAGACCAAGGCGGTCGCCGAACTCGAAGCGTCGCTGAAGGCCGACAAGCCGCGTGCGCTCGTCCAGATGGCGACCGGGTCGGGCAAGACCTTCACCGCCATCACGCAGGTCTACCGCCTGCTGAAACACGCCGATGCGCGGCGCGTCCTCTTTCTCGTCGACACGCGCAATCTCGGCGAGCAGGCCGAACAGGAGTTCATGGCCTACATCCCCAACGACGACAACCGCAAGTTCACCGAACTCTACAACGTCCAGCGGCTGACCTCGCCTTCCATCGCCGGCGATGTGCAGGTCGTCATCTCCACGATCCAGCGCATGTACGCGAC
>JAGWBN010000162.1:4563-5378 GCA_021295875.1 Pseudomonadales bacterium
AAGTGGCGGCGCAGGGAACCGCTGCCGGTCGTCTACAACGCCGCCCTCCCGCCCGAGTACTTCGACGTGGTCGTCATCGACGAGTGCCACCGCTCGATCTACAACCTGTGGCGGCAGGTCGTCGAGTATTTCGACGCCTTCCTGATCGGCCTCACCGCCACGCCGGACAACCGCACATACGGGTTCTTCCAGAAGAACGTGGTCAGCGAATACACCCACGAGGAGGCCGTGGCGGACAGGGTCAACGTCGGCAACGAGATCTACCTGATCGAAACGGAGGTCACGCAGAGCGGCGGGACGATCGAGGCCGAACAGCTCGTGGAGAGGCGCGAACGGCAGACCCGCGCCCGACGCTGGGAATTGCAGGACGAGCCGGCGGTCTACGCTGCCCCCCAGCTCGACCGCTCGGTGGTCAATCCCGACCAGATTCGCACCGTTGTTCGGGCCTTCCGCGATAACTGGCCTGGGATCTTTCCCGACCGCAGGGAACTTCCCAAGACCCTGATCTTCGCCAAGACCGACAGCCACGCCGACGACATCGTGCAGACCGTCCGGCAGGAGTTCGGCCAAGGCAACGACTTCTGCCGCAAGATCACCAACGCCGCCAAGAACCCGAAGTCGTCGCTCACGGCCTTCCGCAACGACTACTACCCGCGCATCGCCGTCACCGTGGACATGATCGCCACCGGCACGGACGTGAGGCCGCTCGAGTGCCTGCTGTTCATGCGCGACGTCAAATCCCGCAGCTACTTCGAGCAGATGAAGGGCCGCGGCACCCGTGTTCTGATGCCGGACGACCTCCGGAAGGTCACGCC
>JAGWBN010000163.1 GCA_021295875.1 Pseudomonadales bacterium
GTACGCGGCGCACCTCTACGAGCGAAACACCCACCGCCTCGCGATCGGTGGCCCGCGGCCACAGCCGGTCGCCTGCTTTGGGCACGTGGTTCCGCCAGAGCAGCGACACCGAGTAGTCCGCCCCGTCAATCCCGCTGAAGTACGGGTCCACGGGGGCTTCGCCATGTGGTGGCGTCGTCGTCTTCGTCCACTCCCACAGGATTCCGGGCAGGATCTCCGGCGCACGACTCGGCAGGTCATGCGGTGCCCCCAGAACGCTGGCCACGCGCCTGGGCGACAGGTTCACGACCGTCGACCCGACCTTGCCACGGGCATCCTGCAGCCTCTTGAGCACGCTGGCGGGCTCGGCGCCGTAGACCGGCCACGTCTCCGCATCCTGGGTATCAGTCTTGCGTCCGCTCCGTGACTTCGGCGGCGGTACATGGACGTAGACCGCGCGCGCGTGCTCGTATAGCCCGAGGCGGTTCAGTCTGCCCAACCGCTGCGTAAGCGCGCGGACGCCGCAAGTCTCCGTGACCAGGTATTCCGCGTCGACGTCCGCGCCCACTTCCAGGGTCTGCGTCGCAACCACGATCAAGTGTCGTTCACGTTCGGCAGTCTCTTCGCGAGCCGCGGCCATGCCGTCCTTCTTGTGGAGGATTCGCGCTCGTACCCGTTCCGCCTCCCGTTCCCGCGAGAGACCCGTCAACAGCAACAGTTCGGCCGCACCCTCCGGATACTTCTTTCGCAGGCGGTCGAACGTCTCGCGGGCAGTCTTCGGCGTGTTGGCGAAGACGAGGTACGCTGCCGGCGCCGGTGCTTGTCCGATGATGTCGAGCGTTGCGTCCGCGAGTCGTCGAGCGGCGTCGCCCTCCTCTATCCGCAACTCCACAGGCTTCACGGCGTCGAGCCGCTTCTGGACGATCGGGTGCGCAAGGTCCTTGCCGTCGAGTTCGAACCGTTCGTCGTCGGCAGCGTCTCCGGTCGCGGTCAGCGAGACCAGCATCGGCCTCGCACGAGCTTGCGCCAGGATCGGTTGTGCGCAGGGCGTGCAAGCAGCCAATGCAGGTAGCAGGGTTCTCAGGTGCGGGGCCAGGTGCGCTTCGTCCAACAGCACGAGACTGTCCGTGCCCGCCATCGCGGCATCGACCGCGCGGAATCTCGAACCGGATCCGTAGCCGCGGAACAGCAGCCGTGATCCGTACATGGGCAAGGTGCACAGCACGATAGTGGGCTGGGACGGATCCGTCGGCGTTTCCGAGGCGACGCCGCCGCGGAGCCGGATGACTTCGAGTGGCGCACCCTTCGGGTCGGCGGATAGTTTCCGCAGCCGTTCAGCGACGGCTTCCAGGGTCTTGCGCATCGTTTCGGGCCGATCGGCTTGGCTTGGTGTTTCAAGCAACTTGGCAATCGTCTCCGCGTGTTCTGCTGTCGAGTCGACGAGCAGCCGGCGATTGACCACCCACCAGATCCGCGTCGGCACCGTCCGTTCGGACGGGCACCGGTGAGCTTGAGAAGCAAGCCACCACACCGCGATGTCGAGACAGGATGTCTTTCCGAGTCCTGTCTGAACCCCGATTTCGCTCGGCCAACCTGCTCCCTTGTCGAGTCGTTCTGCCAGCCGTTCTTGCCACGGAAACGGATCCCGGATCGTGTACCGATCGGGACCGGTCTTCTGCGGGTTCACTTGTGTGTTCACCGCGCAGTAGAACTCGTTGAACGTCGGCATCGGTGTCGCCGGCACCTCGACGGGATGCTGTGTGATGGTCATCGGCTGGAGTTCGTCCTCGGCTGTCGATCAGTCATGAAACAGGGACGCAGAGACCGAATCCGCGCTGCCGGCCGGAGCCGATCACGACCGGTCCCTCGACAGGCTCCTCGAAGCGGAGTTCGACGTGCGAGTACGGAAGTGCAGGCCGACCCGGGCGGTTCACTTCCACCGGCGCGAGGTCAACCGCGCCAATGACCAGCGGCGTACGCGCCGACCGAAACGCCACCGGCTCGGGCAAACCGGCATGATGGCACCACCGCGTGACCTCGGCCAGATCGAGCGCACGCCTCCGCTCGTGGATTGCAGGAAACGCCGTCGCCCAACAGCGCGACGCCCGGCGCCAACGGTCTGGATGTACTGCGACCGGGCGATCCTCAGTGTCGTCACGCGGCTGCACGGACACGTCGATGCCGCGACCCATGAGTCCGCTTATGGCGAACGCGGCGTCACTTGCCTTCCGGCGCTCGACGGCGTCACATCCGGGAGGCATCCACAGGGCCAGACCGTGAATGCGTCCACGAGACCACCGGTACCCAACGTCGGGAAGCGCCAGATAGCGGGCAATCTCATAGCCCTTCGTGCAGAACCCATGGCCGTGCAGCACCGGCGGCGGCTCGCCGTGGATGCTCTGGTGGCGGCTCAGGACCGCCTCCTTGAAGAGCGCGGTGACCGTGGAGATGCGGCGCCCCGAGACCGCGGACCCGAGGCGCAGCCACGCCACCACTGTCCCCTTGTCTATCGGTTCGGCCGCCCCGGGTGAACGGTACCGCACCCCATGCACGAGCGCCGGAAACTGCTGTCGGCTCACCGCCGCGCCACGCTCGCGCCACGCGTCGTACACTCGATCGAGAACGCCCAGATGTCCTCTCCGAGTCACGTTGATCACGGTGTCGCCTCCCGGGTCCGGGACGAAGGCTCTCTTCTCACCGACGTGCGGTGGCATCCGCGTCGTCACGCACATTCGCACCGGTGAGTCGGAAGCCCCCAGGTACCCGACCCGGGCGGCGCGTAGACGGAGCGCATCCAGAATCACTTGGCCCGGCGACTCTATGTTCCACGCGTAGACGACGCGGGGATCGCGCGGCGTGACACGCACGCCGCTCCGGTTGAGTGCACCCGACCGTCCGACGTACTCCTGATGTGCCGACTTCGACGCGCTCCCTTCGTGTCTGACCACGTATCGCGGTTCGAGCGGTTGCTCCCACGGTTTCGCATCGGCGTGAATCACCGGCGGGGCCAACTGTTCGATCCACGTCAGCTCGGTGCCGTCGGTCACGCGACACTCCTGCCGCGTGCCATCCGCGGCAACCAGCGCTGCGAATACCCGTGCGGGGGAAGGCGGCCACTCGCCGCGGGTCTGGCGACCGGTGTTGGCGGTGCCGTCGGGGTCGCCGCGAAAGGTCCCGTGCAGCAGATCTATAGAGATGGCCAGCATCAGTCGCCGAGCTCCGGCCAGGTCGAACGGATAGCCGACAGGAGGTTGTCCTTGGGCAGCAGCACCGTGGGCTGTTCATTCCAACCGTCCAGGGGCACCTTGACCGATTGGGCATGCTTCCTGGCGGATTGCAGCAGCCCGCGGGTCACCTCCGCGTCACCGACGTCGCACGCCTCGTCGCCGTCGCTTCCGAGCCACGTCACGGTCGTCGCCTCAGGTCGCAGGTCCGCCCCGGAGCGGAGCGCGAATCCACGGCCAAAGGCGAGTTGGTGAGCATGCAGCCCAAGCGCCACCAATAGAGCACGCGCAGCCGTGTCCGCCTCGTCAGTCCGATCTCCGAGACCGATTCGTCGAAGCTGAGCGAACGACACGGTCGCTCGCTGGGTCACTCGCGCGAACGACACGGACGCCGCTGTCGCATCGGCTCCCATGAACGGTACCTGGCCATGGCCGATTTCGGAGAGCTTGTCGTTCTTGCCGCCCTCGACCCTCTCCCCCTTGCCGACGTCCCATTTCGTTCGGTCGTCCGGATTGGAGGTCACCGCCTCATCGGTGTTCAGGTTCAAGGGATCGCCCTTCAGTCCCAGAACCCTGGTCTCCGTCGTCGCCGGATGCCAGCCGATGATCTCCGACACCCAGGCCCGGGCATGCTTGCTGTTGTGTCCCTTCTTGCCCAGGTGCGACTGCCAGAACCCGTACAGCAGCGCCTGCGGAAACCACGCCATCAGGGGACCGCAGGCCTGCGCGGTCGCCCCGAAGATGGCCCGCCCCAATTCCGTCTTGATGAAGTCCTGGTCGCCCAACCTGGCATCTCGAAGATAGGCATCCGCGGAGCGATGGGGGAACTGCAGGCTCGACAGGCGTTGCGGAAGATGTGCCGGCAGATGCTCGAGCTGGGAGAGATCGAGCACCAGTTCCGGTATCGAGGTCGAGTCGCGATGTCGGCGCAACGCATCCTCGAGACGATTGGCCTGGGATGGAACGTTGTCGATCACTATGACCGGGGTGGCCTCGGCGTCGCCGGGCGCGGCCCATCTGCGGTCCTGCTGGTAGACCCCTCCCTCATAGACCGCCGGCTTGACCGGGCCGCCCGGACCCGCCAAGGGTACGAGCTCCGTGTCGATCCGGATGCCGGCGTCGAACGAGTCGTCGGCGCAGCCCGCAAGCAGCGCCTCGATATTGATCTTCCGGGCCATTCGATTACTCCTGATATTACGTGTTAATGGAAGATTTAGGAATGAAGAGTTAAGAAGCAATTTACAGGAAGCCCGGGCGGACGGTCAAGATCGGACCTGTACCGAGGACGCGCGGGAGCTGAAGCCACGGCGTGCCTG
>JAGWBN010000164.1 GCA_021295875.1 Pseudomonadales bacterium
TCTGCGAGACGTTCTTCGACAACGCCATCGCCGAGAAGGACGACCTCGTCGGCGAGCTGAACAAGGGCTGGACCGTCGCCAAACGGCTGCTCCAGCACGAACGCTCTGGCATCGGCCAGCTGGCCAGCGGCACCAACCGGGAGTCCGGTGCCGAACTGTACGACCTCGCGCGGCGCTTCATCGACGAAGACGAGGGCCGGATCGCGGATACCGATCTGCGCGACGCCATCGCCGGCCACTACATCGACGCCGAATCCTTCCGCCTGACGCAACGGCGCACCGTGGAGGAATCCCAGGGCTCGACCCCCGGCCCGGCGACGTCCATCTTCAAGTACTACGGCGCCAACCTGCGCAAGGAACGCTCGGAACTGCAGATCGCCATGATGGGTACCCGCGGCATCGGCTGGGAGGGCGAAGACTTCAACCCCGGCGAGTTGGCCATGACGAGGGCATGGCTCGCCGGCAAGGCGGGCTCCATCGCCGGCGGCAGCAACGAGGTGCAGCTCAACATCATCGCCAAGCGGGTGCTGGGCCTGCCGGACTGACGCCGGGGCGCGAACCTGGCGCGAACCCGTTCGTACTTGCCAAGCAGCGCCCGTTTCGCATAGGTTGCCCGGCTCTGCAATCAATACCACCGAGGGAAGGAGCAAATGAGTCACCGAACCCAGTTCTACATCAACGGCGAGTGGGTCGAACCCCTGTCCGACGAGCGCCTCGACGTCGTCAATCCCGCCACCGAGGAGGTCATCGGCCAAGTGGCCCTCGGCAACGCCGAGGATGTCGACCGGGCGGTCGCCGCCGCCGTCGCCGCGTTCGAGACCTACTCGAAGACCACGCGCGAGGAACGCGTCGACCTGCTGCAGCGGATCATCGACGTCTACAAGTCGCGAATACCCCAGGTCGCCTCGACCATCAGCGAAGAGATGGGCGCACCCGCAGCACTGGCCAATGCCGCGCAGGCGCCGGCGGGCCTCGGCCACTTCATGTCGACGCTCAGCGTGCTGAAGCGTTTCGAGTTCGAGGAGGACATCGGTTCGTCCCGCGTCATCCGCGAGCCGGCGGGGGTGTGCGGTTTGATCACGCCGTGGAACTGGCCGATCAACCAGATCGCCTGCAAGGTCGCCCCGGCGTTGGCCGCAGGCTGCACGATGGTGCTGAAGCCCTCCGAGGTGGCGCCGTTCAACGCCATCGAGTTCGCCGAGGTGCTCGACGAAGCCGGTGTTCCGGCGGGCGTCTTCAACCTCGTCAACGGCGACGGTCCCACCGTCGGCGTGGCGATCTCGTCGCATCCCGACGTCGACATGGTGTCGTTCACGGGCTCCACCCGCGCCGGCGTCGAGGTGGCGCGCAACGCCGCCCCGACGGTGAAGCGTGTCGCCCAGGAACTCGGCGGCAAGAGCGCCAACATCATCCTGGACGATGTGGATTTCGCCCAGACCATCTCCCGCGACGTGTTCCAGATGTGCACCAATTCCGGCCAGTCGTGCAACGCGCCGACCCGCATGCTGGTGCCCAACACGCGCATGGACGAGGCGGCCCAGATCGCCAAGTCGGCGGCGGAGAACGTCAAGGTCGGCGATCCGAACGCGCCCGGCACGACCATCGGCCCGGTCGTCTCGGAGGTCCAGTTCAACAAGATCCAGGGCCTGATCGAGAAGGGCATCGAGGAAGGCGCAAGGCTCGAATGCGGTGGCCCAGGCCGCCCGGACGGGTTGAACGCCGGCTACTACGTGCGCCCGACCGTGTTCTCGCATGTCACCAACGACATGACCATCGCCCGGGAGGAGATCTTCGGGCCGGTGCTGTCGCTCATCGGCTACGACAACGACGACGACGCGGTCAGGATCGCCAACGACACCAGCTACGGCCTGTCCGGCTACGTCTCCGGCACCGGCGACCGCGCCCGGGACGTCGCCCGGCGCATCCGCACGGGCAACGTCCACCTGAACGGCGCGCCGGTGGACAACAAGGCGCCGTTCGGCGGCTACAAGCAGTCCGGCAACGGGCGCGAATGGGGCCGCTACGGCTTCGAGGAGTTCCTCGAGGTCAAGGCGATCATGGGGTACAACAGCTAGCGCGTCTTTCGGACGCCTCGAGAGTCCCCCCTCCCACACTCTCGGCCGACGATCGCGAGGCCGACGGCATAGCGCGCGCCCGAAGGGCGCGCGCTCACCCCTACGTCGCAATGGCGGCCTACATGCCCCGACTGATGTAATCTCGGCTCTTGAGAGCGGGGCACGGTCAATGATCCTCCTCATCGACAACTACGACTCGTTCACCTACAACGTCGCCCAGTACCTCGGGGAACTCGGTGCGGAGGTCCTGGTGAGGCGCAACGACGAAATCACCTTGGCGGAGATCGAAGCGCTCGCACCGGAGAGGATCGTCATCTCGCCCGGGCCGTGCACGCCCAACGAGGCCGGCATTTCGCTCGCCGTGGTGGAGACCTTCGGTGCCGACGTGCCGTTGCTCGGCATCTGCCTGGGCCACCAAAGCATCGGCCAAGCCTACGGCGGTACCGTCCGCCGGGCCCGCGAGGTGATGCACGGCAAGCTGAGCGCGATCCACCACAGTGGCCGCGGCGTGTTCCACGGTCTACCGGCGGCGTTCGATGCCACCCGCTATCACTCGCTGATCGTTACCGACATCCCGGACTGTCTCGAAGTGACGGCCTGGACCGCTACCGAAGACGGCGAGGCCGACGAGGTAATGGGCTTCCGGCATCTAGAACATCCGGTCGAAGGTGTGCAGTTCCATCCCGAGTCGATCAAGACCAAGGTCGGCCATCAATTGCTCGGCAACTTCCTGAGTAGGACGTAGCTGTAATAAATGCAAAGAGGACTCCAAGATGCAGATTACGGAGGCGCTTTCGAGCCTGGTTGACCGACGAAGCCTGAGTCGGGCGGACACCCGGTCGATCTTCGACACGATCATGGCGGGCGAGGCGACGCCCGCGCAGATCGCGGGCATCCTCGTCGCTCTCAAGGCCAAGGGGGAAACCGTCAACGAGATCACCGGCGCAGCGGAGGCTATGCGCGCGGTGTCCACCAAGGTCGATGTCGACGTCCCCTACCTGGTCGACACCTGCGGCACGGGTGGAAGCGGAGCCGCCAAGCGGTTCAACATTTCCACGGCGGCCGCATTCGTCGCCGCCGCCGCCGGGGCGCACGTCGCCAAACACGGCAACCGTGGCGTATCCAGTGTAAGCGGCAGCGCCGACGTGCTGGAAGCCGCCGGCGCCAGCATTGACCTCGATCCCGGGCAGATCGCCCGCTGCATTCGCGAGGTCGGCGTCGGTTTTCTGTTCGCCCAGCGCCACCACGGGGCCATGCGCCATGCGGGCCCGGTAAGGCGCGAGCTCGGCATCGGCACGATCTTCAACCTGATCGCCCCCCTGACCAATCCCGCCGGCGCGAAACGCCAGGTGCTCGGCGTGTTCGCCCCCGAGTGGCAACGTCCCATCGCCGAAGTGGCGCGCGAACTGGAATCCGAACGGGTTCTCGTGGTGCACGGCCAGGGACTCGACGAGTTGTCGATTCAAGGCAGCTCCATCGTCGTCGAACTCAACGCCGGGTTCATCGACACCTACGAGGTCTCGCCCGCCGACTTCGGGCTGCGCGAAGGCGCAGTGGATGATCTGCGCGCCGACTCGGCCGCCAAGAGCCTTGAACTGGTCCGGGCCGCACTCGGCGGCAGCAACGAAGCCGCCACGGACATCGTCGCCATGAACGCCGGCGCGGCCATCTATGTGGCAGGTGTCAGCACGTCGCTGGCCAACGGCGTGGGACTGGCGCAGGACGTCATCGCCTCCGGACAGGCCGCCGAGAAGTTCAAGGAGTTCATCGACCTCACGCGCATGATGGCGGAGCTGTGACCGAGACCGTACGACGCTCCGCCCGACCGGCCGGCATCCTCGACGAGATTCTCGACCACAAACGGGCAGAGGTCGCGGCCAGACTGGGACGGCGGTCTTTTCAGGAAGTGCGTCGCGCCGCCGAATCGGCGCCGCCGTCGCGGGATTTCGCCCAAGCGCTGTTGGACCGCCGACCCGCGGTGATCGCCGAGATCAAGCGGGCGTCGCCCAGCGAGGGCATGATCCGGCCCGACTTCGATCCTGCCGCCATCGCGGAGTCCTATGCCCGCGCCGGGGCCGCGTGTCTGTCGGTACTGACCGATGAACGGTTCTTCATGGGCGTCGATGCGCATCTCGGCGAGGCCCGCGATGCCGCCCGCCTGCCGACCCTGCGCAAGGACTTCATGATCGATCCGTACCAGATCCACGAGTCCCGTGCCCTCGGTGCAGACTGCGTGCTGCTCATCGCGTCCGCTCTCGAGGGGTCGCGCATCGCCGACCTCGCCGACCTCGCCGGCGAACTCGGCATGAACGTCCTGATCGAGGTCCACGACCGTGCGGAACTCGACCGTGCTCTGGCTTTGAAGCCGAAGCTCGTGGGTGTCAACAACCGCGACCTGCGCACGTTCGAGACCCG
>JAGWBN010000165.1:0-623 GCA_021295875.1 Pseudomonadales bacterium
GGAACATCATCTGAAGGCGGCGGCGTGCATCGTCAGGTATTCGAACCGCTCGGTGCCCATCGTCAGCCTGATGGACACCCCCGGTGCGGCGGGCGACGAGACCGCCAACAGGAACAACCAGTCGCACAGCATTTCCCGCCTGATCGCCGAGATGTCCAACACCGACGTGCCGAACCTCGGCATCGTCTACGGTCTCGGCTACTCCGGCGGCGCCATTCCGCTGGCCGCCAGCAACCTGATCCTGTCGGTGCGCGACGGCGTGTTCAGCACCATCCAGCCGAAGGGGCTCGCCAGCATCGCGCGCCGCCTGAACCTTTCCTGGCAGCAATGCGCCAAGCAGGTGGGCCTGTCGCCCTTCGAGCTGCGCCGCCAGGGGAACATCGACGCCATCGTCGACTTCGTCCCGGGCGAGGAGGTCGAGAATCTGCGCCTGGCGATCATCTCCGGCATCCACCACGTCGAAGAGGGCATCAAGCGGTTCGTCGGCGACAACCCGTACGTGCTCGACGAGTACCGACGCAGCATCCAGCGCTATCTCAATCCGTCGGAACGGCTGCGCAAGTTCCAGGCGAGCGCGGCTCTCAAGCTGACCAAGAACCCGACGGAATACCTCAACGTGTTCG
>JAGWBN010000165.1:711-6653 GCA_021295875.1 Pseudomonadales bacterium
CGACGTGCGCACGGACCGCGAGCGGCGGGAGACGTTCCTGCGTTGGCTTCAGGACCCGGACCGGGTCATCTACGACGACTCCCTGTCGCGGGCGTGGAAGAACTACGTCGAGAGGAAGGCCACCATCCACGATGCCCGGGGGCGGATCGCGCAGTTCCTCTTCGGCGAACGGCGCAAGAACTACGAGGATGCGCGCACGACGTTGATTTCGACCGTGGGGATGTACCTCTACAACCGCTGGAAACGCGATGCGGCGGGCAATTTCCGGGCGCTCAAGGCGTTCGCCGAGAACGTCGACGAGACCCGCCACCTGTTCCGGGTTTCGGAACTGGTCGAACCGCGCGCCCTGATCGATACGATCCGCGCCGACGAGTTGCTCGGGCCGGTACTGCGGCAGCGCTTCACCCACGAGGGCATGAAGCTCTTCGGCGACATCGCCGACAAATCCGACGCGTATCTGCGCGAGCAGCTGGCTTCCGAGCTCAACATGGCCGTCACGGAAGGCCCGCTGACCGATCTCGCCATCGAGAGCGTGCTGTCGGCCGGCGCACGCCGCGCCGTCAACGGTCAATCGTCGGTGATCGTCGCCAACCGCCTGATCCTCGACGACCGCCTCGGTGCCGGTGTGGAAACGGCCGATGCGGCTGCCGGCGAGACGGCACTGGCGGACATGACCGTCGTCGAGGTGGTGCTGCAGGAGGAACTGCGTGCGGACTTCGCGGTGGAGTGCGAGAACTACCTGCTGTTCGACCGGGTCTACGACGACATCATCGCCAACCTCGAGTTGATCGCCCGGGAGGCGGAGTCGAGCCGCTCGCTGTCCCGCGCCTCGCTACGGCGTCTCATCGACACGGCGCTGGCCCAGGCCGCCAACGACCTCGGTGCCGATGCCGACGCCGAGCGCTTCAGCACCCAGTTCTTCGACTGGTACACGCGCACGTCGAAGATGCCGCGTTCCAACCGCTTCTTCCGCGACGTCGAGGAGTGGAAGAAAGGCGCCTTCTCGCACGTCTCGGACACGCTCTTCGTGGTCGTCACGTTCCTGTTCGAGCGACTCCTGGGGTCGTATCTGCAGGCGGAATGGGAAGGCAAGCGCTCGCGCCGCGCAATATCGGTCGCCGCAAGGACTTCTGGAACCGCCTGGTGCAGGCCTACCGCGATCTCCTCATCCGCGAGACCCTGCAGCGTCACAAACGCACTAAAGCGACAGGTTATCAAGCGTTTGTGGACCGTTATTTCAGCGAGTTCGAGGAACTGAACGGCGACCTCATGAGTTCCGACCCGCACCGCTTCCCGGGCCTGCGGGTGTCCATCGAGGGGGCGTTGCAGAAGGGCATGCCGCCGTGCGGCGTGGTCACCGGCATCGGCCGGTTCGAGAACGGCGAAGGTGGGCTCAAGGTCGGCGCGGTGATCTCCAACCTGGAGTTCAAGGCCGGCGCTTTCGACATGGCCAGTGCGGAGAAGTTCTGCAAGCTACTGGTCACCTGTGCCGAACAGCACCTGCCGGTGGTCTGCTTCATCTCCTCGAGCGGCATGCAGACCATGGAGGGGGCCGGCGCGTTGTTCTACGACCGCATCACGCGGTTCGTGCGCGACTACGACCTGCCGGTGATCGTCTTCGGCTTCGGCGACTGCACCGGCGGCGCGCAGGCGAGTTTCGTCACCCACCCGTTGGTGCAGACCTACTACCTGTCGGGTGCCAGCATGCCTTTCGCCGGCCAGATCGTGGTGCCGAGCTACCTGCCCTCGGACTCGCACCTGGCCAACTACCTGTTCAACGTGCCCGGGTCGATGCAGGGCCTGGTGAAGCATCCCTTCCTACCCGATCTCGACGATGAACTGCGGGCCATCGATTCGGACATTCCGGTGCCCCAGGAGACCGTCGAGGACGTGGTCAACCGGGTCATGGCCGGAATCCTCACCCAGGAGAAGCCCGCCATCGCGCCGCGGCGGCGCATCAGCGAGGAGGAACTCTACCGGCCCATCCGCAACATGCTGATCCACGCCAGGGGCTGCACCGCCGTCAAGCTGATCCGGGTGGCGCACCGCCACGGCGTGCGCATCGTCCTGGTGCAGTCGGACCCGGACATGGAATCGGTGCCGGTGGACATGCTCCGCTCGGGCGACGCCGTGGTCTGCATCGGCGGCAACACCCCCGACGAAAGCTATCTGAACGCCCGTTCCGTGGTCCGCATCGCCGAAGACGAGCAGGTGGACTCGCTTCACCCGGGAATCGGCTTCCTGTCCGAGAATTCCCAGTTCGCGGAACTCGTCCGTTCCCACGGCATCAACTTCGTCGGGCCCCCGGTCGCCAGCATGGAGACCATGGGCAACAAGTCGAACGCCATCACCACCGCCATCGAGCACGGCGTGCCGGTGGTGCCCGGCAGCCACGGCATCCTCACCGACGGCGACCGGGCGGCCGACATCGCAGCGGTTATCGGCTATCCGGTGCTCATCAAGGCGGTGCACGGTGGCGGCGGCAAGGGCATCCAGGTCGTGGAGTCCGCCGACGACTTCCACGAGGCCTTCCACCGCGTCTCGGTGGAGGCCCGCGCGGCATTCGGCAACGGCGACGTCTATCTCGAACGCTACGTCACCTCGCTGCGTCACATCGAGGTGCAGATCCTGCGCGACACCCACGGCAACACGAAGGTTCTGGGCCTGAGGGACTGCAGTGTCCAGCGGGACAAGCAGAAGGTCATCGAGGAGTCGGGCTCGACCATGCTGCCGCGGGAACTGGAGGCCGCCGTCCTGCGCCACGCGGCGGCGTTGGCGGACGCCGTGGGGTACGTGGGGGCCGGCACCGTGGAGTTCATCTACGACCTCGACGCCGGCGAGGTCTACTTCATGGAGATGAACACCCGGCTCCAGGTCGAGCATCCGGTGACCGAGTGGGTCTCCGGCGTGGACATCGTCGGCGAACAGTTGCGCGTCGGCGCCGGCGAGAGCATCGCGGACCTCGCCTTCGGCAACGACGGCTACGCCATCGAGGCGCGCATCAATGCCGAGCGCGTGGTCGAGACAGCGTCGGGCGAACTCGTCTTCCAGCCGAGCCCGGGCCGCATCACCGACTGCGTGCTGCCCGACGAGGAGGGCATCGACGTCATCGCCATGGCGGGCGAGGGCAGGTTCGTCTCGCCGTACTACGACAGCATGATCGCGCAGATCATCGCCCGCGGTCCCGACCGCGCCTCGACCGCACGACGCCTGGCCGAGTACCTCGACCGGGTGCGCATCCGCGGCATCGCCACGAACATCGCCCTGGTGACGCGCATCCTGCGCGACGAGGTCTTTCTCCGCGGCGACTACGACACGGGCTATCTGCCGGAGTTCCTGACCCGCCTGGATGCCGATGCCCTGATCGCCGAGATCGCCGAAGCCGCCGGCAGCGGCGACGGCGCCATCGGCCGCGAGTCCATCGTCATCGAGGACAGCGACGAGCTTAAGGTGCTGGCGCCATCGACCGGCATCCTGTACCTGACGCCGTCACCCAACGAACCGGCGTACGTGGGCGTCGGCCATCGTGTCGCGGCAACCCAGACGCTTTGCCAGCTCGAGGCGTTCAAGATCTTCACCCCGGTGCATCTCGGCGACTTCAATCCTCCGGATCAGCCACCTCTGTACGAACCCGACAGCGAATTCCTGGTCACGCGGATCAACGTCAGCGGTGGCCAGCAGGTCAACGCCGGGGACCTGCTGTTCGTCGTGAGGCCGGTGGCGGACGACTAAGCAGCACGCTCGCCGCCCATGATCGGTCGGGACGGCTGGAAACTGTTGGGTATGTGCCTGAAGTTGGGCTACGTCGTGTTGGCCGTGTGGTTGTTCGTCGCCATATTCGACTTCGTCACGTAGGGGCGCCTACGCGGACGCGGCGATCGAGGCGATGACGCGGTCGACGATTGCCGCCGCGTCGCCCGCCCACCGCGCGACCACCACGAGGTCGTGTTCCGGCACGACGCAAACCACGTTGCCACCGGCGCCCTGGGCGGCAAACGCGCTTGCCGATGCTGCCGGCCAGGCCAGGCGGTCCGTGTTCAGCCACCACAGGGCACCGTAGCGCGGGTTCACGGCACACGGCGCGAGCGCGGCGTCGATGGCGGTTTCCGATAGAACGCGGCTACCGTTCCAGTTGCCACGCGCCAGCATGAGCAGGCCGAAACGGGCGTGGTCGAAAGCGCTGATCCACAACCCTCCGCCCCAATGGGCGCCGCCCGGGACGGAGGCGAAGGTCGTCCCCCCGATGT
This sequence comes from Pseudomonadales bacterium, assembly GCA_021295875.1. Lineage (GTDB taxonomy): Bacteria > Pseudomonadota > Gammaproteobacteria > Pseudomonadales > Azotimanducaceae > VXYL01. Next base: position 4,959 of record JAGWBN010000165.1, read on the forward strand.
CGACTTCGGCATTGTCGTAGGGGTGCCATCGCCACGCGTCGGTCGCCCCGATCGGGTCCATGATCTCCGTCCGGAGCACGTCGGACAGCGGTCTGCGCCAGACGTGCAGGGCCGCCAGAGCCAACGCGTTCACGCGCACGTCGTTGTATTCCCAGAAGGTCCCGGGCGTGTGCAGGGGTCTCGGTTCGCCCTTGCGGCCCGGGCGGTCGCCGCGATTGACCGCGCGGTTGTGATCCACCGTGTCGGGAATCCCGAACAGCGTCCCCGACCACTCGCTGGTCTGCTGCAGCAGATGGCGCCAGGTCACGGTGCTGTTGTGCGCGCCGGAGAACCAATCCCCGTGAACGTAGTCGACGACGGGATCGTCCAGGTCGGCGATGAGCCCGCGGTCAACGGCGACGGCGACGCAGGCCCAGAGGTAGCTCTTGGTGGCGCTGAAGGTCATGTCCACCCGCTCCGGCGTTCCCCATTCGGCGACGACCTGGCCGTTGCCGACGACCAGGCCGCTGGCCGACCCTCTCGGTTTCGTCGGCCCGATGATGCGGTTGTGGGGCGGCGGATCGTCCCGGGCGATCATCGTACTCACGTCGTCCGGCCAGGCGATCTCGGAGGTCTCTGCGTAGTTGCAGGCGCGGGCAAGCGACGCCGGGTCGAAACCAAGCGTGGCCGGCTCGGCTCTCGACCAGCGGCCTGGCGGCGGGAACGCGATGCGGGCCATCGGACCACCATAGCAGTTCGACCGAGCGTGGCACGCCCTCCAAGCCGCTACAATCCGCGCTTTCGTGCTCCGGACCGTAGCCCTCCATGGCCGTCATCGTCGACTACGACGCGGGAAACCTGAAGAGCGTTGAGCGGGCCTGCCGGGAGGTGGGCCTCGATGCCGTGATATCCAACGACCCGGGGCGCATTCGGGCGGCGGACCGGATCATCTTCCCCGGCGTCGGTGCCGCCGGCAGCGCCATGCGGAGCCTCGCCGCGAGCGGTGTCGATGCCGCGCTGGTGGACGCGTTCCACGCCGGCACGCCGATTCTCGGCATCTGCCTCGGGTTGCAGATCTCGCTGGACCATTCGGAGGAGAACGACACCGGGACGCTCGGCCTGGTGCCCGGCGACGTGCGGCGTTTCCGCCTCGACGATCCACGCCTGAAGGTCCCGCACATGGGCTGGAACGCGGTGAGCCTACGCCGGTCGCACCCCGTGCTGGACGGTGTCGAACCCGGCGACGAGTTCTACTTCGTGCATGCCTACCGGCCGGTCCCGGCGAACCCCGAGGACATCATCGCGGAGTCCCGCTACGAGGGCGTGTTCTGCTCGGCGCTCGGCCGCGGCAACTACGTGGCCACCCAGTTCCATCCGGAGAAGAGCGGCCGGGTGGGCCTGGGCCTGCTGGAACGGTTCGCCGCCTGGGATGGTCGGGTCGATGCTTAGCAAGCGCCTCATCGCCTGCCTGGACGTGCGCGACGGCCACCTCGCCAAGAGCGTGAAGTTCGTCGACACGAAGAACATCGGCGATCCCGTGGCGAAGGCGCGCGAGTACTACGTCGACGGTCTCGACGAGTTGGTGTTCTACGACATAACGGCCTCCAGCGAAGGCCGCCGGATCATCCTCGACGTGGTCGAAGCCGTCGCCGAACAGGTGTTCATCCCGCTGTCCGTGGGCGGCGGCGTGGCCTCGGTCGGGGACGCGACCGACCT
>JAGWBN010000166.1:0-1421 GCA_021295875.1 Pseudomonadales bacterium
CGCCACCAGCGTCCGCGGCATCGTGCCGTACAGCCTCTCCGCGCGCCGGTTCCAAGGCGACGGCGCGTCGTTCACGGGAATAACCCTGGAGCCCCTGCACGCCGAACCCGGCACCCCGGTCACCGTCCGCTGGTCGGTGCACAGCGACGAGGCCGCCTCGACCGTGGTCTACGCCGAATACGCCGCCATCGTCGATCCCGCCGCCGCCGCCCCCGCCGTCGAGTGGCACGTTCACAGCACCGAAGACGCCGCGCTGTCGTTCCAGTACGCCACCGGCGCACCGGGCGTCGCCGCACAACCCTTGAGCCCCCTCGAAGCTGCCATCCAAGCAGCCACCTCGGGCGTGCCGCCGACACGCCCGCCACCTGGCAGGACCGCTGGCTGGCCGAGGCCGAGTCCCCGAGGACCCCGCGCCTGGTCCGCCTGGTGGCGGACGGCGACCACGTTCTCTGGACCGGCCACGTGGAGCCTTCGCCCACCCCCTTCATCGACGAAGAGGACTTCCTGTGAGCGCCCGCGCCGGTCGATCCACCCCGTGCGCTGGACGGACGCGGGCGACCACCATTCCATTGAGGGTCGCCCCTACGAAGGGATTCATTCTCGCCGCGACGCTGTGGGCACTGGTCGCGTTGGCCGCACTGGCCTCCTACATGGACCGTGCCACCGACGAGCATGTCGACAACGCCCGCCGGGCCAAGCTCCTGCTGCAGGCGGAGATCGACCGTCGCGGCACCGAGGCCACCGTCCTCTATCTGCTTGCCACCAACTTCGTCAACCACCGCGCCCTGGTCCACGCCCGCGAGCAGGTGTTCACCGACCCCGACGAGCTGCCCGATGACGACTTCGGCGACGGCGAACTCGGTCTCGCCGGCCAACCCTACGCCGGTCTGGGCGGCGTGGTATTCGCCCTCCAGGACGAGGCCGGACTCGTGTCGATCAACTCACCGGGGACCGGCGCGTTGACCGTCCTGTTGGAACATCTCGGCGCGGCCCCCGAAGCCGTCGCCCGCCTGACGCCGCGACTCGTCGACTACGTCGACCGCAACCAACTGCTCAGCCTGGACGGCGCTGAACGCTTCGACTACCAACAGGCCGGGCGCGCCCCGCCGGCCAACTGGTTCCTGCAGAATCCCATGGAACTCGCCCACGTCCTCGGTGCCGACGACCTGCTGGCGCCGGGCCAGTGGCGCCGCCTGCGTGAGCTGTCGACGCCCCGCCTCATGCCGGGCCTCAACTTCACCACCATGCCCGCGGACGTCGCGGTCGCGCTCCTCGGTGTCAAACCGGACAAGCTCGGGCCGTTTCTCGAGGCCCGCCGCGAAAGGCCCATCGTCATGCCGGATCGGATCCGCGAACTGACCGGTCGCGCGCCGCCGGTGGTGCGCGACGAGATCATCGGCTTTCCCCTGCCCATGCTCCGG
>JAGWBN010000166.1:1622-7496 GCA_021295875.1 Pseudomonadales bacterium
TTAGCGACGTCATCGCGGCCGTTCGCGGCCTGCGCACCCGGTTCGCGCGCGCCGGCAACGCCATCCAGACGCGCGCCGGCACCGAGGGTGTGCCGTTCAAGACCGTCCATCCGCACTGGATCGTCGGTCGGAGCCTGTGCCTCTACCGCTCGCAGGACTTCGCCAACGTTCCCAGGAACCGCCGTGACGCCGCCGTCGTGCATCGGCTGCCCGTGTGGAGTCCGTTCCAGCGCACGGGCCACCACTGCGTCTGGTCCGGCAGCACCGCCATGGTCTGGTTCTGGGACGCCGACGTGGTAGACCCCCGGCCGACCCTGCTCGGGCTCGAGTCCGACGCCGACCTGGCCCGCGTCCGCACCGTCCCCGAGACCGTCTTCTACCCGCGCCCGGAACCGCACGACGGTACCGGCGGCTTCGCCCTCCAGCGGTGCCACGAGGGTTTTGAACTGCAGTTCTGGCGAAGCGCCGTGCTGGTCGACTCGCTGTGGCAGGCGGACCAGCCGGACCCGGCCCGGATCGAGTGGTTCCTCGCCCGCCGGGGCCTCGCCGACACGGCCACCGCCTCTGCGCAACCGGCCTCCGCCTCCATCGGGGAACCCTGGGCCTCGCCGATCACCCCCCGCGCCTGGCTGTTCGCCAACGAACGCAACCTGGTGATCGCGGGCCTCGCCCTCGCCGCCGTCGTCGCCGGTTTCCAGGAGGCGCGGCATTGGCGCCTGCATCTCGCCACCGGCGCCGCCGAAGGTGAACTCGCGCGCATCGAGAACGAACTCGCCCCGGTACTCGAAGCCCGCACGGAACTCGCCGCGCTGAACCGCCGCTTGACGCGCCTCGCGGGGCTGCTCGACACCCCCTCCCAGGCGTACGTCATGGCCGAGGTCGACCGGGCCCTGCCCGATCCAGGCACCGAGTTCCGCGCCTGGCGCTACCAGCGGGGCGAACTCGTCGTGGTCCTGGGCGCCCGCGGTCTGGACACCGTCGCCGCCGTCGCCGCGCTGCAGGGCGAGCGCCTGTTCACCGGTGTGGAACCGGGCCAGGCGCTACAGGGGGGCATGGAGATCCGCCTCCGGGTCGCCCCCGCCGCCACCCGGGGAGGGTCCGGATGAAGCTCCACCCGGCCATCGTTCGCCTGGGCGACGAACTCCGCGCCAAGCCCATGCTGCGCGTCGGCGTCTGGCTGATCGCCGCCATCCTGCTGTTCTACTGCATCGCCGACGTCCAGTCCGGGCGCCTGTCCGCCGTCGCCTCGGAGTACGCGGTCACCGCCGACCGCCTGTCCCGCTCCCGCGCGCTGCTCGAACGCCAGGACTGGAACGAGCGCGTGGCGACGGCGCGGGGGACGGAGGAGGTATTGGCCGCGCGGTTCTGGCACGCCGAGAACCCGGGTCTCGCCCAGGCGCGGCTGCGCACCGAACTCACGGCGCTGATGGAGGAACTTCACGTCGATCAGCTGCGCATCAAGCTGGGCCTCAGCCAGCCCGTCGACGACGTGCCGAGCCGACGGGACGCGGGCGAACTCTGGCGGATCCAGGCGCAGATCACCGGCCTCGCCCCGCGCCGCGGCATCCTGCGCATCGTCCACGCCATCGCCAGCCATCCGAACAAACTCGTCGAGGAGCAGTTGAACATCACCCGTCCACGCACCGACACCTGGGGCAACACCCGCTTCGACATGCTCGTCTCCGCCTACTTTCTCATGGGGGAGCTTGTGGGGGAGCCAATGGGGGAGCCCAAGGACGATCCCGTGGGCGAGCCGGATGACGACACGGCCGCCACGGCATCACGGGAACCCTGACCCATGGAGGACACGTCGCCAGCCAACCGACCCGGCCGTCTGTACTGGAGAGACCCGGTCGCTTGGGTGCGCCGCCTGGCAGCCGCTCGTCTCCACCGCCTGCCGGCGATGCGGGTGGCGATCCTGGGGCTCTTCGGGCTGACCCTCGGCCTCGTCTGGCCACTGCCAGGCGTCGACTCGGGCGCGGCAACCGCACCGACCGGCCCCGGTTCCACGCCGGCCGACTTGCCGGCGGACGCCTTCGAGGGTCTGCTCGCCACCACCCGCTGGGGCCGGATACCCGCCGCCCCCACGTCCGAAGAGGTCACGCTAGCCGAGGAGGACGGCCTCAACCCGGAACTCGCGAAGCTCGGCTACGTCGGCAACACCGAGGTCGGCGACGACATCGCAGTGTTGCTCCAGGCCCCCGACGGCCGCGTCACGCGCTACCTGCCGGGCGAGGCGATCCCCGACGGCCGGATCCTGGTCGAGGCGGACGACAACGCGGTGACCCTCGAGAGCACGGGCGGCGAACACGAAGTGTTGGTATTGTTCCCGCGCCTGAGCGGCACGGGTAGCACGGCCACGACAACGCCCCCCTAGAGGCGACAGAGGCGACGCTTGTCGTCGCCCATGCACGATTGCTTGCCGTCGTCGCGGCGCGAACCGACATGGAGGTAACAGTGACAGACCCACGTCCACCCCGCCCCCGCCATCCGTCCGGGTGGGCAACCGGTCCACCTGCCCGTGGACGGGTCGTCGCGAACGCGGGCCTCGTTTGCGCAGGCGCCGTGATCCTCACCGCCGCGATCCTCGCCGGCGGCTGCGCGACCCTGGAGGTCAAACCCCTGCCGGAACCCATCCGCCCGCCCACGCCCCAGGAGGAAGTCGCCGAAGCCATGGGACCGGCGCCGGAGGAACCGCGCGAACTGGTGATGACCCCGACACCCGGCGTCCCGGTCGGCCCCGGCATGGCGGAAGGCGCGGACGACAAGCTCGGCGAGGACCTCACCGGCGAGCCCATCGCCATCTCCTTCAACGGCGTGCCGCTGGCGGCGTTCATCGACGAACTCTTCAACGAGCGACTGGGCCTCTCCCACCACATCTCGCCGACGCTGGCCGAGAAGACCGACCTCGTCACCCTGCGTGTCCTCGACCCGCTGCCGCCGGCCGAACTGTTCGCCTACGCCCGCCGGGTGCTGGAGAGCTACGGCGTGCTGATCCGCGGCGAGGACGACGGCACCCTCACCTTCGTCGACAGCGACGACATCTCCAGCGGCGAGATCCCGATCTTGAGAACCGGCCGCGCCCTTCCGGAGGTGCCCGCCACCCACAGGACGATCTTCCAGCTCGTGTCCCTGAAGGTGATCCGTTCCAACGACATCGCGGGCCTGCTCGACACCCTGATCAGCGGCCTCGACCTCAAGGTGCACGAACTGCCGGAACGCGGCGCCGTGCTGCTCGAGGGCAGTCTGCGCACGGTGGAGGCCGCCGTCTCCATGATCGAGGTGCTCGACCAGCCGGTCCTCATCGGCCGCCGCGGCCTGGTGGTGGAGCCCGCCTTCCTGCAGGTGGACGACATGGCCGGCGACCTGACCTCGATTCTCGAGGCCCAGGGCTACGCGGTGGAACAGAGCGGCGGCGGCATCGGCGCGGGCGTCATCCTGCTGCCTCTCGACACCGTCAACAAGCTGGTGGTGTTCGCCACCGACCCGGAGGTCCTGGAACGCGTCCGGGAGTGGGCCCGGGTGCTCGACGTGCAGCGCGAGGCGGCGGTGGAGGACGGCTGGTTCACCTACGCGGTGCAGAACACCCTGGCCGCGAACTTGAGCACCACCCTGGACCGGATCATGGGCATCGACTCCAGCGGCTCGGCGGACGACGAGGGCCAGCGTGGTGCCCGGCAAACCAGCGCCGGTGCCCGCCTGTTCGTCGACGAGGACCGCAACCTCGTGTTCTTCAAGGGATCCGGCAAGGAGTGGGCCAGCATCCGCGTCATGATCGAAAAGCTCGACCAGCCGGTGCCGTCGGTGCTGATCGAGGTGCTGCTCGCCGAGGTCACGCTGTCCGACAGGGAGGAGTCGGGCGTCGAGTACTTGGCGAGGATCGGCCTCGACGGCCGCCGCGTCGACGCCCAGCTCACCGGCGGCGGCGTGACGCTCACCCTGGACGGCGCCGGCGAGACCCGCGCGCTGCTGCGCATGGCCTTCGAAGACAGCCGGGTGGTCATCCGCTCCCGCCCGCGACTGGTGGTGAAGAGCGGCGAACAGGCTCGCCTCTACGGCGGCACGGACATCCCGGTGCTGTCCCAGCGCGCCGAGGGCACCCAGGTGGAGGGCTCCACCAGCATCGTCCAGCAGATCGACTACAAGCGCACCGGCGTCGACCTGCAGATCACCCCCATCGTCCAGGCCAACGGCTTGGTCGACTTGACCGTCTCCCAGCAACTGAGCGAGGCCCGCGCCACCGGCGCCGTGTCCCTCACGCCTTCGATTCTCACCCGCCAGTTGGAGACCAGCATGACGCTCCGCGACGGCCAGTCGGTGCTGATCGGCGGACTCATCTCCGAGAGCCAGAGCAAGGGTCGCTCCGGTATTCCGGGGCTGGGTAGAATCCCCGTGGTGGGACGCCTGTTAGACCGTACCGAACTGCTGGTAATGGTGATACCCTACGTCATTGTCGATTCTCGGCAGGGCCGCGAGCTGTTGAAGCAGATCGAGAGCCAGCTTGAGCTTCATCGGCGATTCCTGTAAAAGGAGAGGGAGATGGGGGTTTCCGACCGGGTGTTTCGCGACTTGGACGCGCTTGGAACGGAGCGATCCGCTTCGAAAAAAAGTGTTGCCATTCCGCAAACCGCGTGGATAATTCCCGCTAGCCCAGTGGCGTTGGGGGGGTACCCCGCCGGGTCATCAGGCTTTATGGCAATGAACGTTAGGAAGACTTGGAGTAACACAATGCTCTGCAAAAGAACCATGAGGGCTGCTCTGGCCCCCGTAGTCGGGCTCGTCGGGCTGCTCGGCGCCACGATGGTTAGTGCTCAGGAGTTGGACGCCTGGCTGGCCAGCCAGGTCCCGGGCGAGATGGATGCGCTTGGCGCCGTGACGATCGCTAGCGAAACGTTGTCGGCGGGCGATGGCGGCCTGGTGACCGAGGGCCACTACCATGTGGTCACCTCTTCATCGACGCCGACGGGGACGACCCGGGACGACGTAGCGAAGCCAGACAAGTGGCTTGAGCTGCGGACCAAGACCGACATCCTGCTGTCGCACCGCCCTGCGAACCACTACTACATTCGCTACGGCCTCTCCGGCATGGTGTTCAGCGCGGCGCCGCCGAAGCCGGAGGTGATAATTCTGTATTACCCCCCCTGTGATGACGCTGACGTGCTCGCGTTGGGTCCATGTGGTGATGGAACCGGAGATACCGCGACGACCACGGCGTACACCTATATGGTTCCGCCGGCAATGATCGAGACCGCCTACCGCGGTCGCAGGGGTGACGCCGAGGTGATCTTCCGGCTTCCGTCGGATCCGTCCGGCGGTTCTGCGCAGGATTTCAATCATCCGACGATTCCCGGCGAGACTGAAAGCGCTCAAATTTCAGACTATCCCGTCGACACGGCCATCACCCTGCCGCTGCCCGCCCATCTCGCCGTGATGGGTGAGCCGGAGGCGACCTACACCGCCGACATGAAGGTCTTCGAGGACCTTTCGGAGGCTCGGGAGGACAACTTCGGTGCCGATATCTACGCCGCCAACGGCGAAGTCATCAAGCTCGCTCGCGCCGTCGGTGTGGCCGAAGTCGATGCCATGCTCGCCACGGCCGAGGTCAGCACCCCCGAGGACATGGGCGGCGCGTTCCGTCGCTTCATCGATAGCGACGACCCGCGCGAGGATCCCGACCAGACCGCCAACCTCGCCTCGGTGAGCGTCGGACTGGCGAACCCCATGGCCCCGCCGATCCACGCGAACGACAACCTTAAGCCGGTCACCGCCGACATCATCACCAGCGTGAACGTGACCGTCACCTCCGATGCCGGCAACTTCGGCTTCGGCGCCAGCTTCCACGTCGGCGCAAACGGATGTAGGGCCGGTGCCATG
>JAGWBN010000166.1:7526-8251 GCA_021295875.1 Pseudomonadales bacterium
TCTGGTGGACCTCGAGGAAGGCGACACGAACGACGACGCTACGGGGGCGACGGGTAGCACCGCCCATGGCGACTCCTACTTCTGCATCCTCGCCGCAGACCACTCCGACGACATGCCGGCACCGCCCATCCCCGAGGTTGGCGACGCCGACATGCTGGACGGCTACATGCTGACCGCCACGCCGATGGTCGCCGGCACGGTCGTCACGCCGCCGGCGGGCACGCCCATGGCCGCGGGCTCCATCGACCGCAACGGCACCACGGTGCACATCAGCTACCTGAGCGCATTTGCAGGTGCCAACCAGCGCTTGGTCATCGTCAATCGTGGCCAAGACCCGGCAAGGTTCTGGATGGACGACTTCCAGGCTGAAGGCAGCGCGATGGTGGAACACTCCGGCGACATGATGCTGGCCCAGTCCACCATGTCCGAGGTTCCGGGCCGCGGTCGGATCATCGTTCGGGTGCAGGACAACCTGACGATCACGCCGAATCCGCCGAGGACGGCCGGAACGCTCACCGTGGCGGCACCCTCGCGCCAAATCGACGTCATGACCGTCCAGGTCGTGGGCGGCTCGGTGGACACCACGGTGTACCAGCACGACGAGCGCCAGCAGTAAATCCGCAAACTCCAGGTCAGCCGCCCCCCCCACGGGGGGCGGCTTTTGGATCAGAATCCAGGGGGGCGAAAGCCCCCTTTTTTTGTCCCGAAGAAAATCCGGAGAAAAT
>JAGWBN010000167.1 GCA_021295875.1 Pseudomonadales bacterium
CGACGCTGCCGCGCGCCACCGGCAGTGCCACCAGCCCCGGGTTGGTCATGGCGGGGGGCTCGGGCCTGCAGATCGGCATCGCGCCGTTGTTGATCTTCGGTCTCTACGGCCTCTGGGCCTACGTGGCATCGAGGGTGTTCAGCGTCTCGCTCTACCTGGTGATCCTGATCCGGGTGCGGATGACCAGTTTGTCGCTGACCGACCTCGGCAAGTCCTAGGGCGCGTTTCTTCACGTCGGTGGACCCGCCACGCTCAGCAGCCCGACCTTTCCGACCTCCATGTTGGTGATCACGCGGCTGCTCGCCGGTCACGGCGACGAGGTGGTCGCGGGATACGCGGTAGCCTCCTGCGTCCAGTCCCTGGTGCACACGGTCATCTGGTTTGGCGGCTGGTACTGGAACCGGTTGGCGGTGCGTCGGGGAATAGCGAAACGCAACGCGGCGAAGCCCGGCCTGTCAGCATCGGCGCCGACCGGCCGCCAGGGTCCGTTCCAGGACGGTGAGGATCAAGGGGCGTCGGCTACCGGAACCGGTAGCCAGCGGATCGCGTCGACGATCACCAGGTCGCCGGTGGTGCGGTTGGAGACGACAACGCTAACGGAACCGGCCGCCAGTTCGAATATCCCGAGCTTGTTCCATCCCTGTTCTGCAGCAGAGCCATCGAATTCGATGGAGGTGTCCGCCGCCGCAGTCCGGATCCACATCTCGTAGTGGCCCAGTAGACCGATGAACGAGGGATGGGCGTATCGTACGCCAGGCCACTGCGGCAGCGGATCCCGCGGCACATGGAAGTCGAGTCTCCATCGGCCCCCGTCCAGGTCGGCGACGAACGCGACGCGACGATCCCCGTTGCCACCCGCCGACAGGGCCATCGTGTGACGGTACTTGCCCCAACTGGACGGCACTTCCCGGCGAGACCACAAACCCTCAAGTCCGCCCTCAAGCGCCCAGGTGTGCTGCGGTAGGCCCCGGTCGAACTGGATTTCCGGGCGGAAACGCGCCATGAAGCCGCCTCGCCAATCGCTGGCGGGTGGCTCGACGGCGAATCCGGGATCAAGGTCGTCGATGACGATGCCCTCGGGCGGTGCTGGTCTCCAGTCGCTCGGCCGAGCGCCCGTGACGGTCGTCGTCTGCTCCCCCGTGTGGTCCACGTCGGTCGGGATTTCGAGACGAACCGGAATGCGATTCTGGGAGAAGTACGTGTGCAGCCAGAGTTGCGTTGGCGGCTCCGGCATGACCATGGCAAGTTCCACCGACGAGTTACCCGTGATCGGAAACGCTTCGGTACGATCCATCCAAGCTTGACGATCCACGCCGAGGAACGCGGCACCGAGCACCGGCTCGTCGTTGCGCACGTGAACGCGGGCTTGATAGCGAGGATTTCCCGATTCGTCGTCCCGTAGGCGGACGACCTCCACCGGCGACGCCAGCAACCCTGGCGCCGCCGTCGAACGCAACCAGTCGCCGAGCAGCGATTCGACGTCGACACCAACCTCCTCTCCAACGGACACGAAGTCTTCCGCCCCAAAGGTACGCCCGGCATATCCACGACGCAGCCCCGCAAGCAGCGCGCCCACCTTGTCGCGCCCAAACCGATCGAAAATCGCATCGGCCGCGCGGGAACTCTTGAGGGAGAGCGCCTCGACCGCCCAGTTCGCCGCGCCACTGGCCTGGACGTCGGCGAGCGACGTGGCAAGCGCGTGTTCCCAGACCTGGGGTCGATCCGAGAAGCTCAGCGAGTGTCCGAAGACCGGTCCCCTGTCGTCGGCGAAGAGCACCGACACCGCCCCGGCCAAGAGACTGCCCAGGCCATCCTCGCCATTCATGGCGTGGGCGGAGTTCGCGACTTCCAAGTAATGCCTCGTCTCGCCCAAAAGCAGCGCCAAGGCAAGTTCTCGACACACGGCATCGAGCGCCGCGGCACCTTCGCGACTTGCTCCGGTCGTTGCCAGGAGGTTGGACGTGTATTTGTCCAGGATGTCCAAGTCGAAGACAAGGTTCCACAACCAACTGTACGTGAACTCGGCGTCGTCCAGATCGGCACGCCAATTCGACCGGATCGCGCGGTGTCTCCAGGGGATCTGCACGCGGGCGTACTCACTGATCACCACCACACTGGGCGGCCCCCGTTGGGTTTCCATACGCCATCCGCCCCGGTATGCGCGGAGTCGCATCGGCACTTCGACGACACTGAGACTGTCGAATGGGTAACCGATGCCGAGCTTCTCCAAACGACGTTGCATTTCCTCCAGGCGGGGGCGCAACACGTCGCCCGCCTCGGCAAAGAGGTCGCTGACGTCCGAATGCGCCGTGTGCATGAGTAGCTCCACGTCGACACCGTCGACCTCGATGGCCTGTCTCTCGAAACGCGACGCGAACAGACCCACTTCGGAGACCGGCACTTTCGATTCGAAGCGGAAGATTCCCGGTCCGATCCGCTGCCGCCGCCCGACGGCCACCACCAGCCAGTCTTCGGGCGCGCGAATGGTGAGTTGGACCTCGAAAAAGTCGCGCGTTCGCCGCGCCGGATCGTCCCGGTGCGCGTTCGCGCCCGCGGCTGGCAGCCAGTGAACCGCCGGCATCAGCCCGACGTAGGCGTCCTCGAAGATCGCCGCCTCCCGCCCCAACGATCCGATACGGTTGCTCGCCGAAACTCGCAATGGGTCGATCTCGTCGTCGAGATAGGCGAACCGCCCATCGGGCACTCCGACTGCACGCAGGAAGAGCACCGCTCGCGACCCCGCCTGCATCGGCGTCGCCAAGGCGACGGACAACAACCCGTGTTGGTGAGTGAATTCGGCTTCCAAGCCGTCCACGTCTAGTGCCGTCACGTGGAGGCCGGGATTGAGGCTGAACACCAGGGCCCGCACCTCTTGGGGGCCCGTTTCCGGCGCTCGGAGGGTTATCGACACCTCCAGCGCCAGCTTCGAGCCGGGGTCGACGATCACATCGCCGGTCAACCGCTCGACGTCCGGACGTGTGATGGCCTCCTCATTGGCCGCACCGCTGTGCAGCTCGAGCCAGTCTTCCCGCAACGCCATCCCCGCCATGGCCTGTTGAAGAAGGAGCGCAATCCCGGACGCACCCAAGGTTGCCAACCCAACACCCCAGACCAGATGACGCCGACGAAGCCCGTCGGAGCGTGGTTGGAAAGCGGCCGCCACGGCCACCAGTCCTGCTGCGCCGACCAACATAGAGAGTCGCTGCAACAAGGTCTCTATGCTCGCGAAACGCGGCACCAGGTCCGAGGCGAAATCGGCGAAATTCGACACGGGCACGAGCGCGTCCACCAGGTAGACGGGAATGCGAGGCGCACACCAAACCACGACTCCCAAGATCACCAATGGGACCACGGCGACGGCCAGGCGGTTGCGTAGCGCCGCGGCCAACAGGCCCAGCGTGGAGCACCAGAACACCGACGCCGGAAGCGCATCAACCAGTGCAAATGTCGCGAGGGAGACGGGCTCGACGGCGCTACCAACACCCCAGAGCCCGACGGTGGATACCCCGAAACACTGAACCACGACAAGCGCGGCGAGGACGGTCAGCCAAGCCGTCAGCGCCAATGCGGCAACTTGCCCGGCAACGAAAACGAGGTTCGACGGAGGGCTCGAATACAAGACTTCCGTTAAGCGAGCACCTCTGTCCCTTGCCCGGATATCACAAGCCAGAAAGATGACACCGGCGAGAACCGTGGTGAGCAGGTAGACGCCGAACTGACCCATCAGCAGACGAGGAGACAGACGACCAAGCGTTAGATCGGGCGAATAGGACGCCTCCACGTAGGCGTAGAACGCGAAAATCGCCAGGTTGAGACCGACCGCCAAGGCTGCGAACACCCACGTTCGCGCAAGCCGCCGCGCCGTTCGCAACTCCGCCAAGGCGACTCCAAAAGTCGTTTGGATTGAATTGACCAAATCGGGTCGCCGTCCTCCCGCAAGCCCGTGTGACACGCCCCGAAGCCTCCAAGCACACATCGACCACCGGAACGGTAGAGTACGCCTAACTCAACGGGGTTTTGCGATCAGATGCTGACCATTGTACTGTTCCGGACTGCCGGGTCTCCTGACGAAGTTCCAAGATCGGAGATGTACCTGTTCCTTCCTTTCACCGACGCCGCACCCAGCGCGAACCGCCCTACGGCGACTTCGCCTTCAACCTGCGCGCCTCCTACGGCCAGGAGACCCGCCGGCACCTCGAACAAGACGCCGTGACGGCTAAAGTTACGAAGCTCCAAGAAGTGACGATTCCCGCGCTGGAGGCCGGCTGAAGGCGGCACGTCCTCGTCAATCAGCCGGTTTCGCGCTTCGGTGTACCATAGGCGGTTTGCCACCTTGTCCTACTCTTTCCAATGCCCAAGGGATTGCCGTCGACCAAGG
>JAGWBN010000008.1:0-13452 GCA_021295875.1 Pseudomonadales bacterium
CGTAGCGGGCGAACTCCATGGTGAAGGTGGCGCGTCCCTGGGTGGCGGAGCGCAGATCCGTGGAGTAGCCGAACATCTCCGCAAGCGGCACCGAGGAACGCACGATCTTCCCCGCGGGGTTCTCGTCCATGCCGTCGATCAGGCCCCGACGGCGGTTGAGGTCGCCGACGACGTCGCCCATGTAGCCCTCCGGGGTTACCACTTCCACGGCCATGATCGGTTCGAGCAGTACCGGGTCGGCGTTCATGGCGCCTTCCCGCATGGCCATCGAGCCCGCGATCTTGAACGCCATCTCGCTGGAGTCGACCTCGTGGAACGAGCCGTCGTGCAGGGTCGCGCGGACGTTGATCAGCGGATAGCCGGCGATGACGCCGTTGTTCATCTGTTCTTCCAGGCCCTTGGCCACCGCCGGGATGTACTCCCGGGGCACCGCGCCGCCGACGATGGCGTCGACGAACTCGAAGTTCGTCGCGTCCTCCTCGCCGGAGATCGGCTCGAGCTTCACCCAGACGTGGCCGTACTGGCCGCGTCCGCCGGTCTGGCGGATGTACTTGGCCTCCTGGTCAACGGTTGCGCGGATGGTTTCCCGATAGGCGACCTGGGGCTTGCCGATGTTCGCCTCGACGCCGAACTCCCGGCGCATGCGTTCCACCAGGATGTCGAGGTGCAGCTCGCCCATGCCGGAGATGATGGTCTGGCCGGACTCCTGGTCCGTCTCCACGGCGAAGGACGGATCCTCCTGGGCAAGCTTGCCCAGCGCCACGGACATCTTCTCCTGATCGGCGACCGATCTCGGCTCCACCGCCACGGAGATCACGGGGTCGGGGAAGTCCATGCGCTCCAGGGTGATGACGTCTTTGCCGTCGCACAACGTGTCGCCGGTGGTGGTGTCCTTGAGGCCGATGGCCGCGGCGATGTCGCCGGCCCGTACCTCCTTGATCTCGTTGCGGCTGTTGGAGTGCAACTGCACCATGCGGCCGATCCGCTCCCGCCGCAGCCGCGTGGCGTTGAAGACCTGGTCTCCGGAGTTCAGCACGCCCGAATAGACCCGGAAGAACGTCAACGTGCCGACGAAGGGATCGGTGGCGATCTTGAACGCCAGCGCCGCGAAGGGTTCGTCGTCGTCCGACTTTCGATCCGAATGCGTCTCGCCGTCCTCCAGAACGCCTTCGATGGGTTTCACCTCCGTGGGTGCCGGCAGGTAGTCGATGACGGCGTCGAGCATGGCCTGGACGCCCTTGTTCTTGAACGCCGAGCCGCACAGCGCGGGCACGATCTCGCTGGCCAACGTGCGGATTCGGATGCCTTCGCGAATCTCGTCATCGGTGAGTTCGCTGTCTTCGAGGTACTTCTCCATGAACTCCTCGTTCGCCTCCGCGGCGGCCTCGACGAGTTGCTCCCGCCGGTGCTCGGCGTCGGCGACGAGTTCGTCCGGAATGTCCTCCACGTTGTACGTCAACCCCTGGTCGTCCTCATTCCAGAGGATCGCCTTCATGCGGACCAGGTCGACGACGCCCTTGAAGTCCTTCTCGGCACCGATGGCGAGCTGCATGGGCACGGGTGTGGCGCCGAGGCGATCACGGATCTGGTCGACCACGCGCAGGAAATCGGCGCCGTCGCGGTCCATCTTGTTGACGAACACGATGCGCGGCACCTCGTAGCGGTTCGCCTGGCGCCATACGGTCTCGGACTGGGGCTCGACGCCCGCCGTGCCGCAGAACACCACCACGGCGCCGTCGAGCACGCGCAGCGAGCGTTCGACTTCGATGGTGAAGTCCACGTGGCCGGGCGTGTCGATGATGTTGATGCGGTGCTGCTCGTACTGCTGGTCCATGCCCTGCCAGAAGCAGGTCGTCGCCGCCGAAGTGATGGTGATGCCCCGCTCCTGCTCCTGCTCCATCCAGTCCATCACGGCGGCGCCGTCGTGGACCTCGCCGATCTTGTGCGACAGACCCGTGTAGAAGAGCACGCGCTCGGTGGTGGTCGTCTTGCCCGCGTCGACGTGGGCGACGATGCCGATGTTGCGGTAGCGGCCAATGGGGGTGCTGCGAGCCATTTTCTTGGGTCCTCTACTTGGGGATCGGGACGCGATCCCTCGGTGCCACGTACGGAACGCGAATGCGTTCAGTAGCGGAAGTGCGAGAAGGCCTTGTTAGCCTCGGCCATCCGGTGGGTCTCCTCGCGGCGCCGCACCGCGCCACCGCGACCATCGGACGCGTCCACCAGTTCACCCGCGAGGCGCGCGGCCATGGACTTCTCGCTGCGGCCGCGGGCACTGTCCACGAGCCAGCGCATGGCGAGCGCCTGGCGCCGGGACGGCCGGACGTCCACCGGCACCTGGTAGGTGGCGCCGCCGACCCGGCGGGACTTCACCTCGACGAACGGCGCCACCGCCTCGAGCGCCTTGTCGAAGGTCTCGATGGGATCCCGGTGGTCGCGTTCCTCGATGCGCGTCAGGGCACCGTAGACGATGCGCTCGGCCACCGGCTTCTTGCCGTTGACCATGACGTGGTTGATGAACTTCGCGACCGTCTGGTTGTGGTATTTGGGATCGGGAAGAATCTCGCGCTTGGCGACGACTTTGCGTCTGGGCATTGTCTTGGGTCTCCTTAGCCACCCCGTCCTAGCAAGTCGGGGCGCATCTTCAGGTCAATCCGCCACGGCGGGCGGCCTTACTAGGATCGGTCGGCTACCGTCTCGGCTACTTGGGCCTCTTGGTGCCGTACTTCGAGCGGCGCTGGCGGCGGTCCGCCACGCCGGAGGTGTCGAGGGTCCCGCGGATGGTGTGGTAGCGCACACCGGGCAGGTCCTTGACCCGACCGCCCCGGATGAGCACCACGGAGTGCTCCTGGAGGTTGTGGCCCTCGCCGCCGATATAGGAGTTCACCTCGTAGCCGTTGGTCAGGCGCACACGGCAAACCTTGCGCAACGCCGAGTTCGGCTTCTTCGGCGTGGTCGTGTAGACCCGCGTGCAGGTGCCCCGCTTCTGCGGACTGCCCTGCAACGCCGGCACCCGGTTCTTCTCGATCCGTCGCTTGCGCGGCTTGCGCACCAGCTGGCTGATCGTGGCCATCTACTCTCCTGAATCCGTGGCAGGGGCGTCGGGCACTCATCGCCCCAACGCGCCGTCTCAAGGGGCGCGGATTGTAGGCGGGCTTGCGTGGGCTTACAACCCGTTTGACTCCCGGTTGACTCCCAATGGGCGCCGCCCATACTCGCCGAGCGGAATCGATTGAAAACCAGGGTCATGCACCGGGGAAGCAGCGACGACACCAAGGTTCGGGAACTCATGCGGCGCCTCGGCGAGGAAGCACGGGGACCGGGGCGGGTCTACCTCGTCGGTGGTGCGTCGGCGGTGATCATTGGCTGGCGCGAAACCACCGTGGACGTGGACCTGAAGCTGGATCCCGAGCCCCCTGGCGTGTTCGAGGCCATCGCCCGAGCGAAGGACGTTCTGGACATCAACGTCGAGTTGGCGGCCCCCGACGAGTTCATCCCGCCGCTGCCCGATTGGCAGGCGCGCAGCCCCTTCATCACTCGTCACGGGAGTGTCGACTTCCTGCACTACGACTTCTACGCCCAGGCGCTGGCGAAGATCGAACGGGGCCACGACCTCGACCGTCATGACATCAGGGCGATGTACGACCACCGGCTGATCGATCCCGACCGCTTGTCGGCGTTCTGGGAGAGCATCGAACCGGGCTTGGTCCGCTACCCCGCCATCGAGCCCGAGGTATTCCGCGCCAAGTTGGACGCCGCCGTCAGGGCGTTGCGAGAGTCCGTCCGGTGACCCGAGTTCCGGACGATCTCCCCGGTGCCGACGTGGTCCGTGCCGGAATCGAGGACCTGGATCGCGGACGTTTCACCATCGAGGCACTCCTGGTCGCGGTCGGCGCTCCCCGTCTCAGGGCCGCCGGCCTGGCCGTGCCGGAAGCGTCCGAGGAGTGGCCCGGCACACCGGAACACGCCCTCTACGACGCCATCGGTCGATCCGGCGTCGCCGACTCCCACGCCCGCTACAACTCGCTGATTCGACGCTTGGTGAGTTTCGAGCGCGCCTTGGAACGCCAAACCGCACGATGATCGCGGGGCGTCCGGTGCCGCTCAACATCGCGCCGCGAGGGCGGCTGGTGCCGAGCAGCCTGTCGGACTTCACCGCTGCCAAACTGGGCCTGCACCCGAGAATGCGCAGCATTCTCCAACGCGCCCACAGGGCGCGCCGGTGGGGGCTGGGGCCGGACGCCGAGTCCGCGAGGCGTCTTGGCGGCGCTATCCCAGCAGTTCCTGCGCCCTGACCACGACCACGTCGTCCTTGTCGCCGCTGCCGTTCGCGTACATGAGACCCGCCGCGAGGAGCGCGTTGCGCCAAGGCAGGCGCAGCCAACGATGGTTCTCGAGCATCGCTTCGATGAACTTGATGTCGTGGGTGCCCGTGTTCTTGAGCGTGGCGTACCACCGCGCACGGGTCGCCAGGGCCGCCGCGTCTCCGCCCGCGTCGAGCCATCCAAGCGCTTGCCGCACGGACTCGTGGCGACTCCGGCCAAGCGTACGGAGGCCGGCAACGGATCGATGTCGCCGATGAGCCGATTTCGGGTCCTCCGGTCGCTATCGACCAGGGATCGAAACCGCGCCATGAAGGCGACCGCCTGCAACAACTGCAAACGGCGCGCGCGGTCTTCAACGGCCATCAGGTAGCAGTAGTGCATGGCGTTCGCCGTGGTGGTGGCGTGCAGGGCGACAATACCGTTGCGGCGCAGGATGAGTTCGGCCGCGAACATCATCACCGCCTCCCATACCGTGTGTGCGCCAACGTTGTCGTTGAGCATGTCGACCGCCACCTTCGCCGCCTGATCGCTGCTTGCCGTCCGCAGTTCCTGCACCAGCGTCCGTCCCGCGGCGATGTCGTCGCGTCCAACTCGCCAATCGGGTGGAAGGGTCGCGGCCAATTCCTGATTGGCCTGCCAATCGCCATCCGCCGGATACGCGTGCCGCGCCGGGTCGTCCCCCTCCGCGTTCTGGACGGCGAGTGCGAGTGAACGCGCAAGCGGCGCGGCCACGCTCTCGCCCAATGCCGTATGCAGGCGGTGCGCGTTGGCGGCGGCGATGGTCTTGTGGCCGATGGCGCGAAAGTCGCGGGCGGCGTGAAGCATCAGCGTCTGCAGCACCACGGGCGTCCGACCCGCGGCGACCAAGGCGGCGGTGGCGCGGTCGGTTCGTTCGCCGTCCCAGGACGTCAGCGAATCGCCGAGTTCCACAACGTCGACAGAACGGGCTTCCCGCGAGGGCAACGACCAAGGCCGAATCCGTTCTTGTTGCGCCGCTGCAGCCTTGAAGTAGTCCGCCGTCCATAGCAGCGGTAGCCAGGCGCGGTCGCCGGACATCGCCGCCACCGACTGCTCGACAGACCTCAGCATCATGACGGCGTGATACTTGAACCCGACGTTCGGAAACGGGCTCACCTCCCGGCAGGTGGCAACGGCCAGCCCGCCAAGCAGCTGCCGGGGCTGAAGGCCGGCATGGATGCGCGACGCCAACACCTCGAGGAGCGTCTCCCGGGGAGTATCGATGAGCAAGCGCGCGAGGTCGCCGTCGTCACCCAAGGCAGCCGCGGGTTTCAGCCATGCCGCCCCGGGCGCGAGTGCGGCGCCCACCACCACCTGCCGACGGTTGATCACCCACTCTCCGGATCGACCAGGGTGCCCAATTCTGCGCGTGTGAGAACGCATCCGCCAGATCGAAGCGGAGCCATCTGCGCGGTCGGCGTCGGGCAACGCTCGGTTTTCGCGTAATATCTTCGCTGGTGCCAGAGGGCGCGATCACGGCTTGGGTTCACGGGAGGACATAGGATGCAGCAGGCGCTCGACTTGCGCGAGGAAGGCGACGAACTCTACCGGCTGGTCCGGAACCTGGAACCGGGCGACTGGGAGCGCCACACGCCGTTCAAGAACTGGACCGTCAACGACGTCGTCGCCCACCTGCACACCACCGACCTGGTCGCCACCATCGCCGTGGAGGAACCGAACCGTTTCCGCGCCATGGTCCGCGCCGGCGAGCGGGCGATCTGGATCGGCGGCGCGAGCGCGAATCCGGCCGATCTTCCCACCGGCGCCGAACTCGGCGAGCGTTGGTACGCCTACCTCGGCGAGCTGTGCGACCGACTGGCGCGGATCGACCCGTCGATGCGCGTTCCCTGGTTCGGCCCGGACATGGGCGCCCGGATGTTCGCCACCGCGCGGCAGATGGAGACCTGGTCCCACGGCCAGGACCTCTACGACCTCCTGAAGCAGCCGCGCAACAACACCGACCGCATCAAGAACATCGCGGTGATCGGCGTGCGCACCTTCGGCTGGACCTTCGCCAACCGCCGGGAAGCGATTCCCACCGACATCCCCTACGTGCGCCTGACCGCCCCGTCCGGCGAGACCTGGGAGTGGAACGAACCCAGCGACACGAACTTCGTCCAAGGCGACGCCGTGGCGTTCTGCCACGTCGTGACCCAGGGCCGCAACATCGCCGACACCGCGCTCGAAGTCGTGGGCGACACCGCGACACGGTGGATGGCCGTGGCGCAGTGTTTCGCCGGCGGCCCGGAAACCCCGCCCGCGCCGGGCGAGCGTCACTGGAGGGCGTGACCCGGAATCGGCTTCGCGCCGCCTACAGGACCCGCCACCAGGGGACGGCGAGGACTCCGTCGGCCATCCACTGCATCTCGGTGCCGCCGTGCAACAGCAGACCGCCGGCGAACCGCTCCCGGTACTCCTCGCGGAACAGCCGTAATCCGGTCGTGTCCGCGTAGCGGGCAGCCGTAGCTCTTACCTCAACGGCCAGCACACGCTCGCCGCACTCGATGACGAAGTCGACCTCGCGGTCCGTCGTCGTGCGCCAGTAGAACACGCCGGGCGAGGGAACCTGGCCGTCGCGCCACACGAGCAGGTCCGCCAGCACGAGATTCTCCAGGTGAGCTCCCGTCGGCTCGTCCACGCCGCCCAGCCACAGTGCAAGCGCCGGGTCGCTCCAGTAGAGCTTCGGGCTCTTCACCAGGCGTTTCGTCCGATTCAGCGCATACGCCGGCAACCGAAACGTCTGGTACGAGGTCTCCAACAGATTGAGATAGCGCTGCACGGTTGCCCGTGGGATGCGGGTGTCGCGGGCGATCTCGGCCTGATTCACCAAGCCGCCGAGGCGATGGCTCGCCGCTCGCATGAGGCGCCGGAAGTCCACCAGATCACCCACTGCGGACAGCATCTGGAGGTCGCGCTCCAAGTAGGTGCGGACATAGCCGTCAAACCACAGCGCACGGGCACCCGGATCGTCGAGCGTCAGCGCCGGCGTGGGGTAGCCTCCCTCGCGCACCGCCTGACGCCAGTCCGCATGTCCATCGTCCTCGCTTTCGACGACGCCCGGCCATTCGGACACCGGCGTCGACAGCAAGGCCGGCCAGATGCCCGGACCGCCCCGCCCAAGCCGTTCCCGCCGGGTGAGCGGCCAGAGATTGACGTAGGTCGCGCGACCGGCCAACGACTCCGAGACCCGCCGCATCATCAGCAGGTTCGCCGAGCCGGTGAGCACGAAGCGACCGCTGCGGCGTGGTCTGTCGTTGTCCACCGCGCGCTTCACACCCACGAGCAGATCCGGATCACGCTGTATTTCGTCCAGCGTCAGCCGCAGTGCGCTCCGGATCAGTTCGTCGGGCGCCTGGCGCGCTTGTTCCTGCACATCCGGGTCGTCGAGCGTGAGATAGCGGTGCTCCGCAAGAGCGGGTTCGGACTGCACGAGCGTGCTCTTGCCGGTCTGCCGGGCACCCATGACCACGACCACCGGCGAGACTTCAAGCGCTCGGGCGAGCAGCTTGGCGGCGTAACGCGGTACCAATTCGCTCATGGCTGTGGCGATTATCGCCCATGCCCCTGGCAATTCTCAACGGACCATGTCGTGTGCGTCGTCTGGCAAACCGCTCCGTTGTAGAGCCAGTCGCCGTCAAGACCGCCAAGCGAGTGTGGTCATTGGCTGCGCTGCCGGTCAGTAGTCGCCCGCGCTCACATAGAGTTCGAGCAGGGCTTCCTTGTCGGCATCCGAGAGGGTGTCGTTGCGCCGGGTGCCGTTGTCGAAGTTGCCCATCTCCGTCGCGAGGTAGTCCCGCCACTGTCCGGAGAGGATGGCGAGATCCGATTCCGCCACGCTGCCGCCCTTTAGGTGGCACTTGGCGCACTTGCGGGAATGAACCTGGGCACCGCGGCGGGCGAGGTCCGCATCGGAGGGCTGCGCGTGCGGTTGCCAATCCTGGGCGGCGTAGTACACGGCGACCATCTCCACCTCTTCCTCGGACAGCGATTCGAGGACCTTGCCCATGTCGTTTTCGGTGCCGTCCTCGAGGGTCACGGTGCGCGCCTCGCGAAACCCCAGGCGGTAGCTCTCGATCAGGTCGATGATCGCGAATTCACTGAATCCGCCGATGGACGGGATGTCGGGCGTGTCGCTCCGACCGCGTTCGCCGTGGCAGTCGCGACATACCCTCTCGGCGAGTTCCTCGCCGGTCTCGGCGCCGTGGGTCGCGAAAGGCACCGCCATGGCCAGGAGCAGCAGTCCCCGGGCGGTCACTTGACCCGGTGCCGCGTTTGGGATCAGCCGAAGAATGCGAATTCCTCCGTATTGTGGAATGGGAACTTCAACGCTGCCGGCGAATATTCGACGCCCAGGTAGCGGCGCAGCGCCCGGTGAACGTGCTTCGGATAGATGATCGTGCCGTCGCGGTCGTCGCGCTGCAACGTCGAGGGATTGATGCGCTGGGCGAAGTGCAGTCCGTCGGTCTCGCCGACCACCCGGTCGGTCCACGGCTGGTTCTTCTCCATCACCACGTAGCTGCCGATGGGCCAGTGATCCTTGCCCTGCTTGGCGTTGTACCGGTTGGTTCGGCCGAAATCCGAGCCCATCACAACGATCAGGTGGTCCGCGACGCCGTGGAGTTCCGCATAATCCCACAGGAAGTCCACGGCGTCCGTGAGGTTGCCCAGCAGCCAGCCGTGGTCCTGGTCGTGGTAGGCGTGGGTGTCGAAACCGCCGAGCCAAAGGTCGGCACTGACCGCGACGCCGGTCTTGAACGCGAGGACCGCCAGTTGCGCCTGTCGGCGCAGGTCGCTGTAGTACTCGTGGTTCGCCCCGGGGTATCGCTGGGGCTGCTCCAGTTCGTCGCTGGGCGGAATCGACGCGGCGTATTCCTCGAGACCGTCCGCGCCGTCGAAGGCCGACCGGTAGGTCTGCCGGTGGCGGGCATCGGTCGGCATGAGGTCCGGTGCGAGCGTCAGGCGGTTCGCCGTGTCGGCGTGCGCCGCCTGGATGGCCGCCCAGTCCGCGTCGTCGAAGAATCGGACTCCCGGATCCCAGCTCGCCGCCTGGGGGGTCGCGATGTTGCGCAGCAGCTCGGGATTGTTGAGACGGGTGAACCGGGCGATACCGGCCGTCTCCGAGTAACCGCCGAAGCTCAAGTACGGCATCGACCGTCCGGGCGCGTAGTGCGCCGCCAGCAGCGCCGTGGCCGTGGGATAGCCCTCCGAGTTGCGGCCACTCCAGTTGTGCACGATGCCGACGGTGTGCGAATTCGTCTGCGCGTCGACGCCGTTAATGACCAGCATGCGGCGGTGGTACTTGTCGAAGAACGCGGCGTTGTTGGCGAACGGCGCATAGGGGATGTTGCCGGCCTGGCGGATGTCCTCCCGACTCGCCCAGTGGTTGATGACCGGCTCGCCAGCGACGTTGGTCTTGGGGTCGCAGAAGCTCGTCGGATCCCAGCCGCCGTCCGCCTGCACGAAGACGAACCGTTTGCCTTCGTGGTGCGCGGCATGGGCCCGCGGCAGGCGAAAGCCGCCAACGGCGCCGGCAGCCACGATTCCCTTCAATACGGTTCGCCTTCTCATCGCCGTCCCTACAGGTAGAGGTACCGGTAGTCCAGCAGGAGGTAGGCCAGCACCGCGACCCAGGCGCGCGCGGCCGCCGAACTGTCGTAGGGAATGGCATCGCGGTAGAGGAGCCCGTTGATGCGTTCCCAGTCGTAGCGATAGTACAAGCCCCAGTCCTCGACCACCTCGACCAGAGCATCTTCCAGGACGCCGTCGAAGTACCGGATGTCGGCACCGTAGGCGCAGGCCGAGTCCAGAAACCGCAGCCCTCCCGTTTCGCGACGACGTTCCCAGACGTCCACGTACAACCGGTAGGCAGCCTCGACATCCGGTGAGCTGGCGTCCACCTCCACGCCCAGAACGGTCTCGATGAGATCCACGAGCTTATTGCGGATGGCACGCGCGCCGGCGGAATTCACCGTGTCCGACTCGACCGCCATGTCGAGTACGGCAAGCTGGTCACCGGCCTGATCCGCCCAAGCCACGACCTCCACCTCGTGGATGCCGCCAGCGGGGATCTCGACCGGCACGTCCAACCGGCACGGTCGGTACACCACCAGGTGATCCCCTTCGGTATCGGCCAGCGGCGGCGCGCAGGCACCCGCGTCGAGCGCCTCGAACTCGACGCTGGCCACCTCCAGATCCGCCGCGTCCCGAACGACGAGGCGGTCCAGACGGAGGTTGCGATCCTCCAGCGTGTCGGCGTTCCAATAGTCGTTGGGGAAGGCCAGCGAGATGTTTCTCTCACCGGCGGTCAGGTGTCCGCGCAGCACCAGGGTGTCGGCGTCCGCCCGCGTCGTGGCGGCCACCTTGAACTTGCCGACGATGTCCGATCGCGGTGAGACGGCCGCATCGATGCCACCGAACAGCCGGCGTTGCTCCTCGGGAAGACCGTAGAACTCGCGCAACACGATGGGGCAGCTCGACTCCACGGCGTGGCTCCTGGCGACCGCGGCCATCACGCTGTTCATTTCTCTCAGGCGGTCCGTCATGCCGTCGGAGTCGATGCCGCCGTAGATCAGGCGATAGCCCTCGAGATCGCTCAGGGCATCGGTTTCGCGGCGGAACGGGCGCGCCGACGGGTGTATCCATCGTCCCCATCGGAAGCCGGTGATGCTCTCGGTCTTGTGCGCCAGTTCCTCCGGAGTCAGCAGCCGGCGCGCGCCCGCTTGGCGCAACGCCTCGGCACGCACCGGATCGCCGCCCTCGAAGGTCTGTGCGCGGAACCAGTCCGAGACCACGATCTCGGCCAGCAGATCCTTGACGTTGTACGGAGAGCCGTCATGGAAGCCGGTGCGGAAGCCCGCCGCCAGGGAGTCCACCGTCGACGCCTGGGCACGCGCCGCGAGCAGCCGCCCGTCGAAGTCCACATCGTCGCTCTCGGGCGGCGGCACCGCGAGGTCGCGACCCATGATCGCCGGCCACCAGAACCCGACGGCGGCCTCGGCGAAGCGTTCGTCCGCGACGATCCGCCGCGCAAGCCACGGTAGGCTTCTCGCGGCATCGGGTGGCGACTCGCCGCCGAAACCCGGCGCGCGCATGTCGCGGTACCAGGCATCGCCGAGCCGGTAGGGCGAGGCGGCGACGGCGAGCCGGGCGGGTTCATCCCCGGCCTGGTCGGCCCAGGTCGTCACCTCGACGACGTAGTCACCGTCGGCCGGCACGTCGACGGGGACCCTG
Source organism: Pseudomonadales bacterium (assembly GCA_021295875.1). Lineage (GTDB taxonomy): Bacteria > Pseudomonadota > Gammaproteobacteria > Pseudomonadales > Azotimanducaceae > VXYL01. Next base: position 11,574 of record JAGWBN010000008.1, read on the forward strand.
ACCGAACAGTCGGACCAGATCACCCAATGATCGGATGATGCGTCCGCCGTACGCACCGGTTCGCCGCAGGTCTGACCGAAGAGATCCACGAGATCCACCACGTCCACGACATTGCCTCCGGTGTCGTGCAGCGCCAGGCGGTGCAGACGGAGATTGCGGTCGATGCCGGTCCCCCCGACCCAGTAGTCGTTGACGAACCCGAGCACGACCTGGCTGTCCAGCGCCAACGTCAGCGGCGCGGTCACCGTCTCCCGCTGCTCCCAAGACCCGGCTTCGACGGCGCGCTTCTCACCTTCGGGATCCTTATAGAGGCCGTCGAGCGAATCGAGTCCTCCCCACTGATCCCGGTAGAAGCCCACGTCGCCGAAGTTCTGGAAGGCGCCGGCCACCGGATCCAGGACGCTGTGGCAGACCGTGCACGCCGGGTTCTTCATGGTGGGGTTGTCGGTGTCGGCGAGCGCCACCGGATCCGTGGTGCGGGATGCGGATTTCTCCACGTCCACGCCGAGGAAGTGATAGTAGGTCCAGCGAGCCCGCGCCCGGTTGCGGTTGGTGGCGGTGGTCGGATAGCGGCGCAGGAAAACCATCGTGCTGAGGAGTCCGGCGTGCGGGTGGTCGACGAGCCCCGGGCCCGGATTGAGGACGCGCAAGCCGATCCCCGGGTCGAAGGACTCTTGGTAGCCCTGCCGTTTGGTGTAGTAGCCGGCGATCTTCACCGGCAGGAACTCGTCCGGGTCGTCGGCATCGACGAACGTCGGTGCGGTGCCGTAGGCCGACGCCGCCCACGGGTTGGCCATGACGTAGTCCGCCGTCAGCACCTCCGTGAACGGCAGGTCGTTCCCGACCACGTGGGCGACGAGCTCGAGGGGTGCGCGGGCGGCCCCGTGCTGCACACCCTGGTGCCAACGGGCGAATTCCTGCCACCGGCCGGTTCGCACCGCCTCGGCATGCAGCCGGTAGTACTCGTTGTCGAAGGCGACCAAATGACCACGGTTCTCGATCGTCTGGTCGTCGACATGCCGTTCGGTCAACAGTCGGTCGTTGGTGGCCCGCAGGAGGAACTCGTGGAACGCGGGGCCGGTCATCAACGCCCGCACCGCACGGCGCAGGGTCGCATCGTCTCCGCCTGCGACCGACGCGTATTCCGCCGCCGTGGGCAACCTGCCCGCAAAGATCAACGCCGCCCGCCGCAGGGTGTAGCGCGGCGAAGCCAACGCGATGCCGTCGAACAGCCTGTCCGGGGANNNGCCAAGAGTTCGAGGAAACGCTCGACGCTGGCGTAGTCCTCGGAACCCGCCGCCACCTGGACCCCGCCGCCGTGGCCGACGCCGCGAATCTTCTCCAGGATCAGGGCCGCGCCATCGTCCACTTCCGCCACGAAGTCTCGAAATGCCTCGAGGTTCAGGGCTTCGTGGTCCGGATTCGATGCCCGCACGAGCACCAGTCGCGTGTGACCCGATTCGCCACCCGCCACGTGGCAGTTGACGCATTTCGCCTGTCCCACGGATGCCGAGATCATCACCCGGAAGACCTCCTCGGCGGTCTCGTTGGCACCGCGGTCCGGGGCGGTGGACAGGTTGGTCAGGTGCCCGGTGGGACTCGACAGCAGGTTCATCACCAGGATCGGTGCATCGGCGGCGACGTTGAGCTGCCACTTGCCGCTGCCGTCGCCGAGGGCACCATCGAGTTCCGCACCCCCGGCCTCCAGCTCCCCCGCCGTGACGGTGCGCGACGCGCCCCCGGGCACCGCCAGGGTCACCTCGCCGTCACCCGGTTCGCCACGGCCGTCGATGCCGCCGATGGTCACCTGCGTCGTCTCGGTGCCAATGTTGACCAGGCGCAGCCGGCTCACCTGGTCGATGTTGCTGCCGGGGTTGAA
>JAGWBN010000008.1:13557-37473 GCA_021295875.1 Pseudomonadales bacterium
GCGCCAGTCTCCCTGCCCCGCGCCGATGCCATGGGACAGCCGCTTGGCCGCGTTGCCGTGTTCCAGGTCCTCGGAGTTGAAATGCGCGGTGTGGCCGGCGTCCTGCGTCAGCGTGACGGGGCCGTAGTCCCAGTCGGAGTCGTCGTGGGCCGTGATCTGCACCTCGCCGCCGGTGTCCGAGTGGTTGATGATGCGCACGAATCCCTGTCGCGAGGCATCCGACGCCGCCGGGAACATCGCCACGGTGTGCGCGTCCCCGGTTTCGTTCGCCGGTGCCGTGGACAGGTTCGTGAGGTGACCCGTGGGGTTCTCGAGCAGATTCATGACGAGGACGGGCTGCCGCGATTCCACGCCGAGCCGCCACTTGCCGTCGCCATCGCCCAGGCGTCCCTCGAGGCCCGGCACGCCCGCTTCGAGGTCGGCCGCGGTGAACGTCCGCGAAGCCAGCGCCGGCAGGGTCGTACGCACCGTTTCCGAGACGTTAGCCGCATCGTCGGTGCCGCGGATCGACACGACCGCCGCCGCCGCGTCGAGGTTGACCAGGCGCAGTCGGCTGACTTGGTCGCGGTTGCTGCCCGGGTTGAAGATCGCCACCCGGTGGTGGCCGTCGCCGCGCTCCACGACATCGTGCATCGCCGTCAGGAATCCGTCGCGCGTGCGGATGTAGGCCAGCACCTCGACGTCGAGATCACTCGTCAGTTCGAGACGCCAGTCGCCGTCCGTGGTGCCCACTCCACCAACGAGCCCCTTGCCGGGATTGCCCCGTTGCAGATCGTCGGAGTTGAAGTGGACCACGTGGTCCGCGCCCACCGACAGGGACACGGGGCCGTGACGTTCACCAGCGTCGTCGATGGCCTCGACGCGAACCGTGCCGCGCCGACCACCATGGTTGATGACCCGGACGAAACCCTGGCGGAACGCATCGGACGTCGACGGAAACAGCGGTACGCGATGCGGCTCGCTTGCCGCCGCGTCGCCGATCCTCGACGCCGACACATCGTGTTGCCAGGACGCGTCATCCGATCCCGGGATCGAACCCCGATTCGTCCCGCCACGGCCGGCAAGCGCCCGTACCCCGATCGACCGCGACGGACCGTCGAGCACCGAGTCCCGGCGCCACAGGGAACGCGACAACGTCTGCCGCGCGTTCTGATCCAGCGCGACGGGACACCAAGGGCCCGTGGCCTCCGGCGCAGGTGTGGAAGCGCCCACGGCGTCCGCCATCCCGGCATGGGTACGGACTCGCTGCAGGTATCGCCAAGTCGCGCGTTCGGCATCCTGGACCGACAGGTACAACGGCTGCGGGGACGCTTCGAGAGGTTCGGCCTCCCGCGCTTGGCCCATCCATGCGCACATGGAGACCGCGACGACGAGCCAGGCAAGCCGCGAACGACGACCTGCGGGCGGAGCTGTGCTTCGCCCGCCAAGACCACTGTGGGTCGGCATGCACAGGCGTGTGCCTGAAGCGCAGACGCCAATGGCGCCTCGGCTGCTACCCGGACGGTTCATGTTCCTGCGCGCCCCCCATAGGCGCGCCACTAGGCCACCGCGCCAACTGTAACAGGCCGTGCGGCGGCTACAACCGAACCACCGCGCCACGGCGCGCCAACGCTGCGGGGGGCGTCCGCTACAATCCTTCGATGCGTCGGCGCAAACGCGGTGTGAAGAGTCCGAGGCCAGAGGAGGCGATCATCCTTGTGGTGATTGGCGTCGCGTCGGCCATTGCACTCGCCTGGCCGCTCGCGGCGGACGACGCGCACGATCGACTCGTGGAAAAGCTGCACCAAGGCGACTATTCCCGCCGGGGCGCCGACGGCTGTCTCGGCTGTCACGACGAAGCCGAGCCGTTCCCGACGCTCTCGATCTTCAAGACGGTTCACGGTCATCCGGCCGTCCCCGGATCGCCCTTCGAGACGGCGCACGCCCTCGGCGGCGATGCATCCCCGCTGCCGGCGGGTTTGCAGTGCGAAGCGTGTCACGGTCCCTCCAGCGAGCACGACCGGCGCATTCTGCCCGTTGGCGTCGATCGCGAGCCCGTTGTCAACTTCGGCGTTCGCGCGAACGCTCGCGCGGCGCTGCAGAACGGCCTGTGTCTTCAATGCCACGCGGACTACGGGCGGGTACGATGGGGCGGTAGCGCCCACGAACAGGCCGATCTCGCCTGCGCGGACTGCCACCGCCTTCACGACGCGACCGATCCGGTGCGCCACCAGGCGGATCAGAACCGGGTCTGCACGACGTGTCACCGCGACGTCGCGGCCGACGCCCTGAAGCTCTCCGCCCACCCGTTGCGGGACAGCCAACTGATCTGCCGGGACTGCCACGATCCGCATGGGACCGACAGCGAACGGCTCAACGTCGAGCCATCGGCAAGCGCGACATGCCTCGCCTGTCACACCGAGAAGCGGGGTCCGTTTCTCTGGGAACACCCGCCGGTGGTGGAGGACTGCATGACCTGCCATGTGCCCCACGGCGCGAATCAGCCGGCACTGCTCGTACGCCGTGCGCCGCAGCTCTGCCAGGGCTGCCACTCCTCAGTCGGTCACCGGAGCCTCGCCCGGGATGCCGACGACCTGCCGCCGAGACCCGCGTCGGTGTTTCTTCTCGCCAAGGCCTGCCTCAACTGCCACAGCGAAATCCACGGGTCCAACCACCCCTCCGGCAACTGGTTTCGGCGATGACGACGACACGATCACTTCGTGATCGCCCCGAGATTTCGCTGCGCGACATCTCCCGCCTAGGGGATGCCGATCCCCGGGGCAGGCGCGGGGTCGCCTCGACGGTGTTCGCGGTGCTCGTGATGTCCGCGTGGCCCTGCGCTGCGGCGTGGGGCATCGAGCCGAACTACGCGAAGGTCGACCTGGAACGCTGGCATTGCCGCCTGTGTGCGTTCGAGACGGCTTCCTACCGGCAGGGCGACTGGGTGGTCGGTGCCGCCCACGTGGCCGATGCCCAACCCCGTTTCGGGCGTGACAGCGGACTCGACCGGGCAGGCCCCCACGCGGAACTCGGCGCCCGATATCGGCGCATGACGGCCAACGGTGTGGCGGTGGAGTTCGTCGGCACGGACCTCGGTCTTCGGTCCCGCGCCTTGCGGCTGCACATCCGCGATCCGCGCCGCATCGACTTCCGCCTCGAACACCGGGGGCTTCCCCGGCGGGTGTCTCGCGACGGTCGGGTCTCCCACCGGGGACGGACGGCGCTGGCGCTCCCCACCGGGTGGACCGCCGCCTTCGACAGCCGTGATCTGACCGCGTTGCCGGCGAACCGACGTTCGGTGATCAACGCCACCCAGCGTGATCGGACAGCGGCAACCGTGCGCTACCGGGCCGGCACCCGCGCGTCTACGATCCGTTGGCGGGCGGAGGCGGGTTTCGTCAGCGAGACCAGGGAGGGCACCGAGGAGACCTTCGCCGACTTCCAATACCAGGCGACGGCGCTGCCGAAGCCCATCGACCAACGCACCGAGGCGTTCCAAGCCGGCATCGGCTTCGACCATCGCCGGCTGCTGCTCACCGCGACCTACCGGAACGCCCGGTTCCGCAACCGTCACGGGTTCCTCGAATGGGACAGCCCCTGGCTCGGGCCCCGGGTTTCGCAGGGACGGAAGGCATTGGCGCCCGACAACGACGCCGATACGCTGTCGCTGGTCGGACGGGCCCGCCTCGGCACCGGAACCACCGTCCACGCCACCCTGACCCGATCCGAGATCACCCAGAACGCGGCCTTCCTGCCGTACACGACGAACGGCGAACTCGCATTGGAAGCACTCCCCGACAACCTCGCCGGCCGGGTTACGACGTTCGCCGGTACCTTCAACCTGGTCAGCCGGGTGACGGAACGCCTGCGCGTGAGCATTCGGCACCGGGACCGCGACCGCGCCAATCACACGCCGACCTTGGCGCTGACGCCCGTTGTCGGCGACTCGTACGTTCCCGGAACGGTGACGAGCCGCGCCTACGGCTTCGACACGGCGAAGTCCGAGGCGCGCGTCCACTACCGGCTGACCAACGCCGTCAAGGTCGAACTGGGCACGGATGCGCGTCGCATCCGGCGCAACGCCACCGAGGTGCGGGGCAACGACCAACGGCGGTCCTGGGCGGCCTTCTCCGCCAACGTGCCAGGCGGATTGCAGGTGCGGATCGGGGCCACGGCGGCGCGGCGCCGTGCGACGGACTTTGTCGCCGTCACGAACAACAACCCGCTGACGCGCAGATTTCACCAGGCGGCTCGCCAAACACAGGAGTGGACCGCCGGGCTGCGCTATGGCGTCCCCGACAGGGGCCTGTCGTTCGGGTTCGAGGCGAACGCCCGGCGCGCTCGCTACCCGGAGTCGACCCTCGGCCTCAGGCGCAACGACGACTCCGCCTGGGGCGGCGACATCGCCTACGCGCCCGACCCCCGGGTGACGTTCGTCGCCTACTTCTCGACCGAGGAGGCATCATCCGTCACCGTCGGCAGCCCCATCGTCGGCATGGCGCCCGATGCCGTGTGGCACTATGCCACCAACGACGCAGTGGACACGGCCGGCGCCTCTCTCGTCGTGCGGGGACTCCTGCGGGATCGGCTGGAACTTGAACTGGACGTCGTCGAGTCGGATGGCGGGGCGCGCTACGTTACCCGACACCGGGGCGATGCGTCGCACTTCCCCACCCTCGTCTCGGACCTCAAGTCGCTCGATGTCCGTCTCCGATATCGGTGGCGAACCCGCAGCTATCTGCTGCTGCGCTACCGACGCGACGACTACCGAGCTGCCGACTGGGCGCTTCTCGGGGGCGACCTGGACGCGGTGCGCAACCTGGTTCCCTTTGGTCGGACCGCGCCCGAGTATGTCAACGCGTTGTTCAGCCTTTCGCTGCAAACGGCGCTGTAACGCCGGGCAGCAACCCGAAGCAAGGGCGACCACAACGCGCCCGAAGGGCGCGCGGTCGCCCCTACGGCGGTGCGGGTGCAAGTAGCTTGACCGCGAGTTCGCGCGCTTCGTCCAAGGTCTCGACAAGGTGGCCGTCCGGGACGCGTTGCAGGATGTTGAGCGCGTGTAGCGTGTGGGCGAGGGTCGCCGACAGGCCCAGGACGATGAACGGGGTCCGCTCTTTGGCCGCCACGTCGAACAGCGTCTCGATCACCATCGCGGCGCTGTCGTCCAGGTAGGTGGCGCCGGAGAAGTCGAAAACGACCGCCTCGTGCTCCTTGATGTCCGCGCCGATCACGGCGACCAGCTTGTGGGACGACGCCACGGTGAAACTGCCCCGCAGCGCGACCATGCCCAAACGCGCCGCGTAGGGATCCGCCGTGAGGAATTGCGGGTGGTCCGCGAAGAAGGTTCGGTCGAGCATCGGCACCGACACCACGCTGTCGAGTTCCAGGCCCTCAAGCTGCCGACCATGAGCCATTCCCGCCGCGATCAGTCCGATGGCGACCGCCGTCAGGAGGTCGACGAATACCGTCAGGCCCAGGGTGATCACCATGACCACCAGGTGTTCACGCTCGATGCGGTGGATGCGGACGATCAGGCGCCAGTCGATGACGTCCCAGCCGATCTTCGCGAGTATGCCCGCAAGCGCGGCGTGGGGGATCGGTTCGACCAACCCACCGAGACCGAGCACCAAGGCGAGCATGATCAACGCATACACCGCACCCGATACCTGCGACCTTCCGCCGGCCCGGATGTTGGTAACCGTCAAGATCGGCGACCCTGCGCCGGGCACGCCGCCGATCAGTCCGGCGACGACGTTGCCGATGCCTTGGCCGACCAGTTCGCGATCCGGACGATGGCGGGTACCCGTGAGCGAGTCGGCCACCAGGGATGTGAGTAGGCTGTCCACCGCGCCGAGCAGGCCCAGGATGAGCGCGGGCTCCACGGCGCGCAGCAGGAACCCGACCGAGGGCAGGCTCAAGTGCAGTTCCGGCAAGCCGCTCGGTATCGTGCCGATCACGGGAGCGTCGTTGAGCCACAGGACGCCCAGCAGGGTCCCCGCGATCAACGCCACCAAGGGTGCCGGCAACACGCGCCCCAGCCGACGCGGCCACAGCACAGCGACGGCGAGGGTCCCTGCCGCGATCGCCAGGGCACTCAAGTTGGCGTTTGCAATGGCGCTCGGCAGTTCGCGCATCGCACCCACCGCACCACCCTCTGCGGACTCGGCGCCGAGAAACGGCATCGTCTGGATCAATACCACGATGATGCCGATGCCCGACATGAACCCGGACACGACAACGTGCGGCGTGTAGGCGACGAAACGCCCGATCTTGGACAAACCCAGCAGTACCTGGAGAACGCCGGCCAAGGTGACGACGGTGAGGGCCTCGGCAAGGTTCGTCGCGTAACCGGTGACGATCACCGCGATGGCAACGGTCATCGGCGCCGTCGGGCCGGAGATCTGGGAGCGCGTGCCGCCGAACACCGAGGCGAAGAACCCGGAGGCGATCGCCCCGTACATGCCGGCGGCTGCGCCGAGCCCCGAAGCCACCCCGAACGCCAGGGCGACCGGTAGCGCCACTACGGCGACGGTCATCCCGCCGAACACATCGCCGCGGAGTGAACGCAGGAAGTCGTTCACTCGACGCGGCCCCGGCTAGTGGTCGAGCGTTGAACTCAGTTCGAGCTTAGCGCTTCGGAGAGAGCCTGTTCGATCTCGTCCGCGGTCGCGCCCTGTTCTCGGGCAAGCCGCGCCTGGGCCTCTTCTTCGCGACGCTGCTTGCGATCCTTGTGGTAGGACAGACCCGTTCCCGCCGGAATCAGTCGGCCCACCACCACGTTCTCCTTCAAACCCCGCAGGTGGTCGCGCTTGCCGGTGACCGCCGCTTCCGTGAGCACGCGTGTCGTCTCCTGGAACGAAGCGGCGGAGATGAACGACTCCGTGGCGAGCGATGCCTTGGTGATGCCGAGCAGGACGCGTTCGTATACCGCCGGCTCTAGACCGTCGGTCTCGAGCCGCTCGTTCGCTCCGAGGACGTTGACGTATTCCGCCTGCTCGCCCTTGATGAAATCCGAGTCGCCCGGATCCACGATCTCCACCTTGCGGAGCATCTGCCGGACGATGGTCTCGATGTGCTTGTCGTTGATCGTCACCCCCTGCAGCCGGTACACCTCCTGGATCTCGTAGATGATGTACTTGGCCAGCTCGGCAACTCCCTTCAAGCGCAGGATGTCGTGAGGACTCTCGGGACCTTCCGATATGACCTCGCCACGCTCCACCTGTTCGCCCTCGAAGACGGAGATCTGACGCCACTTGGGAATCAGCGTCTCGTGCGCCTCGCCCTCGGTACGGGTGATCACCAGGCGACGCTTGCCCTTGGTCTCCTTGCCGAACCCGACGGTACCGGTCGCCTCGGCGAGAATGGCCGGTTCCTTGGGTCGGCGCGCTTCGAACAGATCCGCCACACGCGGCAGACCCCCCGTGATGTCGCGGGTCTTTGAACCTTCCTGGGGAATTCGCGCGATCACGTCGCCGACACCCACGTTGTCCTTGTCCTCCCAGTTGAGGATGGCGTTGCTCGGCAGGAAATAGTGCGCCGGCACATCCGTGCCCGCCAGATTGACGGCCTCGTCGGACTCGTCGACCAGCCTGACGCCCGGCCGCAGATCCTTGCCCGCACTCGGACGGTCCTTCGGATCGAGCACCGTGATGCTCGACAGACCCGTGATCTCGTCCATCTGGCGGTTGATCGACAGCCCCTCCTCCATGTCCTCGAAGACGACCTTGCCGGCCACTTCGGTGATGATCGGATGGGTGTGCGGATCCCACTGGGCGATGACCTGGCCTGCCTCGGCGGTGGCCTCGGCAGGTACCGAGATGACCGCACCGTAGGGCAGCTTGTAGCGTTCGCGCTCGCGCCCATGTGCGTCGACGATGGCGATCTCACCGGAACGGGAAACCGCCACCAGCTCGCCCGACGCCCGGCGCACGGTCTTCAGGTTGTGCATCCGCACCGTACCGCCGTGTTTGACCTGAACATTGTCGATCGCGGTCGCGCGCGACGCGGCTCCGCCGATATGGAAGGTGCGCATCGTCAACTGCGTACCGGGCTCGCCGATGGACTGGGCGGCGATCACCCCCACCGCCTCGCCGACGTTCACCTTGTGCCCCCGCGCGAGGTCGCGGCCGTAGCACTCGGCGCACACACCGTGACGGGTGTCGCAGGTGATCGGCGAACGAACCTCGACCTCGTCCACGCCGAGCTGCTCCAGGCGCTCCACCCAGGCCTCGTCGAGCATGGTTCCCACCGGCACCAGTTCGTCCTCTCCGTCGATGTCGTACACCGGTCGCGCCACGACGCGCCCAAGCACCCGGGCGGAGAGGGCTTCCACCACGTCGCCACCCTCGATCAAGGCCGCCATGACCAGGCCGGATCGGGCACCGCAGTCCGGCTCCGTCACCACGAGGTCCTGGGCGACGTCCACCAGGCGTCGGGTCAGGTAGCCGGAGTTGGCGGTCTTGAGCGCCGTGTCCGCAAGTCCCTTGCGCGCGCCGTGGGTGGAGATGAAGTACTCGTTGACCGACAACCCCTCGCGGAAGTTGGCGATGATCGGCGTCTCGATGATGGCGCCGTCGGGCCGGGTCATCAGCCCGCGCATACCCGCGAGCTGGCGGATCTGCGCCTGGGAGCCCCGCGCGCCGGAGTCGGAGTACATGTACACCGAGTTGAACGACTCCTGGTCGTGTTCCTTGCCGTCGTGGCCGACGGCGCTCTCGCGGGAGATGCCGTCCATCATCGAACGAGCGACGAGATTTCCGGCACGCGACCAGATGTCGACCACCTTGTTGTACTTCTCGCCCTGGGTGACCAGCCCCGAGTCGTACTGGGACTCGATCTCCGCGACTTCGAGACCGGCATCGGCGATGATCTTCGCCTTGTCCTCGGGAATGACGAAGTCCTCGATGCCGATAGACGCCCCGGACGACGTCGAATAGCCGAAGCCCGCGTACATCAGCTGGTCGGCGAAGACCACGGTCTCCTTGAGGCCGACATTGCGGTAGCAAGCGTTGATCAACACGGAAATCGCCCGGCGGTCGAGCGGCTGGTTGATCAACTCGAAAGGCAGTTCCTTCGGCACCAACTCGTAGAGGAGCGCTCGACCCGCGGTTGTCTCGACAAGGGAAATCGCCGCGTTGCCCTGCTCGTCGAGTTCATTGATGCGCACCTTGACCTTGGCGTGCAGTTCAACCCTGCCGGTGGCGAAGGCGCGGCTCACCTCGTCGACATCGGAGAACGTCAGGCCCTCGCCGGTGACCCCGATCCGTTCCCGGGTCATGTAGTAGAGGCCGAGCACCACATCGTGGGTGGGTACGATGATCGGTTCACCGCTGGCCGGCGACAGGACGTTGTTGGTCGCCATCATGAGTGCCCGCGCCTCAAGCTGGGCCTCGAGCGTCAGCGGCACGTGTACCGACATGGTGTCGCCGTCGAAGTCGGCGTTGAACGCCGCGCACACCAGGGGATGGAGCTGGATCGCGTTGCCCTCGATGAGCAACGGCTCGAACGCCTGGATGCCGAGCCGGTGCAGCGTGGGCGCTCGGTTCAGCAGCACGGGATGTTCGCGGATGACCTCCGCGAGTATGTCCCACACCTCGGGAGTCTCCCGTTCCACCATCCGCTTGGCAGCCTTGATGGTGGTGGCGAGACCGCGCGTCTCCAGTTTGCCGAAGATGAAGGGCTTGAACAGCTCGAGCGCCATCTTCTTCGGCAGTCCGCACTGGTGCAGCTTCAACGTCGGGCCGACGACGATCACCGTACGTCCCGAATAGTCGACACGCTTGCCGAGCAGGTTCTGCCGAAACCGGCCCTGCTTGCCCTTGATCATGTCGGCGAGCGACTTCAGCGGCCGGCGGTTGGTGCCGGTGATGGCGCGACCGCGGCGACCATTGTCCAGCAGGGCGTCGACCGCTTCCTGCAGCATGCGCTTCTCGTTGCGCACGATGATGTCCGGCGCGTTGAGATCCAGGAGGCGCTTGAGTCGGTTGTTGCGGTTGATGACCCGCCGGTAGAGATCGTTCAGGTCCGACGTCGCGAAGCGGCCGCCGTCCAAGGGGACGAGAGGCCGCAGATCCGGCGGCAGCACCGGCAGCACGGTCATGATCATCCACTCGGGCTTGTTGCCCGACTGGTCGAAAGCCTCCATCAACTTGAGGCGTTTCGAGAGCTTCTTGATCTTGGTCTCGGAGTTGGTTTCGGGGAACTCGGACCTGAGCCTCGCGATCTCGCCCTCGAGATCGATGGCCAGGAGGAGTTCGAGGATGGCTTCCGCGCCCATCCTGGCGACGAATTCGTCGCCATGCTCCTCGATCTTCAGGTAGTACTCCTCGTCCGTCAGGAGCTGGCCGACTTCCAGGTCGGTGAGTCCGGCATCGATGACCACGTACGACTCGAAATAAAGTACGCGCTCGATGTCGCGCAAGGTCATGTCGAGCAGCAGACCGATCCGCGAAGGCAGGGACTTCAGGAACCAGATGTGCGCCACCGGACTCGCCAGCTCGATGTGCCCCATGCGTTCGCGGCGAACCTTCGACAGGGTTACTTCGACACCGCACTTCTCGCAGATCACCCCGCGGTGCTTGAGACGCTTGTACTTGCCGCACAGGCACTCGTAGTCCTTCGTGGGGCCGAAAATCCGTGCGCAGAAGAGGCCGTCCCTCTCGGGCTTCAAGGTTCGGTAGTTGATGGTCTCCGGTTTCTTGACTTCGCCGAAGGACCACGACCGGATCATGTCCGGCGAGGCGAGTCCGATCCGCAGACTGTCGAACTCGTTGGATACGCCGCCCTGACCCCTGAGCAGATTGAGTAGGTCTTTCATATTCGCCTTCCTTTCCTGTGCCCGTTGCCGACTCGCGCCACAATGCTCCGCGGTCGACTCCCGCCGGAGATGTCGCGTTTGGCGAAATCCCGGCGCGACCGCGAAGCGGGCGCGTCAGTCGCTCTCCAACTCGATGTCGATGCCAAGGGACCGGATCTCCTTGACGAGGACGTTGAAGGACTCCGGCATGCCGGGCTCCATCTCGAAGTTTCCATCGACGATGTTCTTGTACATCTTCGTCCGTCCCGTGACGTCGTCGGACTTCACGGTCAACACCTCCTGGAGGGTGTACGAAGCGCCGTAGGCCTCCAGCGCCCAGACCTCCATCTCGCCGAACCGCTGGCCGCCGAACTGCGCCTTGCCCTGCAGCGGCTGCTGCGTCACGAGGCTGTACGAACCCGTGGAGCGGCAGTGCATCTTGTCGTCCACCAGGTGATCCAGCTTCAGCATGTACATGTAGCCCACCGTCACGGGCCGGTCGAACGGGTCGCCCGTACGTCCGTCGTACAAGGTGGTCTGCCCGTTGGTCGGCAGGCCGGCCAACTCGAGCATCCGCGTGATGTCGACCTCCTTGGCGCCGTCGAACACCGGCGTCGCAATCGGCACGCCATCGCGGAGGTTGTCCGCCAGTTCCAGGACCTCGGTGTCCGAGAGTTGGCCGAAGTTCCCGTCGTGGCCCCCGTCGGCGTTGCCGTACACCGCACCGAGCAAGGTTCGCACCTCGCCGGCGCGCTTCTTGGTGGCCGCCGACCGGGTGGAGTCGAGCAGACGTCCAATCTGCTCGCCGAGCCCCTTCGCGGCCCAGCCGAGGTGCGTTTCCAGCACCTGGCCGACGTTCATCCGCGACGGCACGCCCAACGGATTGAGGACGATGTCCACGGGCTCACCGTTGGCGTCGAAGGGCATGTCCTCGATCGGCATGATGACGGAGATCACGCCCTTGTTGCCGTGCCGCCCCGCCATCTTGTCGCCCGGTTGGATTCGCCGCTTGATGGCGAGATAGACCTTGACGAACTTGAGCTCGCCCGGGCGCAGATCGTCGCCGCCTTCGAGCTTCGACTTCTTGTCGGCAAAGGTGGCGTCGAGCTCCCGGCGGCGTGCGCGAAGCTGCTTCTCGGCCTTGTCGAGCTGGTCGTTCAAGGCGTCGTCCGCCATCCTGATCCGGAACCACTGGTCCCTCGCCAAGGCGTTGAGATAGGCCTCCGTGACCTTGTCGCCACTAGCCAGGTCCGGCGCGTTGGCGGCTTCGCCGCCGAGCAGGGCCTCGCGCAAGCGCTGATAGGTGGCGTCCTCGACGATGCGGTACTCGTCATCGAGATCCTTGCGGATTTCATCGAGTTCCATGCGCTCGATGTCCAGCGCGCGCTGGTCCTTCTCGAGGCCGTCGCGGGTGAAGATGCGCACGTCGATCACCGTCCCGCGGACACCCGTCGGTACGCGCAGCGAGGTGTCCTTCACATCGGACGCCTTCTCGCCGAAGATCGCCCGCAGGAGCTTCTCTTCCGGCGTAAGCTGGGTTTCGCCCTTGGGCGTCACCTTGCCCACCAGGATGTCGCCGGGGGCGACCTCCGCGCCAACATAGACGATCCCCGACTCGTCGAGCTTGCCAAGCGCCGATTCGCCGACGTTGGGGATGTCGCTGGTGATTTCCTCGGGTCCGAGTTTCGTGTCCCGCGCGCTACACGTCAGCTCTTGGATGTGGATGCTGGTGAAACGGTCCTCCTGCACGACCCGTTCGGAGATCAGGATCGAATCCTCGAAGTTGTAGCCGTTCCACGGCATGAAGGCGATGCGCATGTTCTGGCCAAGCGCCAGCTCGCCGGTGTCCACGGAGGGACCGTCGGCGAGAATGTCGCGCGCCGAAATCTTGTCGCCCTTCCTCACCAACGGCCGCTGGTTGATGCAGGTGTTCTGGTTGGAGCGGGTGAACTTGACGAGGTTGTATATGTCCACGCCCGCTTCGCTCGCCGTCATCTCCTCGTCGTCGACCCGGACCACGATGCGCGCCGCATCCACGGAATCGACGACTCCGCCGCGTCTCGCGATGACGCAAACACCGGAGTCACGGGCCACGTGGCGTTCGATGCCGGTACCCACGAGCGGCGTCTCAGTGCGGATCGTCGGCACCGCCTGACGCTGCATGTTGGAACCCATCAGTGCGCGGTTGGCGTCGTCGTGTTCGAGGAACGGGATCAACGCCGCGGCGACGGAGACGAGCTGCTTGGGCGACACGTCCATGTAGTCGACGTGGTCCGGCGTCATCTTGGTGAACTCGCTCTGGTGGCGTACGTCCACCAGGTCCTCGGTGAAGCGGCCGTCCTCGTCCAGCGTCGAGTTGGCCTGGGCGATGACGAACGCGGCCTCGTCGATGGCCGATAGGTACTCGATCTCGTCGGTAACCCGGCCGTCCTCGGCCTTGCGGTACGGCGTCTCCAGGAAGCCGTACTGGTTCGTACGTGCGTAGACCGCCAGCGAGTTGATGAGTCCGATGTTCGGACCCTCCGGCGTCTCGATGGGGCAGATCCGGCCGTAATGCGTCGGATGCACGTCGCGCACCTCGAAGCCGGCGCGCTCCCGGGTCAGCCCTCCCGGGCCCAACGCCGACACGCGCCGCTTGTTGGTGACCTCGGAGAGCGGATTGGTCTGGTCCATGAACTGGGACAGTTGGCTCGACCCGAAGAACTCCTTGATCGCCGCCGCCACGGGCTTCGCGTTGATCATGTCCTGGGGCATCAATCCCTCGGACTCGGCCAGCGACAGACGCTCCTTCACCGCCCGTTCGACGCGGATCAGGCCGACGCGGAACTGCTTCTCCGCCATCTCGCCGACCGACTTCACACGCCGGTTGCCGAGGTGGTCGATGTCGTCCACGGAACCCTTGCCGTTGCGGATCTCGATCAGCGTGCGCAGCACGTCGATGATGTCCTGGTTGGCCAACGTGCCCGGCCCGGTGATGCGGCTCCGGCCGAGGCGGCGGTTGAACTTCATGCGCCCCACGGCGGACAGGTCGTACCGTTCCGGGGTGAAGAATAGGTTGTTGAACAGGTTCTCCGCGGCTTCCTTGGTGGGTGGCTCGCCGGGGCGCATCATGCGGTAGATCTCCACGAGCGCCTCGAGCCGGTTGCTGGTGACATCAATGGCCAGGGTGTCGGAGATGTACGAGCCGCAGTCGAGATCGTTGGTATAGATGGTCTCGATGCGACGCACGCCGGCTTCGACGAGCTTGTCGAGGATCTCGTCGCTGATATTGGTGTTGCAGGGCACGATGATCTCGCCGGTCTCCTTGTCGACGATGTCGCGTGCGATGACCCGTTCCAGCAGGTAGTCCCGGGGGACGTCGAGGCGCCTTAGGCCCGAGCGCTCCAGCAGGCGCACGTGGCGGGCGGTCACCCGTCGGCCGACCTCCAACAGGACCTCGCTGTCGGCGCCCTTGATGTCGAAAGTGGCGACATCGCCGCGCAGCCGTTCCGGGACCAAGTCCATGGAGAAGCCGTCGCGCTTGACGTGGAAGACGTTCTTGTCGAAGAACATCCCGAGTATCTCCTCGGACGTATAGTCGAGGGCGTGCAGGATGATGGTCGCGGGCAGCTTGCGCTTGCGGTCGATGCGGACGTAGACGCCGTCCTTGGGGTCGAACTCGAAGTCGAGCCACGAGCCGCGGTCGGGAATGATCCGCGCGTTGTAGAGGATCTTGCCGGACGAGTGGGTCTTGCCCTTGTCGTGATCGAAGAACACGCCGGGAGAGCGGTGCAGTTGGGAGACGACCACCCGCTCGGTGCCGTTGATGATGAAGGTGCCGTTCTTGGTCATGAGCGGAATCTCGCCCATGTAGACCTCTTGCTCCTTGACCGCCTTGACCGTCTTGTTGGACGACTCGCGATCATAGAGGATCAACTGGACACGCACCCGTAGCGGCGCCGCGTAGGTCAGTGTGCGCAGGACGCATTCGCGGACGTCGAAGGGCGGTTCCCCGAGTCGGTAGTCCACGTACTCGAGCGCGGCGTTGCCGTTGTAGCTGACGATGGGGAACACGGACCGGAACGCGGCGTGCAAGCCCACGTGCTGGCGTCGCGATGCGCGCACGTCCCGCTGCAGGAACTTGCCGTAGGAATCCAACTGGATGGACAGCAGGTAGGGGATTTCCATCGCATCCGGCAGCTTGCCGAAGTCTTTGCGAATTCGCTTTTTCTCAGTGAAACTGTAGGCCATTCGAGTTTCCGTCGATCAATTGGTGGGATTGGCGCTACACGGCAAGCGCGCCGTGGACGCTGGAGCACAGAGACGCGAGGCCGGCCCCGAGGTGCGCACATGCCGTGCACACGGAGCCAGCCCCGTACGGTCGTCCCCAAGCCGGACTCTGCCGGCGGGACGGTATCGAGTTGGGTTCAAGTCGAGCGCTACTTGACTTCGACAGTCGCGCCGGCTTCTTCCAACTGCTTCCTGATCTCCTCCGATTCATCCTTGCCGACGCCTTCCTTGACCGGCGAGGGTGCTTCGTCGACCAAGGTCTTGGCTTCCTTCAGGCCAAGACCGGTGATCGCTCGTACCGCCTTGATGACATTCACCTTCTTGTCGCCGACACCGGAGAGCACCACCGAGAACTCGGTCTGCTCCTCGGCATCGCTCGTCGGCTCGTCGGCGCCGGGCGCGCCCGCAGGGGCAACGGCCACCGGCGCCGCCGCGCTGACGCCGAATTTCTCCTCCATCGACTGGACGAGTTCCACGACCTCCATGACGCTCATGTCGGCGATGGCGTTCAAGATATCGTCTTTGGACAAGGCCATAACGGGTGTCTCCTCATTTGAGTTCGTTCATAGGGTCCGGGACCGGCACGTCCCGGATCCGAATCTGTCGTTCATTCGACGTCGTCCCTACGTCGCTTGTTCGCGCTGGTCACGGACCGCGGCCAGCGTCCGCGTCAATTTGCCGGGCACATCCATGAGGGTGCGCACCAGTTTCGCCACCGGTGCCTGCATGACGGACATCAGCATGCCCAGGGCCTGCTCCCGGGTCGGCAGCGACGCCATCCGGTCGATCGCGTCCGGGGGCAGCAGTTGGCCGCCGATGGACAGGGCCTTTATGTCGAGCTCGCGTATGTCCGCGGCGGCATCCTTGAGCAGCCTTGCCGCGGAACCGGGCTCGTCCCGGGAAAACGCCAGCATCGTTGGTCCCGACGCGACCTCGGCCAGGCATTCGAACCCGGTACCGTGAACGGCGCGCTTGAGCAGCGTATTGCGCACCACCCGCAGGTAGACCCCTGATTCCCGGGCACGTCGGCGCAGATCGGTCATCTCGGCGACGGATACGCCCCGGTGGTCTGCCAGGACCGCAGCCAGGGCATCGCCCGCCGCAGCGTTCACGTCGGCGACGATGTCTTTCTTCTGTTCGAGCTGCAAAGCCATTTCCGTACCGTACCGGTTACTCGCCCAGCGTCGACTCGTCGACGCGGATTCCCGGACCCATGGTGGTCGACAGGGTGATCTTCTTCACGTAGTGGCCCTTGGAGGATGCCGGTCTCGCCTTACGTAGATCGCCGATCAGCGCCTCGAGGTTCTCCTTGACCTGGTGCGGCTCGAAGCCCACCGTGCCGACGCTGCCGTGGACGATCCCACCGCGATCGGCGCGGAACTGCACCTGCCCGGCCTTGGCATTCTGCACGGCGGTTTCGACGTCGGCGGTGACGGTTCCGGTACGGGGATTCGGCATCAGACCCCGTGGTCCGAGCACCCGGCCGAGCGGCCCGACCACGCGCATCGCGTCGGGGCTGGCGATCACCACGTCGAAATCCAGATCGCCACCGGAGATGCGCTCGGCGAGGTCGTCGAGTCCGACGGCGTCAGCGCCGGCGGCGGTCGCCTTGTCAGCGTTGTCGCCCTGGGCGAAGACGGCCACGCGGACGGTCTTGCCTGAACCGTGAGGCAGGGTGGTGGCACCACGCACGGTCTGATCGGACTTGCGGGGATCCACCGCCAGGTTCACGGCCACGTCGATGGATTCGGTGAAGCCAGCCTTGGCGACGTCCTTGAGCAGGACGACCGCCTCCTCGACCGGATAGGCGCGGGTCCGATCGACCTTGTCGTCGATCTCGCGCAGGCGTTTGCTCGGCTTGGCCATCTACTAGACCCCCTCGACCTCGATGCCGGCGCTACGCGCGCTGCCCGCGATGGTTCGGACGGCGGCGTCGAGGTCGGCCGCCGTGAGATCCGGCATCTTCAAGCGCGCGATCTCCTCGAGCTGGGCGCGGTTCACGCTACCCTTCTTGTCGGTGTTGGGCGTGCCCGATCCCTTGTCGATGCTGGCGGCCTTGCGCAGCAGCACCGACGCCGGCGGCGTCTTGGTGATGAACGTGAACGACCGGTCGCTGTAGACGGTGATCACCACGGGTATCGGCAGCCCCGCCTCCTGGCGCTGCGTCTCGGCGTTGAACGCCTTGCAGAACTCCATGATGTTGACGCCGTGCTGGCCGAGCGCAGGCCCCACCGGCGGGCTCGGATTCGCCTGTCCCGCCGGCACCTGAAGCTTGATGTAGGCCGCTACCTTTTTTGCCACTCTTGCCACTCTTGCCACCTGGTCACGTTGGCCACCTTCGCCACGTTCGGCCCCTTCACCACGTTCGCCTTCTTCGCCACCTTCGCCACGTCGTCACCCCTTCTCCACCTGGGAGAAGTCCAATTCCACCGGTGTGGAGCGGCCGAAGATCGTCACGCCCACCACCATGCGGCTCTTCTCGTAGTTGACTTCCTCGACCACGCCGTTGAAATCGTTGAAAGGTCCGTCGATCACGCGGACCAGTTCGCCGGGCTCGAATACGGTCTTGGGCATCGCCTTCTCGCTGCCTTCCTGCACCCGTGCGAGGATGGCGTGCGCCTCCGCATCGGACAGTGGCGCGGGCGAGTCCGCCTTGCCGCCGATGAATCCCATCACCCGCGGCGTCTCCTTGACCAGGTGCCAGGTGTTGTCGGTGAGCGCCATGTGCACCAGCACATAGCCCGGAAAGAACTTCCGCTCGCTACGCCGCTTCTGCCCGGCGCGCATCTCCACCACCTCCTCGGTGGGCACGAGCACCTCGTCGAAGTACTCGCCGTACGGCGAGAGCTCGATACGTTCCTTGAGGGAGCGCGCCACGGCCTTCTCGAAGCCGGAATAGGCGTGCACCACGTACCACCGCATGCTGGGGGCTGGTTCGGTCATGGGACTATCCGATCACACCCTTCACAAGCCAACTCAGGAGCGAGTCCAGTCCCCACAGAATGAGGGCGAAGAGCAGGATGAGAATCAGCACGATTCCCGTCGTCTGGGTCGTCTGCTGGCGATCGGGCCAGACCACCCGGCGCAGTTCCTGGCGTGCCTCCCGGGCAAGATCCCAGACCCGGCGGCCACGCTCGGTCTGCAGTGCGATAAACCCCGCGACTAGGCCGACACCGACCAGCGCCAACGCACGGATCAGCAGCGACTGGTCGCCGAAGTACCAGTTGCCGACCACGCCGGCGACCACCAGCACCGCAACCACCGACCACTTCAGCCAATCGAGGATGGTTCCGGCTCCTGCTGTGGGGTGAGCTGCTTGCGACATACCAATACGTCTTTCGGGTTCCCGACCATCGAAACGGTGGCAGGCCAGGAGGGTCTCGAACCCCCAACCTGCGGTTTTGGAGACCGCTGCTCTACCAATTGAGCTACTGGCCTGACGATGTTCGCGATGTCTTCGTTACGCTTCGATGCTGGTGACCACGCCGGCGCCCACGGTGCGTCCGCCTTCGCGGATCGCGAAGCGAAGGCCTTCGTCCATGGCGATGGGACTGATCAAGGTGGCCTCGATGTTGATGTTGTCGCCCGGCATCACCATTTCGACGCCGTCGGGCAGGTCCACCGTTCCCGTCACGTCCGTGGTGCGGAAGTAGAACTGCGGCCGGTAGCCCTTGAAGAACGGCGTGTGTCGACCGCCTTCCTCCTTCGACAACACGTACACCTCCGCCTTGAACTCGGTGTGCGGAGTGATACTGCCCGGGACGGCCAATACCTGGCCGCGCTCGACTTCGTCGCGTTTCGTGCCGCGCAGCAGAACGCCGATATTCTCGCCGGCCCGGCCTTCGTCGAGCAGCTTGCGGAACATCTCGACGCCCGTGCAGGTGGTGGTCTGGGTCTCCTTGATGCCGACGATCTCGATCTCGTCGCCGACATTGACGACACCCCGGTCGACTCGTCCGGTGACCACGGTACCGCGCCCGGAGATGGAGAACACGTCCTCGATGGGCATGAGGAACGGCTGATCCACGGGCCGTTCCGGCTCCGGCACGTATTCGTCCAGGGTCTCGATCAACTTCAGCACGCTGCCCTCGCCGAGTTCGGAGGTGTCGCCTTCCAAGGCCTGGAGCGCGCTGCCGACGACGATGGGGGTGTCTTCGGGGAAGCCGTACTGGGCGAGGATCTCCTGGATGTCCAGGGTCACGAGTTCGACGAACTCCTCCCGCTCGTCCTCATCGAGCTGGTCCACCTTGTTCATGTACACGACGATCCGCTCGACACCCACCTGGCTCGCCAGCAGGACGTGTTCGCGGGTCTGCGGCATGGGCCCGTCGACGGCGGAGACAACGAGGATCGCGCCGTCCATCTGCGCCGCGCCGGTGATCATGTTCTTGACGTAGTCGGCGTGGCCCGGGCAGTCGACGTGCGCGTAGTGTCGGTGCGCACTCTCGTACTCCACGTGGGTCGTGGCGATGGTGATGCCGCGCTCACGCTCCTCGGGCGCGTTGTCGATCTCGTCGAACTCCTTGATCTCGCCGCCCTGACGCGCGGCGCAGATCTTGGTCATCGCCGCGGTGAGCGTGGTCTTGCCGTGGTCCACATGTCCGATGGTGCCCACGTTGATATGCGGCTTGGTGCGTTCGAATCTCTCTTTGGCCATTTCGCGACGGTCTCCTCAAACTCCGTTCTCTACGCGTCTCACGGGTGACGCGGGTTGCCACGCCTGCAGCGCGTCAGTTCGACTTACGATGCAACCGCGAAGGTTCGTGTGGTGCTCACAATCGGATTCGAACCGATGACCTCGTCCTTACCAAGGACGTGCTCTACCGACTGAGCTATGTGAGCGATAGGGGCTCCACTTGGCGATGGTGTCCGGCACACCCATGACCAATGATCAGACGACTCCGCGGCCGATGGAGCGGGTAGCGGGAATCGAACCCGCGCCATCAGCTTGGAAGGCTGAGGTTCTACCACTGAACCATACCCGCTGCGTGAGCGACTCTCGCCACTCCACGGTCCGTATCCTATTACTTGCCGCCTCTGACTGGCCACATCCACCACTGGTGCCTCACCGCCTGATGGAGCCTCCGCCACACTTGGTGGAGGGGGTAGGATTCGAACCTACGAAGGCTTAGCCGTCAGATTTACAGTCTGATCCCTTTGGCCGCTCGGGAACCCCTCCGGGACTATCAAACAAAAGACGCGCGATTTTGCCTACGGCGGCGCACGGTGTCAACGGCAATGAAGGCGAGCGGCGTGCAATGGGCGGCGCCGGGTGTACGACAAACCTTTGGTCGGTCGCAGGGGCGACCCTCGTCGCGTCGCGCGGTCGCCCGCGCTGATCGACCCGAAGCCGTTCACTGCACGAACACGGGCGGGGCGCGCCTCCCGGCGCGATCGCCTCGCCCCCATTGATCGCGTCCACCACGGATTTGTCGTACACCCTCCAGTCGATATCGATTGAATTAACTGGTGCCGCCACGAGGAGTCGAACCCCGGACCTTCTCATTACAAGTGAGCTGCTCTACCGGCTGAGCTATGGCGGCTGTTGCGGCCACGGGAGGGAGGCCGCATCTTAGCAAAGGCCAAGCCTCGGACAATCGGGTCACAGCAGACGTTCGAGCCGGGGAAGATGCCCGTCAGCCCTCGTCGCAAACCACGTAGGGCAGGTGGGCCAGCAAATCCGCGGCTGCGTTGTGGACGCGGAGACGATAGACCGTCTGATCCCGATCGATCGCCAGCAGGTTCATTTCATAGCCGAGGGCGGAGATCCGTTCCAAGCGGGCGTTGGCGAATTCATGGGAAGTGAAGCGCCCCACCGACACGCCGTTGACACGCTCGCCGGTTCGAATGACGGCCACGTCGTCGACCCCCTGCGACTGCAGCGCGAGCAGGGTCCGACGCGCCTCGTCGCGGGACACCGCCGGTTCAACGTAGACGAGATAGTACGGTTCGGCGTCCACGGTCTGCTCCTCGATGTCCGCCTTTGCCCCTGCGGCGCGAAGCCGCTCCACGGCGTCGACCGCCCCGTCCCGGTCGTTGAAGGGTCCCGCCACCACGCAGTCGAGCGTCTCGGCGTAGGCGCCGGTTTGGCCGGCTTCCAAGGGCGGCTGGCCCGTTTCGGTCACGGCACCCTGGAGCACGGCAGAGGTACCGGTGACGTCCCAATCCGGCACGGCGGAATCGGACCCATCGGAATCCGGCACCTCCGGCTCGAGGGGCGGCAACGGTTGGGCCGGGAACCCCACCTCGTCGGGCGGCGGTTCGGGAAGAAGTCCGGCGGCCACGAGGTCGTCCCTGACGAGCCACGCGACCCAGGTCGCAAGCGCGGCGGCGATCACGAGCACGAGCAGCCATTGCAGGATTACGCGCATGGGAATGCCATGTAGTGGCGAGTCGGGATGTATAGCAACCCGAGCGGAACGACAGCAACCCCACAAGAGACGGCGTGCGTTGAACGAACCCGGGCGACGGCGCGCGCTGGCGGGCGCGATCGCCTCGTCCCTACGGCAGGGCGATGGCGAGACCGTCGAGCACGAGGTGCGGTTCGCGACGCACCGGCATGGACAGCCGGGTCGCCAACAACCCCGCGTCGCCGCCGGTCAGGACGATGTCGACCCGGTCGCCGCAGCGTTCGGCGAATGCGCCGACGGCCACTTCCACGAATCCGAGCAGCATGACTAACGTCCCCGAGGAAACCGCCCTTTCGGTGTCGTTGCCCGGGGCCAGGTCGGCCTCGGCGGTGTACGCGGGGCGCACATCGGCCGTGTGCTTCAGGGCATTGCGCAACAGACCGAGTCCGGGAGCGATGTGGCCGCCCTCGTGGCGACCGCCGGCATCGACGAAATCCACGGTCGCCGCCGTGCCCGCACCAATGACCGCCACGGCCCCGCGCGTTCGGTGCCATGCCGCCACCAGGGCGAGCCAGCGATCCACGCCCAGCCGCGCCGGATCGCGATAGCCGCAGCGGACGCCGGCGAGCGTCGTCGCGGTGGACGCGAACTCGGCTTCCAACCCGAACCGCGCCATGACCGCTTCCGCAACGGCATCGCGGTTGCGCAATACCGTGGCGATCCGTACGCGCGCCGGCGTCGCGTCAAGCTCCGGCAGCTCCGGCGACGGCAGGTGCCCCGTAGCGCCGCCGAAACGCCACTTGGTTCGCGTGTTGCCCATGTCGATGTCCAGCGCCGATGAGGCGGGTTCTCGATCGCTACTCACGAACCGACACCTCGCCGCCGTTGAACTCGCGGACGCCATCGGCGGTGTCCACCCGCAGGGAGCCATCCGCGGCGATGCCGAGAGCCGTACCCGCGATGGTCTGCCCGGCCGCGCCGCCGACAGCGGGCTGGGTCACGATCACCGGCTGCCCCTGGTGGCGGTGCGCCGCTTGCCACTCGTCGCGAAACGCCGAGAATCCCCGCCTGTCGAAGTCGCGGCAGGCGGTCACCACGTAGTTGACGATATCCGCCAGCAATGCCGTGCGCGAAGGTCGGTCGAGTTGCTCCGCGACATCGGCGACGGGCTGATCGATCCGCGAGCCGACCGCACCCGCACAGCCGACGTTGACACCGATGCCGACGACAACCTCCACGGGTTCCGTAGCGCGCACCAGTTCGATCAATATGCCCGCAAGCTTCCGGCCATCGAGCAGGACGTCGTTCGGCCATTTCAACTCGACGCCGGACAGCCCGGCCCCGACAAGAGCCCGACGTACGGCGACGCCCACCACCAAGCTCAACGCCCCGACCTCGGCAAGGGGTCGGCCGATGGCGAAGCCGAGCGAAACCGCCAGGTTTTTGCCGAACGGGCTCAGCCATTGACGGCCGCGGCGACCGCGACCTCCGGTCTGGACTTCCGCCGTGAGCACGCAGCCGTCGATGCGTTCCCGGCTCGCCCGTGCCAAGAGCGTCGTGTTGGTGCTGGCGATGTGGGCGCGCATGTCGAGATCCGTGAGCCATGCGACGGTCTCCGGGCGCAGGGAGGCGCGGACACCCGCCGAGGAAAGGAGGTCGACATGGTCCTCCAGGTCCGCGCGGTCTCCGCTCACCCGGATGCCGTAGTCGGTCAACAGCATCGTCTCCTCCCTGGAGAGAGCCGAAAGCAGGGCCGAACGTTTGCCAGCGAGCTGGTCGAACACCCGGCGAAGCGCGTCGGAGGTGCCCTCGGACGGTGCCGAAACCCGCTGGCCGGTGGTGGTGCGCTGGTTCAAGTTCCGTTGACGGGCCAGTTGGCTGTGGGTAACGTCGAGTGTACACACGCCCGAGAAGTAATCCGTGCCCAGGGATCCCTCCCAAACCGAACTCCGGCGCGCCGGTTTGAAGGTCACCATGCCGCGGATAAAGGTGCTCGAGGTACTCGAAAGTGCCGAGCCGCATCACCTGTCGGCGGAAGACGTCTACCGGCAGCTACTCAAGATCGATGAGTCCATCAGCATCACCACGATCTACCGCGTGCTCACCCAGTTCGAGCAGGCGGGCATCGTCGAACGCCACAACTTCGACGACGGTCACGCGGTCTACGAACTGGCGACCGAGGACCACCACGACCACATGGTGGACGTCGAGACGGGCGCCGTCACGGAGTTCGTCAACGATCGGATCGAGGATCTGCAGCGGGAGATCGCCGAGAAGCACGGCTGCGAGCTCATTCACCACGAGCTGGTGCTTTACGTCCGCAAACGCGCTCCCTAGCGGGCGCATCGTAGCCGTAGGGGCGACTGGCCGAGCGAGCCCGTGCGACAGGCTTAACTTCGAGCGAGCCCGTGCGACAGGCTCAATTTCGCCGGGCCAAACACGGTCTACGGATTGCCGCCCGGCACCTCCGCCGGATCGATCAAGCCGATCCGCCGCCAACCCTTGCCAAGCAGCCACGTGTGC
>JAGWBN010000009.1 GCA_021295875.1 Pseudomonadales bacterium
AAAATACTGCGCCCAGCACACCGAGTACCACACCGCTTACCAGCAACACCATGTTGAACATGGGGTCGAACCCCAGCAATTCCAAGTCCGCGCCGTAGCTCGCGAACAGGCGCCCCAACGGTCCCTCGACGGCGCTCAACAGGCCGGCGATCAACATGGCGGCGATCAGCCCGCCACCGGCACCGTAGACGACGCCCAGGTAGACGAACGGACGCCGGATGAACCGGCTGCCGGCACCGACCAGAACGAGGATCCGCAGTTCCTCCAGCCGCGCCTCGATGGCGAGGCGAACGGCCGCCGAGGCAATCAACACCGTGCCGAGCCC
This sequence comes from Pseudomonadales bacterium, assembly GCA_021295875.1. Lineage (GTDB taxonomy): Bacteria > Pseudomonadota > Gammaproteobacteria > Pseudomonadales > Azotimanducaceae > VXYL01. The sequence goes on from JAGWBN010000009.1 coordinate 326, forward strand.
GAGAACCCCGGCCAACGCCCACGACAGCCGCTTCACAATCTCCCGGATCGCAGCCAGGCGCTGAAACCAGGTGCGTTCCAGCAGCACGTCGTCCACGCCTTCAAACCCCGCGAGTTCGAGGGAAAGACGGTCCAGGCGTTCCACGTCCGCATTGGACGAGACCGACGCCCGGGCGCTCGCCGGCAGCGGATTGTCCTCCACCAGGGCGAGCGCTTCGGCAACCCCCGTGAGCCGACGGAATTCGATGAGCGACTCTTCGGGGGTGACGACCCGGACCTCTTCGACGTCGGGCGCGCGTCGCAGACGTTCGACCGCAGCCTCGAGGTGTTCAGGTCCGATCTCGGGCACGAAGTACACGGAGATGCCGGAGCTACCGGACCAGCCACCCGCGGCGCGCGCCAGGTTCAACTCCAACAGATACAGAGCGGCCGGCAGGCTGAGCGCGATGCCGACCATGAGCCAGACCCAGACCGTGGTGCCCAGCCGCGCCGTGACGTAGGCGAGCGTATCCCGCGCGACACGACCGTGGTCGCGCCAGGCGGAGCCCCAGGGTCGGGGGACCGAAGGCCACACTTCGAACGCCTTGCGCGTTCGTCCACTGGAAGTCTTTTTCGCCCTGGCCACTTTCAGGCTTCCCGGCTGTCGTCGACGATCCGTCCACGGGCCAGGGCGACCGTCCGGCGGCCCAGTGTACGGACCAGGTCGATCTCGTGGGTCGCGACGATCACCGTCGTACCGACATCGACAAAGCGACCAAACAGCCCCATCACGCTCTCGGACAATGCCGGGTCGAGATTGCCGGTGGGTTCGTCCGCCAGCAGCAGCTTGGGCCGGTTCGCCACCGCCCGGGCGATCACCACGCGCTGGCGCTCGCCTGCCGACAGGTGGCCCGGCAGCAGGTGCGCCTTGTCGAGAAGCTCCACGGTGTCGAGCGCGGCGCGTACCCGCCGCTCGGTCTCCCGCGCCCTCATGCCCGCGACCTGCAGCGATACGGCGACATTGGCCGATACCGTTCGGCGGGGCAGCAGGTGGTCGTTCTGGAACACCGCACCGAGGTGTCGGCGGTAGAGTGGCAGTTGACGGCGCCGTAGGCGGCCAATGTCGACGCCGTTGACCAGAATGCGTCCCCGGGTGGGCGTGTGCTGGCCGAGCAGGAGCTGCAGGAAGGTGCTCTTGCCGGCGCCGGAGTGGCCCGTCAGGAACGTCAGCGAGCCGGAAGCGATGGACAACGACACGTCGTGCAACGCCTCGACGCCACTATCGAAGCGTTTGACGACGCGTTGGAACTCGATGCCTTCCATTCGACCGGACTCAGACGACCCGACTCAAGCCAGGTCCCCCAACAAGGCATCCACGAAGGACGCCGCGTCGAAGTCCTGCAAGTCGTCCACACCCTCGCCGACGCCGACGAATCGCAGCGGTAGCCCCGTCGCCGCCGCGATGGCGATGACGACGCCCGCCTTGGCGGTGCCGTCGAGCTTGGTGACCGCCAGGGCGGTCACGCCCACAGCCCGGTCGAACTCGGTCACCTGGGACAAGGCGTTCTGGCCGATGCCTGCGTCGAGCACCAGCAGCACCTCGTGGGGCGCGCCATGCCCGAACCGTCCCATGACCCGCTTGATCTTCGCCAGTTCATCCATGAGACCGACCTTGGCCTGCAACCGTCCGGCGGTATCCGCCAGCACCACGTCGGTGCCGCGAGCCATGGCAGCGTCAATGGCGTCGTAGATCACCGAGGCACTGTCCGCTCCCTGGCCCTGGGCAATCACCGGTACCCCGTTGCGTCTTCCCCAGTCGCCGAGTTGCTCAACCGCAGCCGCCCGGAACGTATCGCCAGCGGCCAGCACGACGCTGTGGCCGTCATCGCCCAGGCGTTTTGCAAGCTTGCCGATCAGCGTCGTCTTGCCCGCGCCATTGACGCCCACGACGAGCACGACGTACGGACGCGGGGCACCCACGGCGAATGTTACGGCAAGCGGATCGAGGAGTGCGACGAGTTCCGTAGTCAGTGCCGCCTTCAGGGCCTCGGCGTCCCCCAACTGGCGGCGGGAGACTCGATCCTTGAGGGCGGACACGACCCGCTCCGTGGCGTCGACGCCGACATCGGCGGCGAGCAGCGACGTCTCGACTTCATCGATCACGGCCTGGTCGATGGACCGTTCGCCAAGGATCAAATCGCCCAAGCCGGCCGCGAGCCGGTCACGCGTGCGCGCGAGCGACCGATTCAGGCGGTCCCAGCGGGAAGCGCTTGCCGCCCGCGTGGGGTCGAGTTCCACATCGCTTTTGCGCACTATTGGCGTGTTCCATCAAATGGCGTCGACACACTCCGCCAAAACCGGTAGACGATTTGAGAAGGGAGAAACGCAACCAGGTCCGCATTATCGGCGGTATGTGGAGAGGGCGAAAGCTCAAGGTGGCGGACGACCATGTGCGGCCCACCCCGGATCGGGCCCGCGTGACGTTGTTCAACTGGCTGCTCGCCGACCTCCCCGGTACGAGGGTGCTCGACCTCTTCGCTGGCACCGGCGTCCTGGGCTTCGAAGCCTTGTCCCGGGGCGCGGTCCACGCCACCTTCGTCGACCACAACCCCACCGCCTGTGCGTTGCTGGCGTGCCACCGGGACATGCTCGGTGCCAGCGCCTCGATCAATCGGGCAGATGCCCGGCAGTGGCTCGCGCAACGATCCTCGGGCGAACGGTGGGACATCGTCTTCCTCGACCCGCCCTTCGATTCGCCTCTACTGGCGGAGACGGTGTCCGCAGTGGCCGGCCGCCTCACCCCCGGCGGCGCCGTCTACGTGGAATCCGACGAGACCTTCCACCTGTCCGCTGCCGCGCAGTCAGCCGGATTGACCGTTGCCAGTTCCTCCCGCGCCGGCGCGGTGCGGTATGCATTGCTGCGCACCCCGTGAGGAATACGCGTTAACATCGATGGCGTGACCAGCGTCGTCTATCCAGGCAGCTTCAATCCCATCACCAACGGTCATCGGGACATCGTGGAGCGGGCGCTGCGCCTGTTCGACCAGGTGGTCGTCGCCGTCGGCACCTCCCCGGACAAGGACCCCGCGACGCATCTCGCGGAACGCATCGGCCTTTGCCGGCTCGCATTGGCGGAGTTCGGCGACCGGGTGGAGGTGGAGGGTTTCAACGTCCTGCTGGTGGACTACGCACGCATGAAGAACACGCGCTTCGTCGTCCGCGGACTACGCACGATCACGGATTTCGACTACGAGAACCAGATGATCGCCATGAACCAGACCATGGACCCCAATCTCGAATACGTACTGCTGCCGACGTCCCGCCAGTGGTCGTTCCTGTCGTCGTCCCGGGTACGGGAGATCGCGAGCCTCGGCGGCGACATCTCGGAATTCGTCCATCCCGCAGTGGCCGAGCACTACGGCAACGCCAGCCCGACCGGGTGACCCGCCATGCCACGCAAGCGTCGCCAGGATCCGAAACAGACCACCCTGGCGTTCAGGCGACCGGCCGCGGCGGCGCGGCCCTGGGACGCTACCGTCGACCGAAGAGATCGCCTGCGTCGAAGCGGTAGAGCAGCGACGCCCTGACCTCGAAGGCTCCCGGCTCGATGCCGATGCTGACGCCCTGGTCCCGATAGGTGGACTCCTCGAACAGCGTATAGGTGGCCCGAACCTGCAACGCGACCGACTCGCTGACATCGAACTCCGCACCTGCGCCGAACTTCCAGCCGAAGTGCTTGGCGTCGTCGCTGCCGGACGCATCCAGCGAAGGAATCACCACGCCCACTTCGCCCCCGGCGTAGCTGCCGCCGAGGAGACCGAAGACCGAGACATCCCCCAACTGCCCTCCGAAGGCGGACACTTCACCCAAGTCGAAGCCGGCCAGCCACAGCACGTCGGCCACCCACGAGATCTCGGTCTCGACCTCCACCTGTGCTCCCAAAAGAGTGAGTTCCTCGGTCCCGGCATCGGACCCGGACGTGAATCCCGCCTCCACGCCGACGTAGAACCCGTTGCCGACCTCTTCGTCCGTCTTGGTGACGTACTGCGCCACGAGACCCGCCGACGGGCTCACACCGGGGTCCGCCGAGGCCGACACGGCAAGCAGCGAGACTTCGACGTCCATGCTCCAATCCGGAATGCCGGCCTGGGCGCCGACGCGAAATTCGTCGGCCGCGGCCAGCGTGCCGAACCCCACAAGCAACACAGTGACACCCGCCAACAGTGATTTATCGAACACTTGGTTTCCTTCCCTTCCTCGGCTCGCGCGACAGCGTACCCAAACCCCGGCCAGAGCGAAATAGACTCAGACGCGGGAAATCAGATTTGACATTGTGGACAGTAGACGGTCGTCCGACCTGCCAACCAAACCTCCTTGAGTGTCGCGGCGCAACGGACGCAAGGCTCGCCGCCACGCCCGTAGACGACCAACTCGTGCACGAAGTACCCGGGCCGACCATCGGCTCCGGTGAAGTCGCGTAGCGTAGTCCCCCCGCTCTGGATGGCGCTCGCCAGCGTCGCCTTGACCGCCGCCACGAGTTCGCCGAGTCGGGACCGCGTTAGCCGACCGGCCGCGACGCGCGGTCGGATACCGGCGAGGAACAGCGCTTCGTTGGCGTAGATGTTGCCGACGCCGACAACCACCTTGGCATTCATCAAGAGGTTCTTGACAGCGACCTTGCGTCGCCGCGCGCATGCGGCGAGATGGGCGGCGTCGAAGTCCCGTGACAGCGGCTCCGGGCCGAGATCCCCAAGCAGCCAGTGATCCTCCACCGGGTGAGCCTGCCAGTGCACGCTGCCGAAGCGACGCGGGTCGGTCAGCCTCACGGCGCGCCCGTCGTCGAGCTCGAAGTCCACGTGGTCGTGCTTGCCGGGCGGGGTGTCCGCAGGAACGACCGAGAGGTGTCCGGACATGCCGAGGTGAACGATCAGGCTGCCACTCTCCACGGGCAGCAGCAGGTACTTCGCTCGGCGGCCGATCGGCCCGAGGCGCTGGCCGCCAAGGGAGGCAGGCAGCTCGACCGGCCAGCGCAGCGCCGCGTTGCGGACCACGACCCGGCGCAGCCGTCGACCCGTCAACACCGCATCGAGCCCCCGACGGGTGGTTTCGACTTCGGGAAGTTCAGGCAGCTAACGATCCTCGGCCGGCGTGGTCGGCGTAGTCCTCACGCAACAAGGGCGGGCGCGTGTCGGGCCGCCCCTGCCGGGCTACTTGATCTTGTCTTCGCGGTAGACGACGTGTTTGCGCACGACCGGATCGAACTTCTTGAGTTCGAGCTTGTCGGGCATCGTCCGCTTGTTCTTGGTGGTCGTGTAGTAGTGACCCGTGCCAGCGCTCGATACGAGCTTGATCTTCTCGCGCACGTCTTAGCCCTTCGCTGCCGGGCTGCCCGGCGCCTTGCCGGAGTCGCGTTTCTCGATGTCCCTCAACACGGCCTCTATCCCCTTCTTGTCGATCACGCGCATGCCCGCCGCCGACACCCGCAGGCGAACGAAACGGCTCTCGGAAGGCACCCAGAACCGGTGATAGTGCAGATTGGGCGCGAACGTCCGGCGCGTCTTGTTGTGCGCGTGCGAGACGTTGTTGCCATGCATCGGGCGCTTGCCCGTGACCTGGCAGACTTTCGACATGGCAGCACTCGGTTACAGGGGGGCGCTTTATAGCAGAGCGCGGGCGGCGAGTGAAGAGGCTGGTGCATAGGTGCATCGGATCGAAGACCTCGACGCCGGTGTCGAGTTCGTCGGGTTGGCACAGCGTGGTCAGCAGGCAGCCCTCGTAGGATCGGCGGAAATCCGCCTCGATGCGGCGCACGCCGGCGAGCAAGGGAAGCTCTGTTACAGCATTCCCCGCTCCGCCAGGGACACGAGCTTCATCCCAGCGACCACCACGTGGTCCAGCAGGCGAACGTCCACCTCGCCGAGCACCGCCTGCAGCCGACTGGTGAGCGCGATGTCCCCCGAACTGGGTTCGGCGTCACCGGAGGGGTGGTTGTGGTACAGCACCACGGCCGCGGCATTGTGGCGCAGACAGCACTTCACCACCTCCCGGGGATAGACCATGGTGCGATCGATGGATCCCTGGAAGATGTCCTCCTGCGCGATCAGCCGGTGCCTGGTGTCGAGCAGCAACGCCCCGAACAGCTCGCGCTCCAAGCCGTCGAGGTGCAGATTGAGATAGCGGCGCACGGAATCGGAAGAGGTCAGTACGGGCGTGCTCTCCACGACCCCGCGTTCGGCGCGCTTGAGGATCTCCCGCATGGCCAGCAGGGCCGCAGCCTTGGCCTCGCCGAGACCCCGTACGGCCAGCAGCGCCGCCGCGTTTCCACAGAGCAGCCCGTGCATGCCCCCGCAGGTATCCAACAGCCGGTGAGCCAGCGCGACGGCGTCGCGGCCACCGCCCCCGGTGCGGAGCACCAGCGCCACCAATTCGGCATCCCTCAGGCTTGCCGGGCCCGCCGCCAGCAAGCGTTCGCGCGGCCGCTCACTGACCGGCAACTCGACAATCCGCGGCGCTTTGGCGCCCAAGACCGCACTACCCACGAAAGTTCCTTCTCAAGGGGCCTCGACAACCCCGGGAAACCGCGCGTGGTATCGTAGGCCGCATCGACTCTTCGTCCCGGCGTTCCCAGCGGCCGAACCCGATGGACACCGACAACCACGCCCTCAGAATCCTACTTGGCATCTCGGGCGGCATAGCAGCGTACAAAGCCCCCGCGCTTGTGAGACATCTGCTCGTCCGCAATGCAGAGGTCGTCCCGGTCCTGACGCCCAACGCCGTCCGGTTCGTGTCTCCCACCGCGCTCCAGGCCGTGGCGGGCCAACGGCCCCGTACCGACCTGTGGGACGACGACGCCGAGGCGGCGATGGGACACATCGAGCTGGCGCGGTGGGCCGACGCCGTGGTCATAGCCCCCGCCACGGCCAACCTCATGGCCCGCCTCGCCGCCGGCATGGCGGACGACCTGCTGACCACGCTGTGTCTAGCCACAACCGCGCCGATCTTCGTCGCGCCCGCGATGAACGCGCGCATGTGGGAGCACGCCGCCACGCAACGCAATCTCCATCGACTGCGCGCCGACGGCGTCACCGTCCTCGGGCCGGCGGACGGCGAACAGGCGTGCGGCGAATTCGGTCCGGGGCGCATGCTCGAGCCCGAGGAGATCGCCGACGCCGTCATCGCCCGGCTGGCGACGCCGAGGTCGCTCGCCGGCGTCCGCGTGCTGGTCACCGCCGGACCCACGCGGGAGTTCCTCGACCCCGTGCGGTTCATCAGCAATCGCAGTTCCGGCCGCCAGGGATTCGCGTTCGCCCAGGCGGCGCACCACGCCGGCGCCGAAGTCACGCTCGTGTCCGGCCCCGTCCATCTCTCGACCCCTGCCGGCGTCGACCGGGTCGACGTGGTCAGCGCGCAGCAGATGAAGGACGCGGTGATCGGCCGAGCCGCCGAGTCGGATATCTTCGTGTCCGTGGCTGCGGTGGCCGACTACCGTCCACACCAATTCCACGAACAGAAGCTGAAGAAGTCGCAGCAGCCGTCCGACGAGTTTCGCATGGCGCTCAAGGAGAATGAAGACATCGTCGGATCCATCGCCGACGTCGTTCCCCGACCGTTCGTCGTCGGTTTCGCGGCGGAGACCGAGAACGCCCTCGACTACGCCCGCCAGAAACGCGAACGAAAACGCTTGGATGCCATCGTCGTCAACGATGTCTCCGATCCCGAAATCGGCTTCGACAGCGTCGACAACGCCGTGACCCTGATCCACGCCGGAGGGGAGGTGGCGCTGGGCAAGATGGCCAAGCGCGCCATCGCACAGCGCCTGGTCTCGGAGATCGCCACGCTCTACGCCGCGCGTGCCGACGGATGAGCAACTACCCACCGCTCAGTGCCGACATCTTCCGCGCCTACGACATCCGCGGCGTCGTCGGCGTCACCCTCACCCGGGATGCGGTCTACCGCATCGGCCGCGCCTTCGCCACGGAGGCACGACAGGCCGGCCAGCGCCGCGCTGCCGTGGGCGGCGATGGCCGCCGCTCCACCGAGGCCCTGTGTGGCGAACTGACGCGGGGACTGTGCGAGGGCGGCTTGGACGTTGTCGACATCGGTTGTGTGCCCACGCCCCTGCTCTACTACGCCACCCACGCACTCGGCACCGGAACGGGGGTCATGCTGACGGGATCCCACAATCCGCCCGAGTACAACGGCCTGAAGATGGTGATCGACGGGGCCGCGCTAGCGGACGAACGCATTGCAGAGCTGCGCGAGCGGATCGAGCGGGATGCCTTCTCGGCCGGCGCCGGCCGCATCGAATCCGTCGACCTCGTGCCCGACTACATCGAGCAGGTGGCCAAGGACACGGTATGCCCTGCATCGGGAAAACCCCTGAAGGTCGCGGTCGACTGCGGCAACGGCGTCGGCGCGGTCGTTGCGCCGCAACTGCTCGAAGCGCTGGGCTGTGAAGTCGTCCCCCTCTACACCGAGGTGGACGGGAGCTTCCCCAACCACCACCCGGACCCTGCGGAAGCCGCGAACCTGACCGATCTCATCGCCACCGTGGAGGCCGAAGAAGCGGATCTCGGTGTCGCCTTCGACGGCGACGCGGATCGTTTGGGTGTGGTTACCGAACGGGGCGAGATCATCTGGCCCGATCGATTGATGATGTTGTTCAGCCGCGACGTGGTGAGCCGCAATCCAGGTGCCGAGGTCGTCTTCGACGTCAAATGCAGCCGCAACCTGGCCGGCGTGATCCGCGACCACGGTGGCAAACCGGTCATGTGGAAGACGGGCCACTCCCACATCAAGGCGAAGATCCGCGAATCGGGCGCGCTGCTCGGCGGCGAGTTCTCCGGCCACATCTGCTTCGCCGACCGCTGGTACGGGTTCGACGACGCCCTCTACAGCGCCGCTCGCCTGGTGCAGATCCTGCGCGCCACGCGCCGTTCGGCGAGCGACGTGTTCGCCGAGTTCCCGGACGCCATCGCGACGCCGGAGATCAAGCTGCCCACCACCGAAGCAGCCAAGTTCGAGATCATCGACAGACTCGCCAACGGCGGCGTGCGTTTCGACGGCGGCACCGTGACCGCCATCGACGGCGTGCGGGTCGACTTTCCCGACGGCTGGGGTCTGGCGCGGGCGTCCAACACGAGCCCGGTACTAAGCCTGCGATTCGAAGCCGACGACGACGAGGCACTCGCCCGCATTCGGGGCCTGTTCGCCGATGCACTCGCGAACATCGACCCGTCGCTCTCTCTTGACGGAACCGAGCCATGACCGACCGAGCACGCGATACCGCCGGCGTTCTCATCGAGGCGCTGCCCTACATCCGCGACTTCGCCGGCGCGGCCATCGTGGTCAAGTACGGCGGCAACGCCATGGTGGACGACGAGTGCAAGCGGGCGTTCGCACGCGACGTGGTGTTGATGAAGCTCGTCGGCATGAACCCCATCGTCGTCCACGGCGGCGGGCCCCAGATCGGCGAGGTGCTCGACAAGCTGAACATCCCGACGAAGTTCGTGGACGGCATGCGGGTGACCGACAGTGCCACGATGGACGTGGTGCAGATGGTCCTCGGCGGCCTGGTGAACAAGGACATCGTGTCGCTGCTCAACACCGCCGGCGGTCGCGCCGTGGGCATCACCGGCAAGGATGCTGACCTGATCCGCGCGCGCAAGCTCACCCACACCCGTCAAGGCGTCGGCAATACGGACGTCGCCCCCGAGATCATCGACATCGGCCATGTCGGCGAGGTGGCGGACGTCAACGGCGGCATCCTCGATACGTTGATCGCCAGCGGCTTCATCCCGGTAATCGCCCCGGTGGGCGTCGGCCCCGACGGTGAGTCGTACAACATCAACGCCGACTTCGTCGCCGGCTCCGTGGCCGAACACCTCGCCGCCGAGAAGCTGATCCTGCTGACCAACACGCCCGGCATCCTCGATGCTAGCGGCGCAACCCTCACCAACGTGTCGCCGGAGGACGTACCCCGACTCATCGCCGAGGGCACGGTGGCCGGCGGCATGCTGCCCAAGGTCCGGTGCGCGCTTCGGGCGCTCGCGGGCGGCGTCGCCGCCGTCCACATCATCGACGGCACCGTGCCCCACGCCTTGCTCCTGGAAGTGCTCACCGACGGCGGCGTCGGCACGTTGATGAGGAGGCCAAGGAGCGGCAAGCCGTCCCCCGAGCCGGAGCGGATCGATGACTGACACCCCGGCGCGCGGCAGCCGCCGCGCGCAGATTCTCGACGCGTTCAGCACCATGCTGGAGAGCCGCCCCGGCGCGCGCATCACGACCGCCGCCCTTGCCGCCCACGTCGGCGTGTCCGAAGCCGCCCTGTACCGTCACTTCCCGAGCAAGGCCAGGATGATCGAGACCCTGATCACGTTCGCGGAAGAGGCGGTATTCGGCCACGTTGGCCAGATCGCCGAGAGCGAAAGCGGCGCCGAAGGCCAGTGCCGCGCGGTGCTGGCGTCGATGCTGACCTTCTGCGAGAGAAACCCGGGCCTCGCGCGGCTATTCGCGGGCGACGCGCTGCAGGGAGAAACCGATCGGCTGCACCGACGCATGCGGCAGTTCTACGACCGTGTCGAGACCCAGCTCCGGCAATTCATCCGCGCGCACTACGCGACCCGGCCGACCCCACCGCCGCTGTCGGCCGCCGCCGCCGCGAACCTGCTGCTTGCCAGCGCGGAGGGCCGCATCAACCAGTTCGTGCGCAGCGAGTTCAAGTCCCGGCCGACGACGGATTGGCACGAGCAGTGGCAGGTGCTGGCCGGAAGCATCTTCTAGCTATAGCTAGACCCGGCCCCTCCCCGTACGCGAACCATGGTCCGGTGCGCCACCAGCGCATCGCGTCGGTCCGCGAAACGCGCATCGTCCTGTACGAAATCCACGACGTCGTCCAACGTTGCGACGCAACGCACGGGCACCTCGAATCCATGCTCAAGAACCTCGACCGCCGTACCCGTGCCATCGGTCGACGGCTCTTGGCGATCAAGGGCGAGGACGACGCCGACCACCTCGCCACCCGCGTCGGTGATCGTCTCGAAGGCCTCGCGTTTGGCCGTGCCGTCGGTCACCAGATCGTCGACGATGGCAACCTTGCGGCCCGCCATCGCCGCACCCACCAGGTGGCCACCCTCGCCGTGGTCCTTGACCTCCTTGCGGTTGAACGCCGCACCGATGCCGACCCCGTGGTCCCGCGCCAGCGCGATGGCCGTCGCCGTGGCGATGGGAATGCCCTTGTAGGCGGGGCCGAACAAAACCTCGGGACGCGACGGTAGGGCCAGGGTCTCGACGGCGTAGGCCGAGCCGAGCGCGGCCAATCCCGCACCGTCGGCGATCTCACCGAGATTGAAGAAGTACGGGCTCTCCCGACCCGATTTCAGGACGAAGTCGCCGAAGGTCAGCACGCCGCGGTCGATCATCTCGCGGACGAACGACGCCGCCCGGCGATCGCGTTCGTTCATGTGAACCAAAGGCTCATGCACACAGCGCCCTTTGCTGGGCTTCGAACAGACCGTCGATACCCCGTTCGGCCAGCGACAGCATCTCGTCGAGGGCGGCGCGCTCGAACGCGCCGTTCTCCGCGGTCCCCTGGACCTCGATGAAGCCCTTGTCGCGCATCATCACGACGTTCATGTCCGTCTCGGCATTGGAGTCCTCGGCATAGTCGAGGTCCAACACGCAGCCGCCGCGGTAGATGCCGACGGAGACGGATGCCACCAGTCCCAGGAAAGCGCGCGGCGCGATGCCCTCCAAGGCCTCCGCCAAGGCGACGCAGCCACCGGTGATGGACGCCGTCCGCGTGCCGCCGTCCGCCTGGATGACGTCGCAATCGATCCTCACCGTGCGTTCGCCGAGCGCCCGCGGATTCACCGCCGCACGCAACGAACGACCGATCAGGCGTTGAATCTCCACCGTTCTGCCGCCCTGCTTGCCGCGCGCCGCCTCCCGGTCCGTGCGCCGGTGGGTCGCGGCGGGCAGCATGCCGTACTCCGCCGTGATCCAGCCCCGCCCCTGGCCGCGCATGAACTGGGGAACCTGACTCTCGACGCTGGCCGTGCAGATGACCTTGGTTTCGCCGAACTCGATCAGCACGGAACCGGCCGCGTGTTTCAGGAACCGGCGAGAGATCCGCACGGGACGCGGCTCGTCCGCGGATCGTCCGCTGGGTCGGGTGACTTCCATGAAACAAGTGCTCCGTCTTGTTGCCTGGTGGTCGCGGTGCCTCGTCGACGCACCCTGGTGGGCGCGCGACCGCCACGAAGCGGCCGCACTCCTTCGTGTTGGCCGCATCCGAGGCTACGGCGCGAATTATAATGGTTCGATGGTGGCCAGCATGACGGCATTCGGACGCGCCGGGGACGATCTCGTCGACTGGGAGATTCGCTCGGTCAACCACCGCTACCTGGAGATCTCGCTGCGCCTGCCCGAACCGTTTCGCGACCTCGAGCAGGCGCTTCGTGACGTCGCCGCTTCGCGCCTGCGGCGCGGCAAGGTGGATGCGACGCTGCGCTTGGCCCGGCAGGCGACCATCGTCCCGCGGCTCAACGACGACGCCTTCGCGGAAGTCCTCGGCGTGGTCGACGACGCTCGCCGTCGCCTCGGTCAGAGCGGCACCGTCGACGCCGTGGAGCTGTTGCGCTGGCCCGGCGTCATGCAGGACGATCCCGACAACGTCGCCCGGTTCAAGGAGGCGGCCCGCACCAGCTTCGTGTTGGCCGTCGACGACCTGTTCGCCCACCGCAACAGCGAGGGTGCCCAATTGGACGCGCTGCTGCGGGAACGCCTGGCCGACGTCGAGCGGGTGGCGGCGGCGGTGCGCGAGTTGGTCTCCGACCAGGCCGAGGCGATCCGTGATCGGCTGCACAAGCGCGTCCAGGAACTCGGCGCCCGGGTCGAAATCGATCGCCTGGAACAGGAGGTGGCCCTGCTCGCGCAGAAGAGCGACGTTTTCGAGGAACTCGACCGTCTGGACATCCACGTCGCCGAAGCCCGCAGGAGCCTCGATGGCGAGGAACCCTGCGGCCGACGCCTGGACTTCCTTACCCAGGAGATGAACCGCGAGGCGAATACGCTCGCCGCGAAGTCGGTACTGCCCGATGCCGCGCGTCTCGCCGTGGACCTCAAGGTCCTGATCGACCAGATGCGCGAACAGGCCCAGAACATCGAGTGACGGCGAACCTTACCAAAGGCCGTCCACCAGCCACGGGTCGGGGACACCTGTTCGTGGTCTCCGCGCCGTCCGGCGCGGGCAAGACGAGCCTCATCCGCCGCCTTGTGGATGCCGACGACTCGCTCACGGTCTCCGTGTCGCACACGACGCGCCCGAAGCGCGCCGGTGAGATAGACGGCGAGCACTACCACTTCGTCGACCACGGCGCTTTCAACGTTCTACGGGCTGCCGGGGAGTTCCTGGAGTGGGCCCAGGTGTTCGACAACGCCTACGGAACCTCGCGTCAAGCCGTGGAGACCGGCCTCGAGGCCGGTCGGGACGTCGTCCTCGAGATCGATTGGCAAGGCGCGGCCCAGGTTCGCGAAGGCTGGCCCGGAGCGGTGTCGATCTTCGTCCTGCCGCCGTCCCGCGAAGCCCTGATGGAGCGCCTGACCGGGCGCGGCCAGGACAGTCCCGAAGTGATCGGCAAGCGCGTCCGGCAAGCCGTGGCAGACATGTCGCACCACGCCGAGTTCGACCACACCATGGTCAACGACGACTTCGGCGACGCGGTATGCCAACTCGAACGAATCATCCAGGCAACCCGCGAAGGATCGACGATCCCCGAAGTCGACCACTCGGCCCTGCTGCGCGAGCTTCTCGCCAGCGATGCGTAGGGCGACGCTTGTCGTCGCCCGTCCTCGAGCACCGCACGGCCGGGGGTCATCAGCGCGGGCAGACGCCTCGGCGGACGCACGATGGTGGGAGTCAGCGGGACCGCGGTTTCCTGTAGACTCTGTGCACTGCGAGTACGAATCTCCCAAGGAGTACTACCAAAATGGCCCGTGTCACCGTTGAAGATTGCCTCGACCACGTCGACAACCGGTTCGACCTCGTCATGCGAGCCAGCCGCCGGGCACGGCAGATGCACCACGGGGCTGAGCCGCTCCTGCCGGACGAGAACGACAAGGCGACGGTAATCGCACTACGGGAAATCGCCGACGGGTTGATCACCGACGACGTGCTCGAAGCGGCGGACCTTGTTCCCATCGACGACGAGGAAGAAGCACTGCAGATGCCCTACGGCGGCTTGGGAGATGACCGAGCAGACGACTTCTGAGATTGGCCCGCCAGGCGGCGCCACACTAGCCGCGAGAAACGCCACAGCCGAGGTCGCGGTCGGTGGTAGTGCCAGTGGTGGCGGCAGCACGACCCGTAGCAAGAGCCCCGAGGGTCGCAACGAGGTCGCCAAGAAACCCTCGCAGCCGCGCGAGTCCTACTTCCAGAACCAACTTCGTGTCCAGGCCACGGAAGTGGCCGTCACGGTCACCATCGAGGATCTGCTCGCCATCCTCAAGGGCTACCTGCCCGACGACGAGGTCGATGTCGTCGAACGCGCCTACCACTTCGCCGAGACCGCCCACAAGGGCCAGTTCCGGCGCACCGGCCACCAGTACATCACCCATCCCCTCGCCGTGGCCGCCATCCTCGCGGACATGCGCATGGACCACCAGTCGATCATGGCGGCCATCATGCACGACGTGCTCGAGGACACCGGCATCTCCAAGACGAAACTCGCCAAGGCGTTCGGCACGGAGGTGGCGGAGATCGTCGACGGTGTCTCGAAGCTGGCGACGATCTTCAACTCCCGCGCGGAAGCCCAGGCCGAGAACTTTCAAAAGATGGCCATGGCGACGGCCAAGGACCTGCGCGTCATCCTGGTGAAGCTGGCCGATCGGCTCCACAACATGCGCACCATCGGCGTCATGCCGCCGAACAAGCGCAAGAGCATCGCCCGCGAGACACTGGACTTCTATGCGCCCATCGCCAACCGGCTGGGCATGAACACCATGCGCCTGGAGTTCGAGGAACTCGCCTTCCAGGCGCTCTATCCGCTGCGCGCCGACCGCATCAGCCACGCGGTCGCCTCGGCGACCGGTCGCCGCAAGTCGCTGCTCAAGCAGTTGCAGCGGTCCATCGAAGCGAGCCTGCATCGGGAAGGCATCGACGCCAAGGTGATCGGTCGGCAGAAGCACCTGTATTCGATCTATCGGAAGATGAAGACCCAGCGCAAGTCGTTCGCGGATCTCATGGATGTGTTCGGCTTCCGCATCGTCGTCGACCGCGCCGATACCTGCTACCGGGCCCTGGGCGTGGTGCACAACCTCTACAAGCCCGTGCTGAGCCGGTTCAAGGACTACATCGCCATCCCCAAGGCGAACGGCTATCAGTCCCTGCACACCGCCCTGGTCGGCATGCACGGCGTGCCCATCGAGGTGCAGATCCGGACCCGCCAGATGGACACCATGGCGGAACAGGGAATCGCCGGGCACTGGCTCTACAAGAACGACCTCGCGGCGCAGGGCAGTCATGTCCGCGCCCGGCAGTGGGTCGCCGGGCTGCTCGACCTGCAGCAGCGCGCGGGCGACTCGCTGGAGTTCATCGAGAACTTGAAGATCGACCTGTTCCCCGACGAGGTCTACGTGTTCACGCCCAAAGGCGAGATCCTCGAGCTTCCCCGGGGAGCGTGCGCCATCGACTTCGCCTACGTCATCCACACGGATATCGGCAACCACTGCGTCGCCTGTCGGATCGACCGCAGCCTGGCACCGCTGTCCGCCATTCTCGAGTCCGGCCAGACCGTGGAAATCATCACCGCCGCGGACGCCCGACCGAGTCCGGACTGGCTGACGTTCACCGTCTCCAGCCGGGCGCGATCAGCCATACGCCAAGCCCTCAAGGTGCAGCAACGGTCCGAATCCGTCCGCCTCGGCCGCCGCCTGCTGGACCGTTCGCTGCGCAACGCCAACACCACCATCAAGGCGCTGGACTTCCGCCGCCTGCGCTCGGTCTTCCGTGAGTTCGGGGTGCGCAAGCTGGACGACCTGCTGGCGGAGATCGGCATCGGCAACCTGATGGCCTACGCCGTCGCCCAGCGTCTGTTGGCCGCCGACAATCCCGCCTACGAGGCGGTGGACATCGAGGGTGGCGGCCCGGTGGCCATCCGCGGTGGCGAGGGACTGGTGATCACCTACGCACGGTGTTGCGGTCCGGTGCCCGGGGACCACGTGGTCGGCCACATGACGCCCGGCAAGGGACTCGTGGTGCATGTCGAAACCTGCAACAACATCGGTGAACTGCGGCGCAAGAACACCCGCGAGATCATTCCCTCGCGCTGGGCGACACGCATCCAGGGCGAGTTCGAAACCACCCTGGATATCGCGGTCAACCGGCAAAAGGGTGTGATCGCCGAGCTGGCCAACGGCGTCAACGGCGCCGACGCGGGCATCAACAACATCACCGTCGACGAGCGCTCGGCGGAATTGTCGAGCATTCGCCTGGAACTATCGGTGCACGACAGGGACCATCTCGAGCGTGTCCGCCAGCGACTGCTCTCGATTCCCGCGGTTCAGACCGTGGACCGCCTGGTCGGTCCCGAACGCACCGGCGAAGCGGCGTGAGCGGTCGAAGCGGGCTAGCCCGGATGAGCCGCAAGGCCATACACACCGATGGCGCTCCGCAGGCCATCGGCACGTATTCCCAGGCACTCGCCGTCGATCGGACGGTCTATCTGTCCGGGCAGATTCCGCTAGATCCCGAGTCCATGGAGATCATCAGCGGCGACACACGGGCGCAGGTCGAGCAGGTGCTCGCCAACCTGGCGGCCGTGGCGGCGGCGGCCGGCGGCAACCTCGGCGACATCGCGAAGCTCACCGTGTACCTCACGGACCTCGGGGACTTCAACACGGTCAACGACGTCATGGCGGAGCGTTTCGACGAGCCCTTTCCGGCACGTGCCGCCGTCGAGGTCGCGGCACTGCCTCGGGGTGCCCGGGTGGAAATCGACGCGGTCCTGGTCATGCCCTGATGTCCTCGCCGGACCGCGAAGACCGGTTCAGCGCTCCTGTCACCGACCTGCCCGGCGTCGGTCCCGGTACCGCCGAGAAGCTGGCACGACTCAACGTCGAAACGATCGGCGACCTGATCCTCCATCTACCCTACCGCTACCAGGACCGGACCCGATCGGTGCCCTTCGACGAACTCGAACCGGGCAGCGAGTGCCTGGTCACGGGTCGAGTCACTGCCTCGGCTGTCGCCTACGGGCGTCGCCGGTCCCTGCTCACTCGGCTGACCGACGAACGCGGTGCCCTGTCGATCCGGCTGTTCCACTACTCGCGCAGCCAGCAGCAGGGCATTCGCCCCGGCATGTGGATGCGTTGCTTCGGCGAGGTGCGGATGGGTCCTGCAGGCAAGGAGATGGTCCATCCGGAATACCGGATGTACCGCGACGAGCCGCCGCCGGCACCACCGGAACTAACCCCGGTCTACCCCGCGACCCTGGGCCTTACCTCCGCCCGGATCGGAAAATGGGTGACCGCGGCGCTTGAACGTTGCGGAGAGGTGAAAGCAAGCCGTCTGCCGGATGACGACTTCCCCGACCTGATGGACGCGATCCGCCATCTCCATGGACCGGCCAGCGACACCGGCCAGGCCGACTCGTCGCGGCTGCAGGCCGCGCGCGAACGGGTGGCGCTCGACGAGCTGACCGGCCACTTCCTGGTGATGAAGCGCCGTCATGCCCTGCTCGACAAGCAGACCACCGTGGCGCTCCCCTCGGGACCCAAATTGGGCCGCGCGCTGCTGGACGCACTCGGCTTCCGCCTCACCCGCGCCCAGGCCCGGGTGACCGGAGACGTGCTGAACGACCTTGCCCGGCGACGCCCGATGATGCGCCTGTTGCAGGGCGACGTCGGCTCCGGCAAGACGGTCGTCGCCGCCTTCGCCGCCATCCGCGCGGCCGAGCACGGCTGCCAGACCGCGATCATGGCACCCACGGAGATTCTCGCCGAACAGCACTTCGAGACCCTGAGTACCTGGCTCTCTCCTCTCGGTATCGGCGTCGGGCTGCTCACCGGCCGGCAGAGTGCGGCACAACGGCGCGCGCGTCTCGCGGCGGTAGAGGACGGCAGCGACCTGGTTTCGGTGGGCACCCATGCGCTGTTCCAGACGGGGGTCGAATTCCAGGAACTCGCGCTCGCCATCATCGACGAGCAGCACCGTTTCGGCGTCCATCAGCGCATGCAGCTGCGCGACAAGGGCCGCCTGCCCCACCAACTGATCATGACCGCCACGCCGATTCCCCGGACGCTCACAATGGCCCTGTACGCGGACATGGACGTCTCGACCATCGACGAATTGCCGCCGGGACGGCTGCCGGTACGCACCCACGGCGCGGCGATGTCGCGTCGGCGCGAGGTGATCGAGCGCGTCCACGCCTGGTGCCGGTCGGGACGCCAGGGCTACTGGGTATGCACCACCATCGAGGACGACGACGAGAACGAACTGAACGCCGCCGAGTCCGTCCACGCTGAACTTGCCGCCGACATGCCGGGGCTGCGCGTCGGTCTCGTCCACGGCCGGCTGCCGCAAGCCGAAAAGAATGCCGTCATGGCGGACTTCAAGGCCCGCCAAATCGACATCCTGGTGGCGACGACGGTGATCGAAGTCGGCGTCGATGTGCCCAACGCGTCGGTCATGGTGATCGACAATGCCGAACGGCTCGGTCTCGCGCAGCTGCACCAGCTTCGCGGCCGGGTGGGCCGGGGAACGACCCAGGCCACCTGCATCCTGCTCTACGATGCGCCGCTCAGCGCCTTCGCCCGCGAGCGCCTGGCCGTCATGCGCGACACCACCGACGGCTTCAAGATCGCCGAGAAGGACCTGGAACTCCGCGGTCCCGGCGACATTCTCGGTACCCGCCAGACCGGCGAGGAGACGTTCAAGCTGGCCGACCTCGGAACCCACCGCCATCTCGTGCCCCGGGCGGTGGCCCTCGGCAATCGCCTACTGACCGAGGACCCGGCAACCGCCGCGACGATCATCGCGACCTGGAGCGGCCCCGAGGCCGAGTACGCGACCGTATAGGTCTAGCGCACGACTTCCGCAGTGCGCGCCAGCGAAACCCCGCGGCGCTGCCAGTCGCCCAGCAGGTCGTCGCGGTTCTCCTCGTCGATGGCCCGCACGGCATCCGTTACGACCGTGACCTCGATCTGGGGATATCTCGACAACAGGCCCTCCACCGCATAGCGGTTGCAGACGTCCAGCGCGACGCCGTAGAGGACGACTTCATCGACTCCCAGCGCATGCACCACCGGCTCGACGTTGGGGTTGGTGAAGACATCGAAATAGTGCTTGTGGAACAGGATGTCGCCCGCATGGTCCCGGAGGCGTTCCAGCACGCTGGCGGACGGGTCTTCCGGCTCCACGACGAGCACGTCGCGAAGCGCCGTTTCCGGGATACGCGCCTGGCCCGGCGTGCCGCGCAGGCAGTGCGGCGGGAAGGTCTCCGCGAAGTCGGGGGCGTCGGAGAACTCGTCGTCGGTGGGGTCGTGGTTGTCCGAGCTGGCGACGATGCGCACGCCATGGTCGTGCGCGAAGCCCGTCAGGGCCGCCAGATTGGCGACGATGGACTCCGCGCCGTCCACGTAGAGCTTGCCGCCGGGCAGGATGAAGTCGACCTGGGTGTCGACGTCCCAGAACACGCGGATCGTCATGTAACCAACTCCAGTCGGGCATTGGGTTTGAACGTTCGTCCGACCTTGGCGGCGGGTTTCCCGTCGGTACGGACGATGTCGGCCGTGAAGTCGAAGTCGCCGTGGTTCGCCACCAGGGACGATCCGACGCCGTAGGTGTCCACCGGCACGCCCAACGCCTCGAAGGTGCGGATCTTGTCCACGCCGAAGCCGCCCGAGGCGACGATCCG
>JAGWBN010000168.1:0-1067 GCA_021295875.1 Pseudomonadales bacterium
CTCACCGGCGACTCCGCGGTCGAGAATCCGCTCGATGGCGCGGCAGTGGTCGTCGACGTGGAGCCACTCGCGGCGGTTGCGGCTACGCCGGTACAAGGTCAGCGGCCGTCCGTTGAGAGCGCTGACGACGAAGTGGGGGATTACCTTCTCGGGAAACTGATAGGGCCCGTAGTTGTTCGCGCAGTTGGATGTCGTCACGGACAGTCCGTAGGTCGTGTGGAAAGCCCTAACGGCCAGATCCGCGGCAGCCTTGGAGGCGTTGTAGGGCGTCCTCGGGACGAGCGGCGAGGACTCACTGAAGGCATCGGCCGACTCCAACGGGAGGTCTCCGTACACCTCGCAGGTCGAGACATGGTGGAAACGATCCACGCCCGCAGCCAGTGCTGCCCGCATGAGTTGCACGGTACCGACGACGTTGGTCTGGAAGAAGGCGTCGGGATGGATGACGGCGCGGCTGTTGTGGGACTCCGCAGCGAAATTGGCGACGACGTCGATCTGGTGGCCGCGCAGGGTCTCGAGGACGCGGTCGTGGTCACCGATATCGCCCTGGACGAAGGCGTAGCGATCCGAATCGCAAGCGGCGATGTCGGCGAGGTTCGCCGGATTCGCGCAATAGGTCAGCAGGTCGTAGTTCACCACTCGGTCGGACGGATGGCTGCCCAGCCAATAGCGGATGAAGTTCGAACCGATGAAACCGGAACCGCCGGTTACCAGGATGTTGGCCACGAACTATCGAGTCTCCCTGCGTCCCGAAGCGGGCGGAAACGGGTGCGCATTCTACTGCGTCCGCCGTGGGCGTTGTGCCAGCTTCGCCTCGATGAGCTGCATGATCTCGTCGACCCGACGTTCCCAGGAATTGGCTTCCACGGTCCGGGCCAGAGCTTCGCGATCCGTCGCGCCGCTGGCCAATGCCTGATCGAGGGCTTCCATGAAGGCGTCGTGATGGTCGGCGACATCGATGAACGGTTCCAATACCCCCAGGTTGTTGACGCCCGTGGCGATGGTGGGCACGCCCAGCGAGGCATAGACCAGCAGCTTCAGCGGGTGCATGGCGCGCGTCTGCTCGG
>JAGWBN010000168.1:1193-9603 GCA_021295875.1 Pseudomonadales bacterium
TGACAGTCCGGTCGCTCGCGCGCAAGACGTTCGAGCAGTGCCGCATCCGTCTTCGGCTCCAGGTTGCCCACCAGGCCCAGGATCGGCCCCTCGAGGGTGGCGAAGCGTGCGAATCGCCGATTGTCGGGATCGGCGGGGACCGGGTCCAAGTCGCAACCATTGGGTACCACCTTGATGTCGGGTGCACACTCGGCAAGCGAGTCGCGCACGGTGTCGCAGTTCGCGAGGACGATGTCGGCGGCGACCAACAGGGTGCGGTAGTGCCGGTCCATGCTGTCCCGCCGCCCGGTCGTGCGGCCCGGCCAGGCCCGCTGGTCATCGACCACGTCGACCAGCCGAAGGCGTGGTTGGAAGCGCTCGTCCAGCGCTTCGAGTTCGTCGAACACGGGGTAGTACCAGAACACCGACTCGCCGGGGTCGATCCCCATCCGTTCGAGTTCCTCGGCCACGAACTCGGGGAAGGCGGCCTCGTCGGGATAATCGCCATGCGGGAGGTTGCCGAACTTGTCGAACAGGAAGACATGGTGGGAAACCTTGTCCGTGTCCGACAGACCCCAACGTCGCACGAGCTTGGCGTTCTGAATCTCACCCATTTGCGTCGTCGGACTCTCGTCTCGGCCTTCCCACAGGCGGTGGGCCGCGTACGGTGGATCGAAGATCGCGATCCGCCGTATTTCGGGACGGCGGGCCAAGCGGTCCACCAGCATGTCGAAGCGGCGACCGTAGAGCCCGGCATCGTCCTGACGCCAGAACATCACAAGGTCGAGGCCGTCTTGGTGGGACTTAAGTCGCGAATATCGGCGCGCCTGCGCATCGAGAAAGGTGAGCGCGGGAGGTGGCAGAGGCGTGGGCGCCTGCAGACAGCCTTCGATCACTTCCACCATCGTCCGGTCGATGGCTTGGTAGCTGTAGTTCTCGCACGCTCGACGTGGCGGGACCGATCTTCATCCGGCGCGGTCAGCCACCACTCGATTCGGTCGGCGAGGTTCTCCGGCGTCACCGGGTCGATGACGCCGTCGTCGATCAGGCTCCGCAGAGGAGGGACATCCGTGGCGAGGACGGGAATCTGCATCGCCATGGCGTCGACGATCTTCGCCGGGAGCTGGTACTTCGCGACTTCGCTGTCGACCTGCTGCAGGACGCAGACGAGGTCGGCGGCAGCGAGAATGTCCGGCAGACGGTCGAACGGCTGATCGGGGATCAGGTGCAGTGCGTTGCCGCCTCGATCTCTCAGCAGCGTCTCGAATGCGGCATCGGGCGGCTTGCCGACGATGACGAAACGGCAGTTCAGCCTCTGACGAACCTGCTTCACGGCTTCGAGCACCTCGAGGACCCCCTTGTGGGGTCGCGGTGTGCCGATGAACATGACGACCCGTTCATCGAGTGGTAGATCCAGCTCCCGCCGCGCCGAGTGCTTGTCCAATCGGTCGGGCCGGAATACGCTCTCGTCGCGCGCGTGGGGGACGAGGACACCGCCAAACTTGCCCTGCAACACGGTGTTGGAGACGAGCAGCCGATCGGCAGCCGGCAGAAGGTTCTCGGCGTAGCGCGTCCATGCCTCCTCGAACGGATGCTCAAGATCCTCCGGGGATTCGCTCGATGGGTCGTCCAGGGGATTGCGGTTGTTGAAAAACCCCAGTTCATAGTCGTCGACGTCGACGATTAAGGGCCGGTTGCGAACCGCCTTCATCATCAGTCCCGCCTGGATGGCCGGCAGCCTGGCCTTGCAGGCGACCACCACATCAGCGTCCACCCGCCCCGCCAACGACTCCAACGTGCCTTGGAATTCGGGAAACGGGCGACCCGGAATGGCGACGATACGGACGGAGGCGTCCCGCAGTGGTTTCCACACCGAAACTGGAAGCCAGCGAGCACGACACGGTAGCTTCTGGACAGGGCTTCGGCCAGCAGGTAGGCGCGACCCAGTGGGTTGTGGCCGACATCCCACGCGAGCACCAGGACGGTTGCCTTGCTGGCCCGGACCGGGCTAGCCAGCGCATCCGCACCGACCACCCGGGATGTGGCGGTCGACCGTGGCGTGGGGTGGGGAGGCGCTGTCGAGACTTGAGATATGGTCTCCCTGTCTAGGTTCCTTGAGCGGGGCCAATGTTTACGGTCAGGTTGCATTTCACTGACGGGCGCTACGAATCGCTTTTGGACGGCTCGCGTACTCGCGAGACGCACTAGCCGTTGTGCGTTGGTGTCTACGTCGGAGCCCTTGGCGCTGTCCTCAGCTCGGAGATCTTCAACTTGACTGCTGAGTTCAAGCAGATGGTCGGCAGCTGTCGGCAGCTTCTGTCGTCCGAGTAACCGCCGGTGCAACGTCAACAGGGCATCGCCCAGCCGCCAGCGTCGCGATGCCAGTAGTTGTTGCGCATCGTCCATTGCCTCGTCGAGCAGACGATCGAGCGCTGCGAGCCGTGTCCGCAGGCGCCCCAGCTCGTGCCCCATCCGGCGGCTTTGTCGTTCCTTCGCATCGCGCGTCTGCTGGAGCTCGTGGTCCTTGTCGCGCAATCTGTCCCTGGCGTCGACGAGGTCCTTCTCCAGGTTTGCCAATCGATCCGCTGCCGCCAAGAGGTCCCGATCCTTGTTCCGCAGCGTGGTCTCCAATCCGTCGACGACCTCCCGCTGCAACTGATCATGGCGCGACCGAAGTCGGGATAGCTCGACGGAGAGGGTCGCGTCGGATGGCGCGCCGTCAGGGCCGTATGACTTCGGTGTGCCGCCGAATCGGGTCTCGTGGTCGCGCAACGTCGTGATGCTGGAAGGATCGGTGAAACGTGGTTGACCATCGCGGCTCTGGGAATGCGATTCCGCGTTGCGCAGCCACGTGAGCAGGGATGCTTGGCGCTCGCTCGGTGCGACTCGGGTGCCTTCGAAACCGACCAGTGGCTGGTCTGTGGGACCACGCATCAGCCCGGTGACGTCTTGAGCGTATGGGTAGCGGAGGCCGCGCTCTAGTCCACCTAGTTCATCGACGATGCGGCGAGCGACGGCCAACGGAGAGTCCACCAGTTGTTCGTAGGACACGACAACCCTATCGAGGCCCGTCGACGCGCGCAGCGCGGTCACGTTGTACTTCTCCCACAGCGCCATGCCCACGGGCACAGGCGTCGCGCTTCGTCTCTCGAGCGTTCGAGCGACGTCGACAGGGTCCCGAAACAGATGGATGCACGCAGCCGCATTGAGTGCTCCTCGCCAAAGGGGGAGTGTCAGACACAGTCGAGGGTCGGTGACGTACCACGGCTGATGGGCGTCCAAGGAACGCACGATACCGGCCAGCGCTTGCCGATACGACGTCACGACGTCGGCGTCAATGCGGTCCGGGTCGAAATCGGCCACCCGATCCCAGGCGCATGCCGCTCGGTGCAGGATCTCGTCGTTGGCAGATCGAACTAGATCGCGATGCAATGAACTCCGCTCATCCTCCCCGTCGGTGCCGGGTTCGTCGGTGATCGAGTGGCAGCCAAGGCATTCGAGCAGTTGACCCAACGCCTCCGCGCCGGAGTGGTGCATACCTAGGACGAAAAGCTGCATGACTGAACGACCGCGCTGGTGACCGGCTCAGGCGACCCGGTGCTGACGAAGACCAGGGCCTTGCGTCGAGACGTGTTGCTGGCATCGACGAAACGGACGCTGGTGGGCATGTTCAGGCGGCTCAACGATTCCATCATGTCCCTGCCGAAGTCGGTGTAGACAAGTGACTTCCCGCACGCCCGTCCCCATGGTAGACGGCGGGCCGCAGCGGCATGTCGACGTCGCTCGAAGTATCGACGCGGTATTCGGTCCTCTCCCGCATGGGATAGTGTACCGGCACGGTGAAGACGTGCCTGCCGCCGACCTTGAGAACACGCTTGATCTCGGCGAACGCCTCATGTGGCCGCCGCACGTGTTCCAGAATGTCGGAGGTCAACACGAGATCGAACGACTCCGAGCGGAATGTCAGGCGTTGCAGATCCTCGTTGCCTACGCCGTCGATGCGTGTACCGGGGATGGCCTCCGCACGGTAGTGCGAGTAACGGTAGTTGGGGAGGTCACCAACATGTCGTCGGATGGTGCCGTTGAACCCTGGCCCGTAGATCGCCAGCGAAGCAAAACGCGGCGAGAGGGCGAGTTGCTTCGCACAGGATCGTCCCTCGCCGTAGAGGTCGACCACCGTTTGGGCGAGGCCGCGTTCACGAATGGAGGAGGAACACTTGCTACAACGGTAAGACTCCCTGGGCGACCCGCCCAAGTGCTGGAATCTCGCGAATTCGCCGCATTCGTCCAACGGTGTAGCGGCCACGGTTGGAGTCGCCTAGTTGGCTTGAGTTCGCAGATGTGCGCGGCATCTGAGTGCCCGTCGCACCGGAAGAGTACGAGCGCGGCGACCTGGGAGGCTCAGGTCGCGAAGCGTCAGGCCTTGCGGGCGAATGCCGTCGAGGGCAAGGCGTGCACCCGAAGCGGATTGACAGGCGCAGGTGGCGACCGTACGTTTGTCGATGTTGCCAGCCGACGCGCTTGAATAGCCAAGTCGAACCATGGAACCGAGGGAGATCCAGATGAGCAAGCGTCTATTGGTCAATTGTACGGTGGTGTTCGCAATCGTTGCGTTGCCGCAAACCGCATCGGTCGACGCCGCTGTCGAGTCATTGACCACGACGGTGACGCGGACGATGTCCGTCGCCGACGATCGGTGGGGTGGTTGCGCCGCGCAACTGGCGGATGCGCCGAGCGACGAGGGGTGAACTGCTCGAGCAGGTGGGTGACGTTCAGTTGTAGTGGCGACCACGCCAGCAAGTCCAACGCCGCGCGCAATTTCGACTCCGCCCAGATGGCGTTTGCGCTGGGCAAGCGCATCGTAGTCTGGGTCGACGACGCGAAGACCCACAACGGCCTTTGTTTCGTGAACAGGATCGACGTATTGAACTAATGAAACGGCCTCGAGCTGCGGCAATCTTCGCCGTGATTGCGGTGACGGGAATGGTCGGTGTTCACGTGTGGATGGATTCTCAAGACCACGCGGTGGAGGGGCGCGAGATGCCTACCACGGTCAAGGAGTCGCTGCGGACCGTGCGGACCGCGGTCACCGGCCCGGTGGACGCGCACGAACCGGTCGTCACGGATTCCGGCGTTTCGCACATCGGAGACCCCTTGGATCCCGATGCCGATTTTGTTCGGCAGGACGCCGAAATCCGGCACGTGGGCGGTTTTCTGGATGCGGACGCAGAGTA
Source organism: Pseudomonadales bacterium (assembly GCA_021295875.1). Classification (GTDB taxonomy): domain Bacteria; phylum Pseudomonadota; class Gammaproteobacteria; order Pseudomonadales; family Azotimanducaceae; genus VXYL01. The sequence goes on from JAGWBN010000168.1 coordinate 6,407, forward strand.
CCGTATTCACGTGGAGGGGGATGCGGTTCACATCGGCATCCCCCGTGACCCGGATGACGACTGGCATCCACCCCCGAACGATGGAGTACGCCATATCGGTGAACCCTCGGGCCCGGACTTCCCGCCCGAGGGCGATGAGTCGGTGTTACACATTGGTGAGTACCTAGGACCTCCTGTACAAGAGTGAGTGGCTTCCTAAAGGATTGCCCACCGCACCCTCCGACCGACGGGTCGGCGCCGGGTGTCGATGCATGGACGGCGACGAGGCTTCGAATGGCGATGCGCGTCCGACCGAAGGGTGCTAGCGTAGAGGCGGCACCGTAGACAGGCACGAGATGGCCAAGACGGCATTGCTGGCGAAGCTCGCTTTCATCTTCGGCCTAATCGGCGCGGCGGCATTGCCGGTGGGTGCGCTCGGCCACCGCCTCGGCCTGTGGGATCACTTCATGGGCTTCGCGTTGGTGTTCAGCGGTGCCGTCCTCGCGGTGCTGGCGCTCGTACTCGGGGTTGCCGCGTTCATATTCGCGCTCTCCAGGAACCGTCCGGCAGACAGGAAACCGGCCCTGGTGGGAATGGTGGCAGGCGTACTGATCCTCGGCTGGATGGGGGTGCAGTACTCGAAGGCCGTCTCGGTTGTGCCGACCCACGACATCTCGACCGACCGCGCTGATCCGCCGACATTCGACGTGGTTGTCGACCGTCGTCCGCCCGGGTCCAACTCCTTGGGCTACACGCCAGAAGAGGCGAAGCTGCAGGCCGAGGGGTATCCGGACATCGTCACCATCCGGTCCTCTGTGAATGTCGAAGCGGGCCTCGCGCGGGCTGCGGACATCGCCCGCGATCTCGGCTGGGAGGTGGTCAACGAGGACCCCGACGACGGTATCGTGGAGGCCACGGACACCACCTCGTGGTTCGGATTCAAGGACGACGTCGTCATCCGCATTCGACCTGGAGAGGGCGGCTCGGTCGTGGACCTGCGGTCCGTGTCACGCGTGGGACTGGTGGATCTCGGGGTGAACGCCGAGCGCATTCGCGCGTTCCGGCAGCGTTGGCAAGAAGCTACCGACTGACGCTCTTCGGCAGGGCTTCGTCGACCAGCGCGAACACCTGCGCAACACGGGCTTCCCAGGAATTTTGCGCGAGTACGGCTGTGATCTTCGACGCGTGTGTCGGAGGACCGTTCGCGAGACACGCCTCGATCCGATCGACGAATTCGTCCGCCGTGCGGCCGATCCGGACGAACTCGCCGACGGCGCCGGTGTTGGCGATGGGCGTCGCCACGATGGGCACACCGATGGAGAAATAGACATACAGCTTCAGCGGGTTCATGTGCCGCGTCAGGTCGTTGTCGAGATGGGGAATGATCGCCACGTCGAAGTGGCGGATGAACCGCCGGGCCTCGTGGTAGCGGCGAACGCCCAGGAGATGCACGTTGGGCCGGTCGCCGATGGCGCGCAGCGGTTCCCCGCGTTGCGCGGAACCGATAAACACGAACTGCCAATCGGGGCGCTCGGCGGCGATGGACGCGACGAGGTCCACATCCAAGCGCACCGCTTCGAGGTTGCCGACGTAGCCGATGATGGGGCCGCCCAACCGTCGTAGCGGCCGCGGTCGCTCCCAGGCCTCGGCTCCTTCAACGTTCTCGGCCGCGTTGGCAACGACATGCACCTCGTCGGCATAGCTCTGCATCGCGTCGCGCACGCTCTCGCAGTTGGCCAGGACCACATCGGCGCGGTCGAGAACGTCGGCGTAGTTCCGGTCCACGGCGTCCCTCTCCGCGTCGGTGAGCGGCCACAGGCGTTGGTCGTCGATCACGTCGGCGACCACGAGGTCCGGCTGCAGACGCTCGCAGATGGCGGGGAACTCGGGCACCGTCGGGCACACCCAGAGCACCGTTCGCCGGCCGCTACGGTCCTGCCGGGCGAGGGCACGTTCGAGGTAGTCCGCGAAGCTGCCGCCCGTGCCGAGATGCCGGCACAGCGCTCGGAACCCCGCCCGTCGGCTGTCGAGCTTGAGGAACGTGTCGAATCGAACGTTGTCCGTGTCGGCGAGGCGCAGCTTGCGGGCGATGGTCTGGCGTATCACAGGCATGGCCTCGGTGCCGCGGACGCCCAGGGAGCGCGGATAGCGGAACCACTGGCGAACGTCCACGGGCGCGTCGAAATGGAAGATGCGGTGCACGCGGGGATGCCGGGCCAGGTACTTGACGAACATGTCCTGACGGCGGCCGTAGATGCCGGTGTCGTTCTGCTTCCACAGGAAGACGATGTCGAGTTCGTCGGCTTCGGCGGGCATCGTGGTCACCGCTGGCCGGCACTCGTCGCCGCGTCGGCGAGGTGCTCCGCACCGGTGTCCGCGTGCAGCAGGGCAAACGCCGGGCCGCCGCGCCCGACCCCGGCGATCCCCGCGAGATTGGGGTTGTAGAAGGGATCCCGAGGCATTTGCCGTCCGACCAACGCGGCCAATCGGCGAAGGTCGTCGCGGTCGACCTGTCCCGCCCGGGTCCGGCTCTCGTAGTGGTGCAGCGCGACATCCGCCGCGTAGATGTTGACGAGGCCCTGGCCCCGGGCCCGGAGGCAGAACTCGACGTCGCCCGAGACTGGGAACCGCTCGTCGAATCGACCGACCTGGCCGAGGGTCTCGCGGCTGACCGCCATGCACGCCCCCGTGACCGCCGAGACGTTGCGCGGCAGCAGGGGCGAGACGAAGGCGTGGTCGTCAAACTCCGGGCGAATGCCGCGGTAGAGCTGGTCGGCGAGGTCGCCGCCACCGACAACGAGACCGGCGTGCTGGATGCTCCCGTCGGGATACAGCAGGAGCGGTCCGACGGCCCCGGCGTCCGCGCGCAGGGCGTATTCGGCGAGCCGGTCGAGCCATCCGTCGGTGATCGACAAGGTGTCATTGTTCAGGAACACGAACACCTTGCCGGTGCCGACTTCGATGGCCAGGTTGTTGAGCCACGACCAGTTGAACCGGCCCTGGGCACCGATGACACGCAGGTTGCTTCGCTCCTGCATTCGCGCGAGCCAGGCGCGCGTGTCGGGTTCCTCGGAACCGTTGTCGACGATCAGGACTTCCATACGCTCCGCGTCGTTCTTGTCGTACAGGCTGTCCACGCACGGCGCCAGCAGGTCGAGGCGGTCGCGGGTGGGAATGACCACGCTGACCCGGGCGTCGGGATCGGTGCCGAACCGGCA
>JAGWBN010000168.1:9715-10110 GCA_021295875.1 Pseudomonadales bacterium
ATCGGCAGGTGCTCGACCCGGGAAGCACGGGACACCCACCCCAGCAGGGTGCCGTGGGGATCGTCGAAGATCCACGGGTCGACCTTGTCGAGCAGGGCGCGGGAAACCGCCACGCAGTCGGACACGAAGTCGTCGTGGAGGAAGAGGTCCAGCGAGAAGTCCGGCTTGAAGCGGGGTCGGCGCCGGCCGCGGGCGTCGATCTCGTCGGCATCGCCGTAGACGAGGTCCGCACCCCGTTCGATGGCTTGGGAGAGGGCGCCCAGGTTTCGTGGATTCGGACATGACGTGCGGCCGATGAAGACCAGTCCGACGCAATCCGCGGGCAGGGGGGTCGCTGACGGGTGGTTTGGGCGGAAGTCGCCGTGGGTGGGAAGGGCCGCGACGCCGGCCTCGGC
>JAGWBN010000168.1:10148-13940 GCA_021295875.1 Pseudomonadales bacterium
CCGGCGGCGGCGCATTCCGCCAGCCGCGATAGCTTGAGATCGAACGCGGCGTCGCCCAACTCGCCGAACGACGCCACGACGACGACCTTGCTCGGCGTGGCTGGCGTATCGGCGGGTTCCGTCTTCTCCAGCCAACGCCGGTACCAGCGGTCCCGGTTGCGACCGCCGATCGCCACGAGCCCGATCAACGCGCCGTAGGCTCGTCGCAATCCGGCGCGGCGGAACTCCCGTCCCAGGTGTCGACCGAGTTCACGCCAGCCGCCGGTGACCCGCAAGGCCGACCCCAGTCCGGTCGCGAGGCGCAGGACGCGGCCGAACCTCGTCACGACCCCTCCCGGTAGAGCGCCGTCAGGCCGTGTAGGTGGTGGGCGGGCAATCCCGTCTCCTCGTAACGCCTGCGCGCGGCCGACGCTAGGCGTTGCGCGAGGGTGTGGTCGGTGAGCAAGGTGCGGATCTTCGCCGCCAGGTCGGTCGCATCGCCGCGCGCGAACGTCAGTCCGGTGCCGCCGTCTTCCACGAGTTCCGGCAGCCCGCCGACGCGCGAGACGACCAGCGGGCGGCCGTGGGCCATGGCTTCGATGGCGACGAGCGGCGCGTTCTCGAGCCACAGACTCGGGATCACGACCAGCTGCGAGCGACGATAGACGTTGGCCAGTTCCCGCTCGCCGAGCTGGCCCCAGAACCGAACGCGGCGGGCGCCCGAGGCTGCCGCCGAGGTCTCCAGTTCGTGCCGCTCGGGTCCGTCTCCGACGATCCACAGTTCGGCATCCGCGAGTTCCTTGGCCATCGCCGCGTACGCGTCGAGCAGGACGCCCACACCCTTGTGGGCAATGAGCGCGCCGACGTAGAGCACTACGCGCGACTCGGGGACGGCGCTTGCGGAGACATCGGGCAGCGACCGGAAGTTGCCGAGGTTGCGGACCTTGGTGGATCCGAGACGCTGCCGGAGGTGGCTGGCAAGATCGCGGCTCGGCGCGATGAAGCGGTGCACGAAACGGGGATCGAGGAACCGCCGTCCGTAGAGCAGCCAGCCTTCGGTGACCAGCAGCTTCCAGTTCATGCAGCCGTGGCGCAGGGCGGCGAACACCGATCCGGTGCAGGGCTTGGGGTGCGTGCAGTAGGCGGTGGGGTAGACGAGGCAGTAGTCGTGCACGGTCTGCACGACGCACAAGCCCCGGGTCGCGGCGAGAACCGTCAGCGGATAGCGATAGTTGTTGTGCAGGTGGACGACGTCGGGCTCGACCGCCGACAGGAAGTCCTTCGCCGCTTTCCACAGCGTCGGGTAGAACAGCGAGTGACGCAGCAGCCACTTGACCCCGCTGTCCCGGTCGATGGCGAAAACCCTGCGCCGGGCGTCCGTTTCCGCGCGGTCCTTCCGACCGGCGGCGGACAGCGTGAACCAGGAGACCTGGTGTCCGGCAGCCTCGAGTTCCCGGGTTACGTCGAGAATGTAGCGCTCGCTGCCACCGACGACTTCGGCCGGGTCGTTGTCGTTCACCATGAGGATCTTCATGGCTGACCGTCAGAATTTCAGCAATGAGGCGTGCAGATCGGCGAGATCCACGACGCCCACGGCGTTGTACCCCTTCATGTGGCCGGCGCACTCGCCGGGGTTGAACACCAACCGCCCACCTCCGACCCGCTCGAGCCGGTGGAAGTGGGTGTGGCCGTGCAGGGCGAGGTCGTGGTCGTCCGGGAAGAGCGCGTCGAGATCCCGCGGATCGTGGACCACCACGATCCGTCGGCCCGCCCAGGTCAGTTCCAGGGGCGGCTCGGCCAACGTGAAGCCGTGTGCGCGTGCGCTGGCCTCCAGGTCGTCGCGCTCGACGTCGTTGTTGCCGAATACGCCGACCAGCGGCGCGTCGAGCCCGGCGAGCACATCGAGGGTCTTGGCGCGCGTGATGTCGCCGGTGTGCACCACCCTCTCGACACCGGCGGCATTGAACAAGCTGACGATCTCGCGGACGTTGGCGAGGTTGTTGTGCGTGTCGCTGACGACGCCGATTCTCATACAGCACGCCTACGGGCGCTGCTTGCGCCCGCAGCGCGCCTGTGGATTCTCCAGCCTGCCGGCGCGCCCGCAGGACGCGCCTTAAGCGGCTTCCAGGATGTGGATTCCGCAGGCGCTGCCGAGACCGATCACGTGGGTCAGGCCGATGCGGGCGCCCTCGACCTGGCGTTTGCCCGCGTCACCGCGCAGGTGGGTCGACACCTCGTAGATGTTCGCGATTCCGGTGGCGCCCAGGGGATGGCCCTTGGAGAGCAGGCCGCCGGAGACGTTCACCGGAACGCGCCCGCCGAGCGCCACGTCGCCGTCGTCGATCAGCCGGCCGGCCTCGCCGTCGCCGCACAGCCCGAGGTTCTCGTAGTGCAGGATCTCGGCGGTGGCGAAGCAGTCGTGCAGTTCGATGAGGTCGACATCGTCCGGCCCGACGCCCGCCATCTCGTAGGCCGCTGCGGCGGCCTTGCGGGTGCAGCTGTTGACGTCCGGCATGACCAGGTCGCGTTCCTGCCAGGGGTCCGAAGTGAGCACCGAGGCGCGCACCTTGACCGCGCGGTCCATGAGACCGAGTTCGCGCGTCTTCTTTTCCGAGCAGATGACCGCCGCCGCCGAGCCGTCGACGTTCACCGAACACATGAGCTTGGTGTTCGGGTACGAGATCATCTCGGCGTTCATCACCGTCTCCAGCGGTGTCTCGATCTGGTACATGGCCTTCGGGTTCATGGTCGAGTGGTGGTGGTTCTTCACCGACACCTTGGCGAACTGCTCGAACGTCGTGCCGTATTGGCGGGTGTGCTCCATGCCGGCTTCCGCGAACACCGACGGCATGGTGCCGGAGCCTAGGAGCCCTTCCTTGGAGATGCCGCGGCTGCCGCCACCGCCACCGAGAAGTCCCCTGCCCATCTGCTCGACACCCACCGCGAGGACGACATCGTAGAGGTCCGCCTTGACCGACGCCCAGGCCTCCCGGAACGCCGTCGCGCCGGTGGCGCAGGCATTGGCGACGTTGACCACGGGGATGCCGGTCTGGCCGATCTCCTGCAGGATGCGCTGGCCGACCATGCCGCTCGCCTGGCCGAGGTTGCCGCAGTAGAGGGCCTGCATGTCCTGGATGGTCAGGCCGCAGTCGTCGAGCGCCAGGAGCGCCGCCTCCGAGCCGATTTGCGGGACGGATTTCTCCGGGAACCGTCCGAATTTGATCATGTCCACACCGACGATGTACGCGTCTGCCATGTTGGATGCTCCTAAGGGTTGTTCGTAGCTTCGCTCAACTAGACCGGGGTCTGAAGAAGTAGGACAGGTAGGAATTGCCGTCGGCGTCCTTGCGGCCGAGGGCGTCGTCGTAGACCACGTCCACGGGCATGCCGAAGTCGATCTTCGCGGGGTCGGGCTCGACCTCGATCAGGTTGCCCTTGACGGTGCCGCCGCCCTCGAGATCGACGATCGCCGAGACGTACGGCACGTCGATCCCCGGGAACGACCGGTGAACGATGCAGTACGAATACAGCTCGCCCCGGTTGGCCAGACGCACCGGCTCCATCCGTCCCCGGGCGCCGCACTTCGAGCAGTTCGAGCGCTCGCCGAGGAACGTCGCCCCGCAGGAACCGCAGCGGGTTCCTTCCAGGTACGGCTCGTCGTCGTCCGGAATCTTCAGGTACGCCACCGCCGGCAAGGGTTTGTCCGCCATCGACCCTCCCAAGTCTCAAGCTCGTGAGAATGTCGGTTTATGCCGACAGCGTCAATGGTGATGGTCCGCCGCAGTCCGCCGCCAGGTCCGCGTGTCATCCGCC
>JAGWBN010000169.1:0-4249 GCA_021295875.1 Pseudomonadales bacterium
GGTGCATCAGCCGGCGCTCGCCGGGATAGTCGTTGACCGCGAAGTGCCAGGTGGCGCGGTTGTCCCAGAACGCCACGCTGCCGACATCCCAGTGGAACCGGCAGGTGTGCTCCTCCCGCTGGGCCACCTCGTAGAGATAGTTGAGCAACGGTAGGGACTCTTCCGCCGTCCAGCCGTCGATGCGCACGGTGAAGCCGGGGTTGACGTAGAGAGCGGCGCGTCCGGACCGCGGATGCCGGATCACCATCGGATGCACGGCGTCCTGCGTGGCCTGCTCGGCGTTGCCGAAACGCCCGTCCATATTCTCGGCGTAGGCGCTCTGCACGCCGAAGACATGCCGCGACGAGTGCACCGCCCGCAACCCCTCGAGCGTTCGCTGCAGACCGGGCGACAACGCATCGAAGGCCTTGTACATGCTGGCGAACAGGGTGTCGCCACCCTCGCTAGGGACTTCGAGGGCGTAGAGCATCGACCCTAGGGCGGGTGCGTCGTCGTAGGAGTGGTCGGTATGCCACCCGCCGCCGACGTTGACCTCGTGGTGGGGTTCCTTCAGCACCGTCGCCACCTGCGGCTGTTCGGCTACGGGCGCGAAGAACCGGTTGACGTTTATGGGTCCGAACCGCTTCGCGGCGGCGAGCTGCTCATCGGGCGAGAGCTGCTGGCCGCGTAGGAAGACAACGCCGTAGGCGGCCTGGGCATCGGCGACGGCTTCCACCTCGCCATCGGACATGGCGTTCAGGTCAACGCCGACAATCTCGGCGCCGCAGCCGCTGTTGGTGGGAACTATTCGCATCCTGTGCCTGCCTCCGGTGGCTTCGACCCAAGGGGTGAGAATGCCACAACGTGCCACGCGAACTCACGCCCGCGATGGCGGCAGATTGTCGCGCCGTCTGGGTTCGGCTTAGTCTACGGGGATGCCGAACACCCGTCGTTCCCCAGTAGGGCTCGTGCCTCGCGAGTACGCGATGCGACGAAGAGCGACTTGTAACGCCCGTCGATGAATGCAACGTGACCGCTAACATTGGCCCCGCTCAAAGAAATCTGTCGACGATCTCGGGCCGTGCCCAGCGGTCGCGTCTCCTCAGCCCACGAGCGGTGCCGTGTCATGGGCCAAGGACGCGAGTTTCCCGAGTTTCGGAAGCAGAAAGCGGGCGAAGACGAAAAGACCGCCGACCACGGCACCCAAGACGGTGGTGACGACGCCGGCAAGCCAGCCGATCACCCGGAGCGCCACTCGAAGCTTCGTCTCGCTCCGTTGCACCCTGTCGTCGGCGATGGCCCTCTGGACGCGGTCGAACCTGTCATCCAGATGCGTGCGAACCTCCGTGATTTCGCCGTGCATCGTCACGCGAAGTTGGGCGACGTCGGCGCGGACCGCGTCGAGGGTTCCACTGATCGCAGTGAGCGTCTTGTCGACGTGCTCGTAGTGCGTCTCGAGTGCAGCGATCCTCTCGGCTTGGGTGGCCATGTCGATAGTTCCCTTCGCGGGTGCTTTCGGTGGAAAGCCGGACACCCGACCAGAATACCCCGAAGCGGGCGAGATGTGAAGCAAACGCCGTATGTTTTATCAACCAAAACAACAACTTCGAACAGATGTGCACGAGTTTCACGTCATGCGCCTACCATCGCTGTGCCCATGCCCGAGACCGACGGACATCAATCCTGATGCGCTACCTGGCCCTCGACCTGGAAGTCGGCAAGCGAAACGAGCGAATCAACGCCCTGGCTGCGGTCGACTCCGACGGCCGCTCCTTCGTTCGCACCAAGCTCCGGGGCGGCAAACTGGGCGATGCGCTGCACGAACTGGACGACTTCGCGGAAGCGGCGGACGTCATTCTCGGCCACAACCTGATCCACTTCGACCTGCGGCACCTGCGCGCGGCGGCACCGGATCTTCGGCTGCTCTGCCGCCCGGCCTTGGACACGCTCATGCTGAGTCCGCTCGCCTTCCCGAGGAATCCGTACCACCGCCTGGTCAAGCACTTCCAGGATGGCGACCTGGTCCGCGAACGGCGCAACGATCCCGAACACGACGCCCGGCTTGCGCTTAACCTCTTCGAAGACGAACGGGCCGAACTCGGCAAGGCGGGGTCCGACCTTCTGCTGGCTTGGCACTGGTTGACGTCGCGGCGTAGCGACCTCGCGGCCTTCGATGCGTTGTTCGGGGCGTTGCGCCTCTCGCCCCGGCCCTCCGACAACGATGCGAGGGATGCCATCGGTCGTCTGCTCGCGGGCAAGGCTTGCGCCACTAGGGGCGACGCCGTCGTCTCCGGCGCCAGCGAACCGGGCTGGCCGCTCGCCTACGTGCTGGCGTGGTTGTCGGTGGCCGGAGGGAACTCGGTGATGCCGCCCTGGGTGCGACACCAGTTTCCCGAAGCGGGCAAATTGCTCGCCGAGCTGCGCGACCACGCATGTACGGCAAGCGACTGCGGATGGTGCCGCGAGATGCACGACGCCCATTCGGAACTCGTGCGGTGGACCCCGTTCCCCGACTTCCGGCCCGAACCGGCGATGCCCGACGGCGGATCGATGCAGCGCGCCATCGTCGAGAGGGCCATGGCCGGCGAGCATGTCCTGGGGCTGCTTCCGACCGGCAGCGGCAAGTCGCTGTGCTACCAGGTGCCCGCCCTCTCTCGCTATCACAAGACGGGGGCGCTGACGGTGGTCATCTCGCCCCTGGTCGCCCTCATGGCGGACCAGGTTGCCGGACTGCAGAACAAGGGCATCGGTTCCGTGGTCACCGTCAACGGCATGTTGTCCATGCCGGAACGGGCGGACGCCTTGGATCGCATCCGTCTCGGCGATGCGGGGATCGTCCTGACCTCGCCCGAGCAACTCCGCAACCGAGGCGTGGTCACGGCGATCAAGCAACGGGAGATCGGTTGCTGGGTGCTCGACGAAGCCCACTGCCTGTCGAGTTGGGGCCACGACTTCCGGCCGGACTACCGGTACGTCGGCCGGTTCATCCGGGAGCGCTCGGCCGGCGAACGACCGGCACCCGTCATCTGCCTCACCGCCACGGCGAAACCGGCGGTCGTCGGGGACATCCTGCGCCACTTCCGCGACGAGGTCGGCATCGAACTCCAAGTGTTCAACGGCGGGGCGCAGCGCGACAACCTGACCTTCGAGGTCGTTCCGACGAGCCCGGCGGAAAAGCTCGCGCACATCGATGACCTGCTTCGCCACCACCTGCCTGCGGATTCGGACGGGGGTGCGATCGTCTACTGCTCGACGAGACGGCGGTGCGAGGAGGTCGCCGAGTACCTCGCGGCCAAGCATTGGTCAGCCGCGCATTTCCATGCGGGCCTGCAACCGGAACGCAAGAAGCAGGTCCAGGACGATTTCATCGACGGGCGGCTAAGCGTTATCGTGGCGACGAATGCATTCGGCATGGGCGTCGACAAGCCCGACGTACGCCTGGTGGTCCATGCTGACATTCCGGGCTCGTTGGAGAACTACCTCCAGGAAGCGGGTCGCGCCGGTCGGGATGCCGAGGCCGCGAGTTGCGTGCTTCTCTACACGGCAGACGACGTGGAACGCCAGTTCGGGCTCGCCGCACGATCGCGACTCACCCGGCCCGAGATCGACGGCATCTGCCGCGCGCTGCGGAACCTGAAGACCAAGAACGACCGCGGCGGTCGACGTCGGGACAGCGAAGTGGTCGCGACACCGGGTGAGATCCTGCTCGAGGACGACGAGCACGCGTTCCGACGGGACACCACGACCGACGACACGCGAATCAAGACGGCCATCGCGTGGCTCGAAGACGCGCGCCTGGTTCAGCGCGACGAGAACCGCGCGGAGGTGTTCGCTTCCTCGCTATTGGTCAGCACGGTCGACGAGGCCAGGGAACGCCTCGCCAGGATCGACGAACGCCACCGTCCGCCGCTCGTCAGGATCGTCGAGAGACTGATCAACGCGCCCATCGACGAGGGTGTGACCACCGACGAACTGATGGCCCTGTCGGGCTTGAGCCGCGACGGCGTCCGCAACGCGCTCTACGACCTTGAGCAGCTCGGCATCGCCAACAACGACACGACGCTCACCGCCTATATTCACGAGGGCATCGAGCGCTCGTCGGCGCGGCGCCTCGAGAGCGCGGTCGAACTCGAACAAGCGCTCGTTGATCGCATGCGCGAACTGGCGCCGGACCTGGAGAGCGACGCCCCTGCTTCGGTGTTGCACTTGAGGCCGGTCACGCAGGCGCTCAAGGACGACGGCCACGAGGGAGCGCTGCCGCTTCTGGTCC
>JAGWBN010000169.1:4390-5976 GCA_021295875.1 Pseudomonadales bacterium
GAGGTGCTCTTGCAGCATCTGCGGGATCAGCTCAAGCCAAGCGTGCAGGCAGCCGATCTCCTGCTCGAGACCACCCTGGGCAATCTTCTCAAGGCGATCGAATCGGACCTGGAGCTAAAGAGCTGGGTCCGGGAAACGCGCAAACTCATCGACCGGGCTCTGCTCTGGCAGCACGAACAGGAGGTCATCCGCCTCAACAAGGGTCTCGCGGTGTTCCGTCCGGCGAAGACCAATCGCTTGGAAAAGACCCGCCGGCGATTCGGCCGGACGGACTTCGCCCCGCTGGAACTGCACTACCAGGAACAGGTCCTGCAACCGCGGGCTCGACGCCATCGCCGCCGCCCTGCAACTGGCCATGGACTACTTCGCCCTGGACCGGGACACCTTCCTCGAGCGCTGGCTGCCGGACCGCACGGACCTCAAGCGCCAGACCACGCCGGAATCCTGGCGGGCCATCGTCGAGAGCCTGAACAACCCGACGCAGCGGCGCATCGTCGCGGACGACCGCGAACAGACCAATGTGTTGGTGCTCGCCGGCCCGGGTTCCGGCAAGACCCGCGTATTGGTGCACCGCATCGCCTACCTGCTGCGCGTCCGCCGGGAGGATCCCAAGAGCATCCTGGCGCTGGCCTACAACCGCCACGCGGCCGTCGAGATCCGCCGCCGCCTGGACGCACTCGTCGGCGCGGACTCACGGGGCGTCACCGTCCTGACCTGCCACGGCATGGCGCTTCGCCTCACCGGCACCCATCTCGCCAATCGACCCGCGCTCGCCGACAACGACTTCGGCGAACTCCTGAGGGAGGCGACCGCCCTGCTGCGCGGCGAGGGGTTGGAGTCCGATGAGGCGGACGAACAACGCGAGCGACTGCTTGCCGGCTTCCGCTGGATTCTCGTCGACGAGTACCAGGACGTCGACGAGGAGCAGTACCAACTCATCTCCGCCCTGGCCGGTCGGACGCTGACCGGCGGCGAGCGCAAGCTGACGCTGTTCGCCGTCGGCGACGACGACCAGAACATCTACGCCTACGCCGGGGCTTCGGTGAAATACCTCCGGCGATTCGAGGAGGACTACAAGGCCAAGACCGTATACCTGACCCAGAACTACCGCTCGACCGGACACATCATCGCCGCCGCCAACGCGTGGATCGAATCGGCCACCGAGCGAATGAAGGCAGAGCATCCCATCGCGATCGACCGCTCACGACGCAGGAAACCGAAGGGCGGCGACTGGGAGTCACGCGACGCGGTGGGCCGGGGCAGGGTGCAGATCCTGCGTGTGCGTGGCGACGACCGTTCGCAGGCAATGGCGGCCTTGGCTGAACTGCGCCGCCTGGCGGACCTCGATCCCGATTGGGACTGGCGGACATGCGCGGTGATCGCCCGCAACTGGCGTTATCTCGATCCGCTGCGCAGCCTCTGCGAACGCGACGCCATCCCCGTGCAGATGGCGCGCGAGGACATCTCGTTCTTCTGGCGCCTGCGCGAGGTTCGAAGGCTGCGCGATTGGCTTGGCACGCTCGCCGACGGCCTGGTCGACGGGGACGCACTCCGGTCCTGGATCGCCGAGCAGCCGACCGGGGATT
>JAGWBN010000010.1:0-487 GCA_021295875.1 Pseudomonadales bacterium
TCCATGTGCGGGCCGAAGTTCTGCTCGATGAAGATCTCGCAAGAGGTGCGCGCAGCCGCCGGAGTCAACTCCGATCGCGTCCGCATGATCGATGTCGAGGCCGAGATGGCGCACAAGGCCGAGGAGTTTCGCGAGCACGGGAGCGAGATATACCAAAGGATCTAGGAGAGGTAAGGACTTACTAACCATGCGCGTCGCCATCGTTGGCGCTGGCTTGATCGGTCGCCTGCTCGGCTGGCGACTGAACGAGGCGGGCCATCGCGTCACCCTGTTCGAACGCTCCGCGCGCGACGAACCCGGCAGCGCCGCCCACATCGCCGCCGCCATGCTCGCGCCCATGAGCGAGCTGCCGGACAGCGATGCCGAGGTGTACCGGATGGGCACGGCCAGCCTGTCGATGTGGCGACGATGGCTCGACGAACTCGGCGTCCCTCACGGCTTCGACGGTTCCATCGCGGTGGCGCACCGTGCGGACGAACCGCTGCTC
>JAGWBN010000010.1:787-3054 GCA_021295875.1 Pseudomonadales bacterium
GAGGTGGTGCGTCTCAGGGCGCCGGAGGTCACCCTCGGGCGGCCGGTACGCCTCATGCACCCCCGCTACCAGCTTTACGTCGCGCCTCGCACCGGCGACGAGTACGTCGTCGGCGCCACCCAGATCGAGAGTGACAGCCAGGCGCCCGTTACCGTGCGCAGCGCGCTGGAGCTGCTGTCCGCCGCGTTCTCGCTGCACACGGGGTTCGCCGAAGCGGAGATCCTGTCACTCGATAGCGGCCTGCGCGCCGCGTTCGACGACAACGTACCCCGCGTCTACCGGCGCGACGGAGTCCTGCGCGTCAACGGTCTCTACCGTCACGGGTTCCTCGTCGCGCCCGCAATCGTCCAGGCCGCGATGCAGCAGATCATCCAGCCGGAGTTCGAGCGATGCGGCTCAGCATCAATGGCGAGTTGACGCAGTTGAACGGGCTGCCCGACGGCTCGAAGCCGCATCTCGACCAGGTGTTGGCCGATCTCGGCTACGCCGGCAGGAAGGTGGCGGTCGCAGTCAACGAGATCTTCGTGCCGCGTACCGGCTGGGGCGATCATGTCGTCGAGGAAGGCGACCGCCTCGATGTCGTTGCGCCGATCCAGGGTGGCTGAGATGACCCCGGACCCGTGGATCGTCTACGGCGAAAGCCTTGACAGCCGGCTCTTTCTCGGTACCGCCCGTTACCCGTCCCCGAAGGTCATGGCGGACGCCATCGAGTCGAGCGGCGCCGAGGTGCTCACCGTCGGCCTGCGCCGACAGGCACCGGGCAAGCTCGGCGGCAGCTCGATCTGGGAGCGCATTGCGGGCCTCGGCCGGCGCATCCTGCCCAACACCGCCGGCTGCCACACCGCCCGGGAGGCCGTCACGCTGGCGGAGATGTCGAGAGAGATCTTCGACACGGACTGGATCAAGCTCGAAGTCACCGGCGACGACTACAACCTGCAGCCCGATCCCTACGGACTCGTCGACGCCACCCGACAGCTCATCGAGCGCGGCTTCAAGGTCTTTCCGTACACGACGGACGATCTCGTCGTCTGCTCGCGTCTGCGCGATCTCGGTTGCCAAGTCATCATGCCGTGGGGGTCGCCCATCGGCACCGGCAAGGGTCTTTTGAACCCCTACGCCCTCGAGACGCTGCGCAACCGGCTGCCGGACGTGTCCCTGGTGGTGGACGCGGGCATCGGCCTGCCGTCCCACGCCGCCCGGGCGTTGGAACTCGGCTTCGACGGCGTGCTCTTGAATACCGCGGTGGCGAGGGCCGACGACCCGGTGGCCATGGCCACCGCGTTCGCGCGCGCCGTGGAGGCGGGCCGTCTTGCCCGCCACGCCGGCGCCATGGCGGAGTCGGAAACCGCGCAACCCTCCACGCCGGTCGTCGGCGCGCCGTTCTGGCACGACAAGAGCGCTTGATCCGCGTGTTCGCCATGCGGGACCGGGCGGCGGCGATGGTCGCGAGGCGTCTTGGCGGCGCCGGGGAACGTCGATGAAGATCGCGTGGTCCATCGCCGGCTCCGACAGCGGTGGCGGAGCGGGCGTCCAGGCCGACATCCACACGTTCCACGACTTCGGCCTCCATGGCGCAACCGTCGTCACCTGCGTCACCGCCCAGAACAGCGTGGCCCTGACCGATCTTCATGTGGTGCCGACGGCGACCGTGCGTGCCCAGATCCAGGCGCTCGCCGATGATCTGCCGCCCGACGCCATCAAGATCGGCGCTCTCGGCAGTGCCGGGAACGCCGCCGCCGTGATCGATTTCCTGCGCGGCTTCGCCCACCACGATCAGCGTCCTTTCGTCGTCTGGGACCCGGTCCGCCAAGCATCGGTCGGCGGCGAACTCGGCACGTTGCCGGACGAGACCACTCGTGCCTTGCTCCAAGCCGTGGACGCAGTGACCCCCAACCTGGAAGAACTCGCCGCACTCGCCAGCCATGAAACGGGGCGTCCCCCGCTCGCTGCGGCCGTCATTCGCGACCGGGGTCCGCGATGCGTCTACATCACCGGCGGGCACGGCGACACGCCCGGAACCGATTTCTGGTCCAGTGATACAAAAGCCTTTTTAATTCAAAGCGATACGATTTCAGGCAACGGTGCCCACGGGGGCGGTTGCAGCCTGTCGAGCGCGCTCGCCGCGGCACGCGTCCGCGAGGACGAGGACTCGGCGCCGGTGCTGGCCCACATGTACGTCCGCCAAGGGCTGCGTGCGCTGGGGGCGGGTGATGCTCCCGGACACGGTCGGCCGGCCCTGCCGCATCTCGGCTGGCCCCGTCAGTTCG
>JAGWBN010000010.1:3377-24363 GCA_021295875.1 Pseudomonadales bacterium
GGCATCCGCCTGGGGTTGAGCACCCACAGCTACTACGAGATCGCCCGCGCCCACGCTTGCGCGCCGAGCTATATCGCCATCGGGCCCATCTATGCCACGACCACCAAGCCCATGAAGTTCGACCCGCAGGGCCTGTCCCGCCTGCAGCGCTGGGTCGAGCTGCTCGAGGACGACTATCCGTTGACGGCGATCGGAGGTATCGACGTGGAACGAGGCCCGGCGGTCATGGCAACCGGGGTCGGCAGTATCGCGGTTGTCCGTGCCATCACCGAGGCCGGGGATCCCGCCGCGGCAGTCGCCGAACTGCGCGCGGCGATGGCCGAGGCATCGTAGCGGCAAGGGCGCGGCATGGTAGCCGCGAGGGCGCGCGCAAGCGGGCGCATTCTGGCGGAAACCGCACGCAGCGCCCCCGACGCTGCATCTAAATCGCTGGCGAACCGCAGCGACGGGAGTTACCCTGCGCGCGCTTTTGAGAGCGTGTCATGAAGATCCTCATTCTCGGTGCCGGTCAGACCGGCGGCACCCTCGCCGAACACCTCGCCGACGAGGCCTTCGACATAACGCTGGTCGACCATGACGGGCCGCGCCTCAAGGACTTGAAGGACCGGCTCGACATACAGACGATCCACGGTCACGCCTCGCGGCCCGACACCCTGCGCGCCGCCGGTGCCAACGACGCGGACCTCCTGATCGCGGTGACCAATAGCGACGAGGTCAACATGGTCGCCTGTCAGGTCTGCTATTCGCTGTTCAAGACGCCCACCAAGATCGCGCGCATCCGGTCCAACGAGTACGTCACCAGCCCCAACGGGGACGATGCCGACATCCGCTTCTTCAGCCAGGACCACATGCCGATCGATGTGCTCATCAACCCCGAGCGGGTGGTGATGGAGCAGGTCAAGGAGCTGCTCGAGCATCCCGGGGCGTTGCAGGTCGTGGACTTCGCCGAGCGCCGGGTTCAACTCGTGGCCATGCGCGCCTACCACGGCGGACCGCTGGTCCGCCAGGAACTGCGCTCCCTCCGCGAGCACATCCCCAAGGTCGACACCAAGGTCGTCGCCATCTTCCGTGAGGGCCGACCGATCACGCTCACCGATCAGACCGTGGTGCAGGCGGACGACGAGGTCTTCTTCATCGCGCCGGCGAAGGACATCAACGCCGTGATGTCCGAGTTCAAGCACGAGGAGCGTCCCAACAAACGCGTGATCATCGCTGGCGGCGGCAATATCGGCCTGCAGCTCGCGCGCGCAATCCAGAACGAATTCAGCGTCAAGGTGGTCGAATTCAGCGAGCCGCGCGCCGAACTGGTCGCCGAGCGGCTGCAGAGCGGGGTCGTCATCCACGGCAACGCCACGGACCGCGAGCTGCTGCTGCAGGAGAATGTCAAGGACACCGATGCGTTCTGCGCCGTCACCAACGATGACGAGGTCAACGTCATGTCGGCGCTGCTGGCCAAGCGCCTCGGCGCACGCCGCGTGATCTGCCTGATCGCCAAGCCCGCCTATGTCGACCTGGTCCAGGACACCGACATCGACATCGCGCTGTCGCCGCAGTTGACCACCATCAGCTCCATCCTGTCGCACGTCCGCCGCGGCGACGTGGCCAGGGTCCACAGCCTGCGCCGGGGCGCCGTCGAGGCCATGGAAGCCGTCGTCCACGGCGATGCGCGCCACAATCGGGTGGTCGACCGCCGCATCGACCAGATTACCTTCCCCGAGGGGGTCACCGTGGGGGCCATCGTGCGCAACGACCAGGTGATCGTCGCGAGCGCCGATGCGGTCATACGCAGCGGCGACCATGTGATCCTGTTTCTTGTCGACAAGTCGAGGATCCGCGCGGTCGAGCGCCTCTTCCAAGTGGGTCTGGGTTTCTTCTAAAAGGGCTGCCGACGCCGCCGACCATGCGAATCGCTCCCATCCTGCGCGTCACCGGCGGCCTGTTGATGCTGTTCAGCATCGCCCAGCTCCTGCCCGTGATCGTTTCCTTCATCTACGACGAGCACGCCGCCACGCCGTTCGTCGCGGCCTTCTCCATCAGCCTGCTGACCGGGCTCGTCCTGTGGTTCGCAGGACGCGGCGAGATCGAGTTGCGCAGCCGCGACGGCTTCCTCATCACCGTGCTGTTCTACCTGGGTCTCGGCTTGACCGGCGCGGTGCCCATCTGGCTTGTGCCCGAGATGGAACTGCGGTTCACGGACGCCGCGTTCGAGTCGCTCTCGGGGCTCACCACCACGGGTGCCACGGTCCTCACGGGGCTCGACGAACTGCCGCGCTCGCTGCTTTTCTACCGCCAGCTTCTGCAGTGGCTCGGCGGCATGGGCATCATCGTTCTGGCCGTGGCCGTGTTGCCCATGCTGGGTATCGGCGGCATGCAGCTCTACCGTGCCGAGTCGCCCGGACCTGTCAAGGACTCCAAGCTCACGCCCCGGATCGCGCAGACCGCGAAGGCACTGTGGTACGTCTACCTCGGGCTCACGGTGACCTGTGCCGGCGCGTACTGGTTGAGCGGCATGGGCGTCTTCGACGCCATCTGCTACGCCTTCTCCACCGTCGCCATCGGCGGTTTCGCACCCCACGATGCGAGCGTCGGCTACTTCGACAGCGTCGCCATCGAGTCCGTCGCCATCGTCTTCATGGTCCTCTCCGGGATGAGTTTCGCACTCCACTTCACGGTGCTGGCGCGACGCAGCTTCGGCCAGTACGCCCGGGACGACGAACTGCGCTTCTACCTCGGCGCGCTTGCCGTCGTCGCCGTCGTCGTGATCGTCGTGCTGCTGCTCGACGGGACGGCGACGACGCGGCCAATCCGCGAGGGTCTGTTCCAGGCGGTATCCATCGCCACCACCACCGGCTTCACCACGACGGATTACGGTGCCTGGCCCATGGTGGCACCCGTGGTCATGATCTTCGCGGCTTTCGCCGGGGGCTGCGCCGGGTCCACCGCGGGCGGACTCAAGATGTACCGTGTACTACTGATCTACCGCCAGGGCATTCGTGAAATCCGACGCCTCATCCACCCCAACGGCATCTTCCACATCAAGTTCGGGGAACGGCTGGTGCCGGATCGGGTGGTGGACGCCGTTTGGGGGTTCTTCGCGGTCTACCTGATCGTGTTCCTCAGCATGGTATGCGTCGTCATCGCGACGGCGAATCTCGACTTCCTGTCGGCCTTTTCGGCCGTAGCCGCAAACCTCAACAATCTCGGCCCGGGCCTGGGCGACGTCGCCCAGAACTACCAGGGAATTCCCGCCGCCACCAAGTGGGTGCTCATGCTCGCCATGCTGCTCGGACGCCTGGAGATCTTCACGCTGCTGGTGCTGTTCGCGCCCCAGTACTGGAAGAGCTAATGATCCCGGCGGCGCTGCGTTCGACGGCGTTCTACCTCGGCTACGCCGTCTGGTCGGTCTTCTGGTCGACGCTGTCGGTGCTGGTCGGCTGGCTGCTGCCTCTGGTCCCCCGCTACCACTTCATCATCCGGGGGTGGAGCCAGCCGGCGCTATGGTGGCTCCGCGCAACCTGTGGAATTCGCGTCCATGTGTCCGGGCGGCAGAACATCCCCGACGAGCCGTGCATCTTCCTGGTCAAGCACCAGAGCACGTGGGAGACGCTGTGGATGCAGTCCCTGGCCGCTCCCCAGGCCCCCCTGATCAAGCGAGAACTGTTACGCATTCCGCTTTGGGGTTGGGCTTTCGGGATGCTCAAACCCATCGCCATCGACCGCTCGAACCCGCGCACGGCCCTAAGACAGCTCATCGAACAGGGTCGCGATCGGCTGGCGCGCGGCATGTACGTCACGCTGTTCCCGGAGGGAACTCGCCTCGCACCCGGCGAGACGGGCAGATTCCACCGCGGCGGCGCGGCGCTAGCGAGTGCAACCGATGTGCCCGTGATCGTGATTGCCCACAACGCCGGCGACCGCTGGCCAGCCCGACGCTTCCTGAAGTTCCCCGGAACGATCCGTGTCGAGATCTCCGCACCCTTCCGGCCGGACGGCAAAAAATCAAGCGAAATCAATATGCTATGCGAAGACTGGCTATCCCATGCGATGTCGGAACTGGAGTCCGGTAGGGGCGACCGCGCGCCCTGGTGAGCGGTCCCCCCTACACGTCGAGATTCGCGACGGCCAGGGCGTTGTTCACGATGAAGTCACGGCGCGGCTCCACCTGGCTGCCCATGAGGGTCGTGAACATCTGGTCCGCCGCGATGGCGTCGTCCACGGTCACCCGCAGCATCTGGCGAGCCTGCGGGTCCATGGTGGTCTCCCACAGCTCCTCGGCATCCATCTCGCCGAGTCCCTTGTAGCGTTGGATTCCCACGCCGCGGCGGGCCTCGTCTAGCATCCAGGTCAGCGCCTCGACAAAGGTGCTCACGGTTCGACGGCGGTCGCCCCGACTCACGTACGCGCCCGCCATCAGGAGATCCTTCAGGGTCTCGGTCATCGACCGGACGCTCTCGTACTCCGGGGACGCAAAGAAGTCGTAGTCGAGACGTACCGTCTCGGCCACACCGTGAGCGTGCCAACTGATTCTGGGCCGGAATACATGGTGTTCGCGGTCCTCTTCCAGTTCGACGGTGTAGTCGGCGGGGAGAATTTCCGCGTACTGCTCCGCCCATGCCGCCATGTGATCCCGGTCCGCCAGTTCCACGAGCGCTAGCGGCGCGACATCGATCAAGGCCTTCGTCAATTCGACCGGATAGATGTGGTGCAGGGCCTCCAGGCGAGCGTCCACCTCCAGGTACGACCGCGCGATCCCTTCCAAGCCGGCGTCGTCGATCGGCGGAGCGTCCTCGGACACATGCAGCTTCGAGCCCTCCAGCCCCGCCTGCAGGAAGTAGGCGTTGAGTTCGTCATCGTCCTTGAGGTAGCGCTCCTGGCGCCCTCTGTTGACCTTGTAGAGGGGCGGCAGGGCGATGAACACGTGGCCGCTGTCGATCAGCTCGGGCATGTGGCGGAAGAAGAACGTCAACAGCAGCGTGCGGATGTGGGATCCATCCACGTCGGCGTCGGTCATGATGATGACGCTGTGGTAACGGAGCTTCTGGATCTCGAAATCACCCCGGCCGATGCCGCAGCCCAGGGCCGTCACCAGGGTGCCGACTTCCGGCGACGACAGCATCTTGTCGAAGCGTGTCTTCTCGACGTTCAGGATCTTGCCCTTCAGGGGGAGAATCGCCTGGGTGCGGCGGTCCCTGCCCTGCTTGGCGGACCCGCCGGCCGAGTCGCCCTCCACCAGGAACACCTCCGACAGCGCGGGGTCCTTCTCTTGACAGTCCGCCAGCTTGCCCGGCAGTCCCGCGATGTCCAAGGCGCCCGCACGCCGGCTCATCTCCCTCGCCTTGCGCGCCGCTTCCCGCGCCCGCGCGGCCTCGATCATCTTGGTCACGACCTGCTTGGCGTCCTGGGGCCGCTCGTCGAGGTACGCGGAGAGATAGCGCGCCAAGTCCTGCTCGACAGCGGGTTTGACCTCGCTGGAAACCAGCTTGTCCTTCGTCTGGGACGAGAATTTCGGGTCCGGCACCTTGACCGACACCACCGCCGTCAGTCCTTCGCGGGAATCGTCGCCGGTGGTGGCGATCTGTGCCCGCTTGGCGAATCCCTCGCGCTCGATGTAGGCGTTGAGGGTGCGCGTCATGGCGGCGCGAAAACCCGATAGGTGCGTGCCGCCGTCGGCCTGCGGAATGTTGTTGGTGTAGGCGAACACCTGCTCCTGGAAGCCGTCGTTCCATTGCAGCGCCACCTCCACCGTTATCCCGTCGTCGCGAAGGTTCACGAAGTGGAAGATCTCGTTCAGGGTGGTCTTGTTGCGATTGAGATAGTCCACGAAGGCTCTCAGTCCCCCCTCGTAGAAAAAACGCTCCTTCCTACCGCTACGCTCGTCGTTCAGCTGGATGGAGACGCCCGCGTTGAGGAACGCGAGTTCACGTAGTTTCTTCGCCAGCAACTCGTACTGGAACTCGACGTTCGAGAAGGTCTCGCTCGACGGCTTGAAATAGCACTCCGTGCCCTTGGACTCCGTCTCGCCCATGATCGTCAGCGGCGCGAGCGGCTCACCGTGCCGGTACGTCTGTTGGTAGACCTTCCCGTCCCGGCGAACGACCAGCCTGAACGTCTCCGACAGCGCGTTGACGACGGATGCGCCTACGCCGTGCAGTCCTCCAGAGACCTTGTAGGAACTGCTGTCGAACTTCCCCCCCGCGTGCAGCATGGTGAGAATGACCTCCGCTGCGGGTTTGCCTTCCTGCTCGTGAATGTCCACCGGCATGCCGCGACCATTGTCGCGGACGGTCACCGACTCGCCCGGATGGATGACCACATCGATTTGGTCGCAGTGGCCCGCCAGGGCTTCGTCGATGGCGTTGTCGACCAGCTCCTGCACCATGTGGTGGAGTCCGGTGCCATCGTCCGTGTCGCCGATGTACATTCCCGGACGCTTGCGAACCGCCTCAAGACCACGCAGGACCTTGATGTTGCGTGAATCGTACGACTCGTCTTCGGTCTGCTCGTCACCATCCATCGTGCGTTCCTAATGTACCGTCGGACCAAGCGGCATCTAGCCGGCGTGCTCAAAGTTCCCCTGTTTCACGTGAAACGTGGCTCCCGGGCCGGGTTTCATCAGCCCCTCGCCAGCCTCTCCGCGGGTCGTCGTGGCGACGATCTGACATTCCATGTCTTCAAGCAGGGCGTAGAGCCGTTCGCTGTGGCCTTCGTCGAGTTCCGCGCCGAGATCATCGATCAGGAACAGCGTTCGTCCGCCGCCACTCGCCAAGTCCCTGGCTTGCCCAGTCCGCATCGCTGTGGCCACGGCTTTGCCTTGGCCTCGGGACAGTACGGTGGAAGCTGTCTCCTCTGCGCAACGGATGGCGACATCGGCCCGGTGCGGCCCCGCTTGCGTAGCCCCCAATTTTACATCGCGATCAACGTTCTGGCCTAGTGATTCCGCGAGGTTGCCGCCCCGCCAACCCTCGACATACCCCAACTCCACCTCGAGGCCCGGGCTCATCGCCGACAGGCATGCGTGGATGTCGTTCTTCACGCCGCCGAAGTACTCCCGCCGGACCGCGGCGACGGATTCGCCCAATTCGGCGACCTGGGAGGTCCAGGCATCCAAGGTCCGCAAGTCACCTCCACGCAGTACGCTATTGCGGCTGCGGAGAGCCCGCAAATAGCTACGCAGCGTACCCACGTAGTCCGGTTTCACGTGAAACGCACCCCAATCCAACCATTGTCGTCGTCCGCTCGGCGGGCCGAAGACCAACTCGGGCAAGTCGGGTAAGAACAGTTGGACGGGAACCAGCGCCGCGACACTCGAGATCTGACCGACCGACCGCCCATCTCGTCGCACCTCGACCCGACCACCGCGGGAACGGGAGTAGCCCAGCCAAGTCGATCCCAGACGCTCGTCGCCGAGGTTGGCACCGATGGTCATGCTGTCTTCTCCGTTCCTGATCACGGCTTCCACCCGGGACGTGCGGAAGGACCGGCCCCGGATCAACAGGTGTATGGCCTCGAGGGCGGAGGTCTTGCCGGCACCGTTCGGCCCGACCAACAGGTTTACCCGGTTGTCCAATTCGATTCGGGCAGAACCGATGTTGCGGACGTTGGTGATCTCCAGCCGTTCAACGATCAACGACGTGCCCCCTGGCGGGCGCAACCCGCCCGGATGCAAGCGGGAAGAAGGCGGCGTGTGGAGCGCCTATTGCCGGCGCGGCATGACGAGGTACAGTGGCTCCTCGTCTCCCACGGCCTCCATTTTCGCGATCTTGTTGTCTTCGGGGAAGGACATGGAGACGCTCTCCGTGTCCACGGCACCGAGCACATCCTGGACCAGATCCGAGTTGAAACTGACCTTCATGCCTTCGCCGCCGTAGTCGACGACCACGACTTCCTCCGCCTCGCCTTGTTCGTTGTTCGTCGCATGGATGGTGAGCTGGTCATCCTCGACGGAAAACTCCACGATCTTCGAGACGATCGACGCCCGCTGCAGCGCCCGGCGCAAGGCTTCGCGGTCGCTGGTGACCGCGCGGCTGATCTCTCGGGGGATCAGAGCCTCGTAGGGTGGGAACTGTCCCTCAACCAGTTTTGTAGTCAGTGTGTACTCACCCTGAGACACCTGTAAATGGGAGCGTCCCAAGGAGAAGTGGACATCATGATCGCTGTCTGAAACCAGGCGTTCGAGGTCTTGGATGCGCTTGCGGGGGATGATCGCCCGAAGCCGGTCGACCCCTTCGACACCCGTTTCCAAGGTACACATCGCGAGTCGAGCCCCGTCCGTCGCCACCACCCGAATCGCCTGCGAGCTGATCTCGAGCAGCAACCCGCGGAGAAAGTAGCGGATGTCCTGGTTCGCCATGGCGAAGCTGGTCCGCGCCAGCAGACGCTGCACATCCGCCCGGGGCAGGGTGACGTTCACCTCGCCATCGCCCGCCTCGAAGCGTGTGTACTCGTCGGCCGGTACCGTCGGCAACTGGTAGCGGCTGCGCCCCGACCGCAGCACGACACGCTGACCTTCCAGGGCGAACGTCACGTCGGCGGCATCGGGAAGGGAACGCCAGATGTCCGACAGCGTGTGCGCGGGCACCGTGGTCGCCGCGGCATCCCGGTGTTCGATGTCGATGCCCTCCGACAACTGGGCGACCATTTCGACCTCGAGGTCGGTGCCACGCAGGGTCAGCCCGTTCTCGCCCGTCTCGACCAGGATGTTCGACATCACCGGCAGGGTGTGACGACGCTCGATCACACCCGTCAGCACCTGCAGCGGCCGCAGCAAGGTGTCTCGGTTCGTTCGAAATTTCATGCTTGCGCTCCCTTGCCTACGACACCTACGACCTCAACCACGACCTCGACGACCTTACGGCCCGACGCCGACGTCCCAACGCCGCGGCCCGCGTGTCGACGGGGTCACTGGGTAAGCAGACGGGACAGATTCCGGTAGTCCTCGTCAACGTCGGCGATGCTCTTTCGCAACTCCGTGATTCTACGACACGCGTACAGCACGGTTGTATGGTCCCGACCCCCGAATTGCTCGCCGATCTCCGGGTATGAGCGCTTGGTGAATTCCTTGGCCAGGTACATGGCCATCTGGCGCGGACGCGCGATCGCCCGGTTGCGGCGATGCGACAGCAGGTCCGAGTGCTTCATGTTGTAGTACTCGGCGACGACCTTCTGGATATTCTCGATGGTCATCTGCCGACCGTGGCTGGCGAACTGGTCGTACAGCGCCCGTTTGACCAGGTCGATCGTCACCTCCGAGTTCATGAAACGGGCGTGCGCTATGACACGCTGCAGGGCACCTTCCAGTTCGCGGATGTTGGAGCGGATGTGTTCGGCGATGTGGAAGGCGACCGCGTCCGGTACCGATACCCCCTCGGCCTCCCCCTTCTTCTGCAGAATGGCGACCCGCGTCTCCAGCTCCGGAAGTTCCAGCTCGATGGTCAGGCCACCGACGAATCGGGACTTCAACCGTTCCTCGAGGCCCCCGATCTCGCGCGGGTACTTGTCGCAGGTGAGGACGATCTGGTTGTTGCGCTGGCGCACAGAGTTGAACACGTGGAAGAAGTCGTCCTGGGACTTGACCTTGCCGGCAAAGAACTGGATGTCGTCGATCAACAACACGTCCACCGATCGGTAGTACTCCATGGTCTGCTGAATGGATCCCGTGCGGATACCCCTGACCATGTCGTTGACGAACTGCTCCGAACGCACGCAGACGACACTCGCACCCGGCCTGCGGGCGAGGATCTCGTTGCCGACGGCGTGCATGAGATGCGTCTTGCCGAGGCCGACACCACCGTAGAGCAGGAGCGGGTTGTAGGACATGCCCGGATTCGCGGCGACCTGCAGAGCGGCGGCTTTGGCGAGTTCGTTGGACTTGCCCTCGACGAAGGTCGAGAACGCGAACGACGAGTCCAGATTGGGTTTGCGTCGGTGCTTGGTCCGGTTCGGTTCCCCATCGGCCCTGAGGGGAGCACCCGGATTCCGCTCCCGGGCGGTACAGACATCCAGCTCCAGATCCGGCGCCTCGCCACCGTCGAACTCCGAGATGAGCTCCAGGATCCGCCACAGGAACTCCTTCTCGACCTGCCGCTGGACATAGATGTTGGGGGCGCGGATGAAGATCTTCGACTGGTCGATACCGACCTGAAGTGGCCTGATGTAGGCGTTGAACTGCTGGGAGGGCAGTTCCTCCTCTAGCCGTTCACGGCACTTCCGCCAGACCCAGGGTTCGCCATCTCCATCGCCAAGATCCTCATCCAAACGCGGCATGTGCTTCCCCCGAGAGCATGTACTTGTTATTCCTAGCCGACGGCCTCCCTTCCGAAGCGACTATTGACGTGTCATTCTAATGACACGTCGGCGGCCTTGGCTACGCGTTCAACAACGAAAACGCACGTTTTTTGGCGATTGCGTGGCAATTCAACAGCTTAAGCCGAGACTCCCCTGACGACCCATCCGCGACCCCGGGTGAGTAAGCTGTGGACATCTTGTTCGCATCTCCCAAACACCTGTTGGTGGAGTCGCGCGGTGCCGATCAATCCACCCAATCCGATCACGAACTCAAGTGGCTACCCACAGATTCTCGTGTAGGAAATCGACCATCCAATCCGTGAGTTATGTGCCCAATCCACCGGCGCGGCCCGGCCTACAACAACAACGAGTTTCTATCCATACAAAGACGTATTTGTCGTCCGGCATCCGCCAGGAGGGCATTCACTACCCGCTGCCATGCCGTCGCTGCACGCGCGTTGACACTCCCCGCAGTGCGCTCTAAAGTGCGCGTCCCTTCCCCCGTAGGGCCGGAGCAGGCTGTAGCAGGTTGTAGCAGGTTGTAGAGAGTACCGATGAAAAGGACCTACCAACCGAGTGTGGTCAAGCGCAAGCGGACCCACGGCTTCCGTGCACGCATGGCGACGAAGAATGGGCGCAGGGTGCTGAAAGCCAGGCGCGCCAAGGGTCGCAAACGGTTGACGGTCTGAACCGTCGGCGGGTCGAGTACGGAATCGGGAAGTGACTGCGGTAACGGCGCGGGTGGGTTCGCCTTCGGTCGTGATCGGCGTTTGCTGAACAAGAAGGAGTTCGACGGCGTCCTGCGTCGTGCCGAGGTGCGCGCGACCCAGGGTCCGCTCAGACTCGCTGCCCGACGGAGTGCAACACACAAGCCTCGGCTGGGACTAATCGTCGGCAAACGCTGTCTGCCCCGTGCGGTGGATCGGAACCGGGCCAAGAGAGTGATCAGAGAGTCGTTTCGCCACGCCCCGGACCTGCCAACGCTGGACATCGTCGTACGTGTGGCGGTGGCGGGCGCGGTGGTTTCCCGAACCGTGGCCGACGACCTCTTTGCCACTCTTGTCGATGCCGCCAAACGAGCTGGCCTCGGAGGCGTGTCGCATGAAGGTTGAGCCCAGCCGCGGTTCGGTGACGCGGCTGCCGGCCTTCGTCGCCATCCAGGTTCTCAGGATCTACCGGCGCTACGTAAGCCCGTGCCTAGGTCCGCATTGCCGCTTTCACCCGACGTGCTCCAGCTATGCGCTGCAGGCCATCGCCAGGCACGGACTCGCCATCGGAAGTTGGTTGGCGCTGCGTCGCATCCTGCGATGCCATCCGTTGAACCCGGGCGGCTTCGACCCGGTCCCCGAAGGCCCCACGGGGGAACCCGTCAACGGACGGACGGACCGTGCTGTCACCTGAGATTCGACGCTACATCCTTCTCGGGGTGTTGGGGCTTCTGGGCTACTCGCTGCTCGTGACCTGGGACCGCGACTACGGCCAACCGGAGACGGAAGCACCGACGGACCCGGTGGACCCGGTCGCCGAGGTCGACTGGGTGGACGATGCGCCTGCCGACTTGGCTGCGCCTGCGACGCCAACGGAACCCGCACCCACGGACGACATTCCCGGGGAGGACTTCGCGGTGCCGGTAGAGGCGCTGCCGGCTGCTCCGGAGGCGACGTTGAACGAGGGTCGACTGGTGCATGTGGTCACCCCGGTTCTCGAGCTGTGGATCGACCGGCTGGGAGGCGATGTCGTCGAGTTGCGTCTCCGGCAATACGCACTGTCGTCGAAGGACGCGACCCCGGTGACGCTGTTCGAACAGGGTCGGGGCCACGTCTACATCGCCCAGAGTGGCCTGATCGGCCAGGACGGCAGGGATCAGTCTGGATCACGGCCGCTCTACTCCACGTCGGCGGACGAGTACGTGCTGGAGGAAGGAAACCTCGAGGTGGTGCTGACCAACGAACAGGACGGCGTGCGCATCGACAAGCGCTTCACCTTCGAAGCCGAGAACTACCTGGTCGAGGTCGAACACGAGATCGTCAACAGGTCGGACGCCGACTTCCAGGGACAGATGTTCGTGCAGCTGAAACGCGACGCCATGCGCCCGGACTCCGGGGTTCCCATGGGCCCGCGTCCCTACGTCGGCGCGGCGTTCACGACGCCGGAGGACCGGTACGTCAAGATCGATTTCGACGAGCTTGACGACGGCCCCTTCCGGGCGCAGGTGGAAGGCGGCTGGGCGGCCGTACTCCAGCACTACTTCGTCGCTGTATGGATAGGCTATCCAGACGAAGTGAATGGTTACTTCGGGCGCCGCCTGAACGATGGCAACTACGCCGTCGGATACATCGCGCCGCCCGTTCTGGTCGAACCCGGCAGCCGGGCTGCGGTCGCCTCCCGGCTCTACGCGGGACCGAAGATCCAGCGTCGCCTGGAGGAGATCGCACCCCACCTCGGGCTCACCGTGGACTACGGCTTCCTTTGGTTCATGTCCGTGCCGTTGTTCTACGTCCTCGATTTTCTGCATTCCTGGGTGGGCAACTGGGGAGTCGCCATCATCCTGCTGACCTTCGGCGTGAAGCTCCTGCTGTACCCGCTGGCATCGGCGAGCTACCGCTCCATGGCCAAGATGAAGAAGGTCATGCCGCAGATGAAACGGCTCCAGGAGCGCCATGCCGACGACCGCCAGAAGCTCTCCCAGGAGATGATGGCGCTGTACAAGAAGGAGGGTGCCAATCCACTCGGCGGCTGCCTTCCGCTGCTGGTCCAGATGCCGGTTTTCCTGGCCCTCTACTGGGTGCTCCTGGAGAGCGTGGAGCTTCGCCAGGCACCGTTCGTGCTGTGGATCGTGGACCTCTCGGTGAAAGATCCGTGGTTCGTCCTGCCGATCCTGTACGCGGCCTCGTTCTGGGTGATGCAGCTCCTGCAGCCACCGCCCCCGGACCCCATGCAGGCAAAGATCATGAGGGCCATGCCGCTGGTGTTCGGCGCCCTGTTCTGCTTCTTCCCCGCGGGCCTCGTGCTTTACTGGCTGACCAACAACCTGCTGTCGCTGGCCCAGCAGTGGTACATCACCCAGAAGATCGAGAAGGCGTCGACGTAAAGAACACGGGATGGTTCGCCGCGAGACCATTGCCGCGGTAGCGACGCCGCCGGGACGCGGTGGCATCGGCGTGGTGCGGATGTCCGGCAGCGACCTCGCCGACGTGGCGGAGCAGTTCGTGGGTCGGGTTCCCGTCGCCCGAGAGGCCCTGCTTGCCGACTTCCTAGACGCCGACGGCGGTGCCATCGACCAGGGCCTGGTGCTGTTCTTTCCGGCCCCTCATTCCCTCACCGGTGAGGATGTGATCGAGCTGCAGGGTCACGGTGGCCCGGTGGTGATGGACCGTCTGCTCAACCGGGCCTGCGAGCTTGGCGCCCGAATCGCGCGGCCCGGCGAATTCACCGAGCGCGCCTTCCTGAACGACAAGATTGACTTGGCCCAGGCGGAGGCCGTGGCGGACCTCATCGACAGCGCCTCGAAGCGCGCGGCGCAGTCGGCGATGCGGTCGCTCGGCGGTGAGTTCTCGGGTCGCGTGGCGGAGATCGACCGGGCAGTCCTGGATTTGCGGGTGTATCTCGAGGCGGCCATCGACTTCGCCGAGGAAGAGATCGACTTCCTCGCGGAGTCGGATGTCGTCGAACGCCTGGCCGGGGTCGAGACCGCCATCGACAGGCTGCTCGCCGAGTCGGCGCGGGGGGAAGCGCTGCGCCAAGGCCTCGACGTGGTCATCGCCGGTCCGCCGAACGTCGGCAAGTCGAGCCTCTTGAACCGGTTGCTGGCGGAGAACCGGGCGATCGTCACGGACATTCCCGGCACGACCCGGGACTTGCTGAGCGCCGACCTCGAGATCGAAGGCGTGCCGATCCGGCTGACCGACACCGCTGGCATGCGCGTCGGCGGCGACCCCGTGGAGACCATCGGCGTTGACCGGGCCCGCTCCGCTGTGGCGCGCGCGGACCTGGTGCTTGTGGTCGAAGACGCCAGCGTCGACGGCGACGCTTCGGCGCTGGACATACCGGCCGGCCGACGGCTGGTGGTGCGCAACAAGATCGATCTCACCGGCGGATCGCCGGGCCGAAGTGGAGAGGGCGTCAACATCTGCGCTCTGAACGGCGACGGTGTCGATGCGCTGCGCCTGGCCATCGCGGAAATCGCAGGCGCCGCGCCGGGTGAGGGGGCCTATCTCGCCCGCAAGCGCCACATCGAGGCCCTGACCGCGGCTCGACGGTACACCGCCGTTGCCCGAACGCGGGCCGGGGAAGGCTTCGGCGACCTGGCCGCGGAGGAGCTTCGCCAGGTTCAGGACCGATTGGGTGCCATCGTCGGCGCCACCAGCGTCGACGACCTGTTGGGGGAGATCTTCGCGAGCTTCTGTGTCGGCAAGTAGGGGGGCGTATAATCCGCCGCCCGCAACGTCCCTTCGGGGCGCCGCCGAGTGACTGCGGCGCCGGCACTCGCCATGGACCACCCACAACAATTCGACGTCATCGTGATCGGCGGTGGCCATGCCGGCACCGAGGCGGCGCTTGCCTCGGCGCGGACCGGCGCCCGGACCCTGCTGCTCACCCAGAGCATCGAGACCATCGGTCAGATGTCGTGCAACCCGGCGATCGGTGGCATCGGCAAGTCCCACCTGGTGCGTGAAATCGACGCCCTGGGCGGTGCCATGGCGCTGGCCACGGACCGGGCGGGCATCCAACTGCGCACGCTCAACTCCCGCAAGGGGCCCGCGGTGCGCGCGACCCGGGCGCAAGCCGACCGCGTGCTCTACCGCAACGCCATTCGCTGCACCGTGGAGAACTGTCCCAACCTGACGGTGTTCCAGCAGTCGGTCGTGGATCTCGACATCCGCAGTGACCGCGTACGGGGCGTGGCCACGCAGATGGGCCTGGTGTTCAAGGCCGACCGCGTGGTGCTGACCACCGGCACGTTCCTCGGCGGTCGCATTCACGTGGGGCTCGAGAACCAACCCGGTGGCCGTGCGGGCGATGCGCCTGCCAACGCGTTGGCCGAACGCCTGCGAGCGCTGCCGCTGCGTGTCGACCGGCTGAAGACCGGCACGCCCCCGCGGATCGACGGCCGCAGCGTCGACTTCAGCGTCATGGGCGTCCAGGAGAGCGACGAACCGCGCCCGGTGATGTCGTTCCTGTCGACGACCGATCTGCATCCGCGGCAGGCGGCCTGCCACATCACGCACACCAATGCCCGTACCCACGAGATCATCCGCATGGGCCTCGAGCGCTCGCCCATGTTCACCGGTGCGATCGAGGGCGTCGGCCCCCGCTACTGTCCGTCCATCGAGGACAAGGTGGTGCGCTTCGCCGCGAGGGATGCACATCAGGTATTCGTCGAGCCCGAGGGCCTCGAGACCCACGAGCTCTACCCCAACGGCATCTCCACGAGCCTGCCGTTCGACGTGCAGTTGGCGGCGGTGCAGAGCATCGCCGGGTTCGAGGGTGCCCACATCACGCGCCCCGGCTACGCGATCGAGTACGATTTCTTCGACCCGCGCGACCTCAAGCCGACGCTGGAGACGCGGTGCATCGAGGGCCTCTACTTCGCGGGCCAGATCAACGGCACCACGGGATACGAAGAGGCCGCAGCCCAGGGCCTGCTGGCAGGTCTTAACGCCGGACGCGCGGCAGCCGGCCAGGAACCGTGGTGTCCCGAACGCTACGAAGCGTACATCGGCGTTCTGGTCGACGACTTGGTGACCCTCGGCGTCACGGAGCCGTACCGGATGTTCACCAGCCGCGCGGAGTACCGCCTGCGCTTGCGCCAGGACAACGCCGACCTGCGCCTCACCGAACGTGGTCGATCTCTCGGCTTGGTCGACGATCGGCGTTGGGGGGTGTTCCAAGCACGCAAGCGGGAGTTGGACAGGGGTGCGGTGCTGTTGGCCGAAGCGATGGCCGTGCCCGGGAACGATCTCGCCCGGGCCGTCACCGCGGCGACCGGCGAGGCGGTGAACAAACCCGCGTCCCTGCGCGAACTCCTGAAGCGCCCCGGCGTCGATGCCGGCTCGCTGGCTGAAGCCTTGGCGGCGGGGCGGATCGGCATCGACCAGGCGGTCCTCGAACAACTGGAGATCGACGCCAAGTACGAGGGCTACATGCGTCGGCAGGACCAGGAGATCGAACGCGTCAAGGCCAACGAGGAACACGCGCTGCCGCAGGATTTCAACTACCAGGCGATATCGGGACTGTCCAACGAACTCAAGGACAAGCTCCGCGAGCGACGGCCGCAGACCATCGCCCAGGCGGCTAGGGTACCGGGTGTGACGCCGGCCGCACTCTCGCTACTGCTCGTCCATGCCAAGACGCGAGCGCGCCCTTCGGGCGCGTAGGGAGTATGTCGAGCACGGCGTCGCGTGAGACGCTGACTCGATTCCTCGAAGACCGGGGCGTCACCAACCCCGGGGTGGCCGCACGACTCGAGTCCTACGAGGCGATGGTCCGCCGCTGGAACACGCGCTGGAACCTGGTGTCGCGCCACGACATCGACCGGCTGCGGGCGCGCCACGTGGAGGACAGCCTGGAACTCCTGCCCTGGTGGCGGGGGCGGCTCGCGGATGTGGGCTCGGGTGCCGGCTTTCCGGGTGTGCCGCTGGCCATTGCCCGACCCGGTTCAGACGTTGTGCTGATCGAACGCAGTGAGCGCAAGGTCCGGTTTCTCCAGCAGGTCGTGATCGAACTTGGCCTCGCCAACGTCGAGGTCATGGCGCAGGATGTGGGCGAGTTGTTGCGTTCCGGTCGCTCTCCCGCGGAAAGGTTTGGTACCGTTACGGCGCGCGCGGTGGCACCCCCCGCCGAAGCCTGGAAGCTGGTGAGGGATCTGCTGCTGGCCGATGGCCAGGCGCTGCTTCAATCGGGCACGCGGTTGAGTCCGGGGATATTCGATGGCGGCGAGATTCGCCGTGCACAGCGAGGCGGCGGTTCGTGGATCACCGCCGTGGCTCTGGCGCCGTAGGAGACAGGCTGGTGAGATATGCGGGCTAGGCGCATAGCGGTGGCAAACCAGAAGGGCGGTGTCGGCAAGACCACCACCAGCGTCAATCTCGCCGCCTCGCTCGTCGCCGACGATGCCTCGGTGTTGCTTGTCGATCTCGATCCCCAGGGCAACGCCACCATGGGTTCCGGTGTCGACAAGTACGACCTCGAGACCAGCACGTACGAATGGCTGGTGGACGACGTGCCCTTCGACCGCGTGGCGCGGCGCACCGAGGGCGGATTCGACCTGGTGCCGGCCAACGGCGACCTCACGGCGGCCGAGGTGGCGCTGATGTCGGCGGACGACCGGGGAACCCGACTGCGGATGCGCCTAGACGCTGCGGGCGAGTTCGACTTCGTCGTCGTCGACTGCCCGCCGTCGCTGAACGTGCTGACGCTGAACGCGCTGATGGCGGTGGACGGCGTGCTGGTTCCCCTGCAGTGCGAGTATTTCCCGCTGGAAGGGCTCACCGACCTGCTGCTGACGATCCGCGGCGTGCGCGAGCGGGGCAATTCCGGTCTCGCCATCGAGGGCATCCTCCGGACCATGTACGACCCGCGCAACCGGCTGAGCAGGGACGTGTCGAGACAGCTCCTCGAGTATTTCGGCGAGGACGTCTTCCGCACGGTGATTCCCCGCAACGTTCGCCTGGCGGAAGCGCCGAGCCATGGCCTGCCGGTCATCCTGTACGATGCGTCGTGTACCGGTGCACGGGCCTACCGGGCGCTGGCCGGCGAGGTCCGGCGGGCGCAGGACGTGCGCAACCGTGCCGAGGCCGGCAGCGAAGCCGCGCCGGCGCTCACGGCGTAACAGCTCCGACGGGGGGATGGGTGGCCACTAGGCGCAGAAGTCTCGGCAGAGGACTCGACTCGCTGCTGCCGGAGCCTGTGGCGGAAGTCGACACTTCGCGCACACCGACGGAACTCCCGCTGGAGCAACTCCACAGGAGTGCCCACCAGCCCCGGCGGACCATTCGCGAAGAAGCCCTCGAGGAACTCGCCCAATCGATCCGCGCCCAGGGGGTGATCGAGCCGGTGATCGTCCGCCCGAGGGCTGCGGGGGGTTACGAAATCGTCGCCGGCGAACGCCGCTGGCGGGCTGCCCAGCGGGCCGGACTCGACAACATTCCGGTGGTCGTGCGCGACGTTGACGACCGCCAGGCCATGGCCATGGCGTTGATCGAGAACATCCAACGGGAGGACCTGAACGCCCTGGAGGAGGCATCGGCGCTCAAGGGCCTGCTGGACGAGTACGGCATGACCCACGATGAACTCGCCGACGCGGTCGGCAGGTCGCGCAGCCAGGTCACGAATCTGATGCGCCTGCTCGGCCTGGCGGTCGGCGTGCGGCGGTTGATCGAAGCGGGCGATCTCGAAATGGGCCACGCAAGGGCATTGCTGGCTTTGCCGACCGAGGAACAGGCGGCGGCGGCGCGCCATGTGGTCGGGCACGGTCTGTCGGTGCGGCAGACGGAGGCGTTGGTGAAGCGGCTCTTGAGCGGAACCGGTTCGAAGCCCGTGGCCAAGGATCCGGACACCCGCCGCCTGGAACGCGAGGTTAGTGAACACCTCGCCGCCCCGGTCACGATCTCGGCCAACAACAAAGGTCGTGGACGGCTCGTGGTGCGCTACTCGAGTCTCGAGGAACTCGACGGAATCCTTGCCCGGATGGGCGCCAAGCCGTAGCGGAGTCCGCCTGCCCCTCGGGCGCGTTTTGGTCGTCCTTGATACCGACTTCGTCCGCGGCACCTCGGCGGCGAGCATTTTCTGGCCGCCCAGCGTTTGAAGCGCGGAAAACCCGTCCGTATAATCCGCGCCCTTCGCGAACCCCGGATCGTCTCAAGCGTTGCAATCTGTGCGGTGTGATGCCCGGCTGAACGAGTCGGCCGAGTGACGGTCACCGCGCAGGGTCGTAGCGGACGACGCTGGGGGACGCCGGCCCGGGTAGTCGGTTTGCAGGCCGTCGTCACGTTGGTCGTGGCGGCGATGGCGCTCTTTTGGAGTGCGGACGAGGCCAAGTCCGCGCTTCTTGGCGGCCTGGTGGCTTTCGTGCCCAACGCGTACTTCGCGTGGGCGGCGAGTCGCCCCGGGCGGTCGGGCGCGCAGCAGCACGTGGGCGCACAGCAGGAAGCGGTGCTCGAGGGAGGCAGATTCCTCGGTCGATGGCTGGTGAAGATGGGGCTCATGGTGGCGCTCCTGGGCATCGCCCTCGTGGTGTTGAAGGCCGGCAGCCTCGGGTTTTTCGCGGGACTCGTGGCGGCACTGATGGCGCAATTCGCGTCGCCTTGGATGGGTGGCGCCAGCAACGGCATGGATGGAAGCGGCAGCCAACCGCGGGATTGACGGAAGCAAGGGTTCGATGGCCGAAGACGCCGCCGGCTACATAAAGCACCACCTGACGAACCTGACGTACGGGCGGCTTCGCCGAGAACGCCGAACAGGCAGCCGAGATGGGCTTCTGGGCCATCAACGTCGATTCGATCTTCTGGTCGGTATTCCTCGGCGTCGTCTTCTGCGTGATATTCCGCACAGCGGCGAAGAAGGCGACGGCCGGTGTGCCCGGGGGCTTGCAGAACGCGGTCGAGATGATCGTCGATTTCATAGACGACACGACGTCGAGCATCTTCCAGCACACCAACAGCTTGATCGCCCCCATGGCGTTGACCATCTTCGTGTGGGTGTTCCTGCTCAACCTCATGGACCTGGTACCGGTGGACTGGATCCCTGAAGCCGCCATGGCAATGGGAATCCACTACATGAAGGTCGTGCCGTCAACCGACCCGAACATCACCTTGGGGCTCGCGTTCAGCGTCTTCGGGCTCATCATTTTCTTCAGCATCAAGGAAAAGGGCGTCGGAGGTTTCGTCAAGGAATTGACCTGCCACCCCTTCGAGGTGAGCCTGCGCTCGCCCCTGACGTGGCTGTTCCTCCCCATAAACCTCGTCCTGGAGACGGTCACGCTTATCGCCAAGCCGGTATCGCTTGGGCTGCGGCTGTTTGGAAACCTCTATGCAGGGGAGATGATCTTCATCCTGATCGCCCTTATGTACACGGGGCTCGCTCTCGGGTTGACGGCCGCCGTCCTGCAATGGGCGTGGGCGGTGTTCCACGTCCTCGTGATCACCTTGCAGGCGTTCATTTTCGCGGTGCTGACCGTGGTCTATCTCGCCCAGGCGCATGACGTCTCGGACGAGCACTAACTAAAGCTAGGAGTCATTTAAATGGAGATGCAGGTTCTCTTGTTCATCGCTGCCGGCCTGATGATCGGGCTCGGTGCGGTGGGCGTTGGGCGGCAAGTTCATGGAGGGGGTCGCCCGTCAGCCCGAACTGCTGCCGGTGTTGCGGACGCAGATGTTCATCATCCTGGGCCTCGTCGACGCCGTGCCGATTATCGGCGTCGGAGTCGGCCTGATGGTGATCTTCGCACCGCCGATCTAGTTCGTCGCTCGCTGAAACGGAGGTCCAGTCATGAACGTCAATCTGGGTACGTTTATCGGGCAATCGATCGCCTTTGCCATCTTCGTGATCTTCTGCTGGCGGTTCATCTGGCCGTTCCTGATCCGGGCGATGCGCGAACGCCAGCAGACCATCGCCGATGGCCTAGAGGCGGCGGCGAAGGCGCAGCGGGATCTCGAACACGCGGAAGCCCGCGCGGAAGAGATACTCAACGAAGCCCGCGCCG